>NZ_QHKO01000003.1:0-372832 GCF_003260125.1 Lujinxingia litoralis
TTGGGGTATGTTGATTGGTAGAACCTGGTGAGGAGTGCGGCGGGAGGGAGAGGCGCCGGGGCTCAGTCCTCGTCGGGGTGACGGTGGAGCTCCATCCAGTCGGTGGCGAAGTCGACCAGGGTGGGTTGGTGGATGAGGCGCGCGGTGGCGCCGCCGATCGTCGCGATGTGGAGGGTAGGGGAGGCGTGGGCGGCTTCGAAGTCGCGGCCCAGACGCGGGAAGTCGTCGGTGTCCAGGGCCAGCATCGGGTAGGAGACCCAGGCGCGCTGGCCGTCGACGAGCATGGCGCAGCCCTCGGAGATGGTGGATTTGGCGGGGAAGTCGGCGCGGTGTTCGGCCAGGTGCAGCGAGGTGTTGCGCTCGTGGCCAACGCCCAGCAGGAGCACGTGGCCGTCGAGATCGTAGTGGCGAGCCAGGGGGGAGGTTTCGCCGAACTCGTGGAGGAGGGGGTGGTGGTCGACGAGCGTGGCGGCGGCCGGGCCCAGCGCGGCAAAGGAGCCCACCGGGTGGGGGCTGCGGCGGGCGTCGGGGCAGGTGCGTACCAGTTCGGCGAGCTGGCCCATGAGGTTGGAGGGGGTGCGTTGGGGGTCGAAAGCGGGGGTGTGGTCGCGGATGGTTTGAACCCAGTCGGCGGGGACGGGAGGGTTTTCCCAGCGGGCCGGGTCGGTGTTGAAGGAGGTGTGGGTGGGGACCATCAGGGTGCCCTGAGGGCCGATGGCGTCGAGGAGGGCCAGGAGCAGGGTCTGGGCGCCGCCGACGATGAAGCCGATGCGGCGCATGGAGCAGTGCACCAAGAGGTTCATGCCCGGGGTCAGGCCGAGGGCGCGCAGCTCGCTGGCGAGGGAGTCGCGGGTATGAGGGTGAGGGGTGCGACGGATGAGGGCGGCCTGGGACATCGCGGGGCTCGGGGTGGCTCAGAGCATGTTGAGGGGGTCGACGTCGATGATGATGCGGACGTTTCGGTGGTGGGGCTGTCCGGCGTCGAAGTGGCCGGCCAGCTCCAGGGTGCGGATGGTGAAGCGGCGCAGTAGGGCGCGGTCGGCGGCTTTGAGCAGGAGCTGCCAGCGGGATCGGTTTTTGATGCGGGCGATCGGGGCCATGGCCGGGCCGAGCATGGAGACGGCGTCTCCGAAGGCGCGCTCGGTGCGCAGGAGACGGCGGGCGGCGGTGGCGTAGTTGCGGGTGGCCTGGACGGTGGCGCCTTCGTTGGCGCCTTCGAATTTCAGGGCGATGAGGTGTCCGAAGGGCGGGTAGCCCATGGCCTGGCGCTGGGCGAGTTCGCGCTCGGCGAAGCTCTCAAAGTCGTGTTCGCGGGCGGTGAGCAGGCTGTAGTGCTCCGGGGTGTAGGTCTGGATGATGACCTTTCCGGGGCTGTCGGCGCGTCCGGCGCGTCCGGCGACCTGGGTCAAGAGCTGGAAGGTGCGCTCGGCGGCGCGGAAGTCGGGGAAGTTTAAGCTCATGTCGGCCAGGACCACGCCGACCAGGGTGACGTCGGGGAAGTCGTGGCCTTTGGTGACCATCTGGGTGCCGACCAGGATGTCGATCTCGCGGCGGCGGAAGCTGGTCAGGAGCTGTTGGAGTCGGGGGCCGGCGCCGGTGTCGCGGTCCAGGCGGGCGACGCGGGCGCGGGGGTAGAGTTCGCGCAGGTGGGCTTCGAGCTGCTCGGTGCCCACGCCCTTGCGGTCGATGCCGGTGTGCAGGCATTCGGGGCAGGATTCGGGCATGCGCAGCGAGAAGTCGCAGTGGTGGCAGCGCAGGGCCTCCATGCGGCGATGGTAGGTCAGGGAGACGTCGCAGTGGGGGCAGTGAAAGACGTGGCCGCAGGCCTCGCAGACGACGCAGGGGGAGAAGCCGCGGCGGTTGAGAAAGAGGATGGCCTGCTTCTGGTCGTGGAGGGTGTCGTCCAGGGCGCCGAGCAGGCGAGTGGAGAGCAGGGAGGAGGGGCCGGCGGTGGGGTTGTGGGGGCCGCGGCGCATGTCGACGATATCGACCGGGGGGAGCGCGCGGGCGGCCACGCGCTCGGGCATTGCCAGGTAGGTCAGGCGGCCCTGGCGAGCGTTGTAGAAGGACTCCAGGATGGGGGTGGCGCTGCCCAGGATGACCTGGGCCCTGGCGAGTTTGCCGCGCACCAGGGCCATGTCGCGGGCGTTGTAGCGGGTGCCCTCTTCCTGCTTGAAGCTGGGGTCGTGTTCTTCGTCGACGACGATGACGCCCAGGTCGTTGATGGGGGCAAAGAGCGCGGAGCGGGCGCCGATGACGATGTCGACCTCATCGCGGCGGATCTGGCGCCATTGATCGAATTTCTGGGCGGCGGTCAGGCCGGAGTGGAGCACGGCGATGCGCTCTCCGAAGTGGGAGCGGAAGACGCCGACGAACTGTGGGGTCAGGGCGATTTCGGGGAGGAGCACCAGGGCGCGGCGGCCGGCGGCCAGGGTGTCGCGGATGATGCGGACGTAGGTTTCGGTTTTGCCGCTGCCGGTGACCCCGTGGAGGACGAAGCCCTCGAAGCGGCCGGCCTGGCGGGCGCGGGCCACGGCGTCGACGGCGCGTTGCTGGGGCAGGGTGAGTTCGAACGAGGGGGCGGGCTCCACCGGGGCGTCGGCGAAGGGATCGCGGTAGACCTCTTCTTCCCAGGATTCGATCAGGCCGCGCTCCTCCAGGGCCTTGAGGCTGGAGTAGGGGCTGGCGATATGCTCGCGGATCTCGGGTAGGGAGAGCGAGGGCATGCCGTCGAGAAGTTTGAGGATCTGGAGTTGGTTGGCGCCCAGACGGCCGGTGAGGGTGCCCCGGGGGCGAGGGAGGAGCTTGAAGTAGCGCTCGGTTTTGGGCTTGAGGGAGGCCGATTCCTGGTAGGTGACCTCGACCAGGCCGCGGAGTTCGAGTTCGGCGAGGCGGTGGTAGGTGAGTTCGGCGTGGGACTCGCGCAGGGCGGCCACCGGGGTGGGCTCGGTGTCGCTTAAGGAGGCCAGGGCTCCGGCCAGCTCCAGGGAGAGCGGGGTCTGGGGGGCGTTGGGGGCCGGGGTGCGCTGATCTTCGGGCAGGCGGCGGTAGTGCTTAATGCCCTCCACGCGCACCGCCGAGGGAATTGCCAGGCGGACGACTTCGCCGATTGGCGAGAGGTAGTAGTCGGCGACAAAGGAGAGGAAGCGCACGTCGTGGGGGGAGAGCAGGGGCTCGGGGTCGACCAGGTCGTAGAGGTCGCGGATTTTGGGGGCCAGCGTCGGGTCGTCGAGCTCGGTGCTCAGGGCGACGATGAGGCCGGTTTTGGAGCGGTTGCGGAAGGGGACCTGGACGAGCTGGCCCGGCGCGATGTGGTCGCGCAGGTGCTCGGGCACGCGGTAGGAGAGCGCGGTGAAGAGGGGCACATCCAGGGCCACCTGGGCGTAGAGCGGGGAGGAGGAAGTCATCGGGAGGCGTCTCCCAGGAGCAGGCGTCGGGCGTCCTGACGGGCGGCCTGGAGCCAGTGCGCGTCGCGGAGCACATCACCGAAGCGAAATTCGGGGAGGCCGGCCTGTTTGACGCCCAGAAATTCGCCGGGGCCGCGGATGGAGAGGTCGGTTTCGGCGAGTTCGAAGCCGTCGTCGGTCTGGACAAAGGCGGCCAGGCGGCGTTCGGCGTCTTCGGTCAGGGTGAATCCGGCGATGAGGATGCACATGGAGTCGGCCGATCCGCGGCCGACGCGGCCGCGCAGCTGGTGGAGCTGGCTGAGGCCAAAGACTTCCGGGTTTTCGATGATCATCAAGGTGGCGTTGGGGACGTCGACGCCGACCTCGACCACGGTGGTGGCGCAGAGGACATCGATGTCGGCGTTGGCAAAGCGTTGCATCACGGCGTCTTTGGCGGCGCCGTCCATGCGGCCGTGGAGCACGCCCAGGCGCAGGCCTTTGAGGGGGCCGTTGGCCAGGCGTTCGGCCTCTTCGGTGACGGAGCGACGGTTTGCGGCGGCCTCGCTGGCTTCGACCAGGGGGTAGACGAAGTAGGCCTGTTCGCCGGTCTGCTGGATGCGCTCTTTGACGTAGTCGTAGATTTTGGGGGCGCGGGAGCGGTCGCGCAGTTCGGTGCGCACGGGTTTGCGGCCCGGGGGCTTTTCGCGGATGAGGGTCAGGTCGAGATCGCCGAAGACCGCGTGGGCCAGGGAGCGGGGGATGGGGGTGGCGGTCATGGCCAGGAGGTGCGGGTCCTGGCCTTTGGCCAGGAGGGAGTCGCGCTGGTCGACGCCGAATTTATGTTGTTCGTCGACGATGACGAGTGCCAGGGACTGGAAGCGGACCTCGTTTTGGAAGAGGGCGTGGGTGCCGATGACCAGGGGGAGATCTCCCTGGGCCAGGCGGGCCAGGGTGTCGCGGCGCTCGGCGGCCGGCTGGGAGCCGACCAGGAGCGCGTGGGGGATGTCCAGGGCTTCAAAGAGGGCGTGGGCGTTGCGGGCGTGCTGGCGGGCCAGGATCTCGGTGGGGGCGAGGATGGCGACCTGGTGGCCGTTGGCGATGGCGATGGCGGCGGAGAGCAGGGCGACGACGGTTTTTCCGCTGCCGACATCACCCTGGAGGAGGCGTCGCATGGGGACGCGGGTGGAGAGGTCGTCGGCGATGGTGGCGATGGCCTTTTTCTGGTCGCCGGTGAGTTCGAAGGGGATCTTTTTGAGGAGTTCTCGGCCCAGCGTGCGTTCGGTGAGGCGGGGGGCCTGGGCGGCACGGCGCTGGGCGATGTAGCGCTCGGTGAGCGCGAGTTGAAGGTCGAAGAACTCCTGGTAGATCAGGCGGTTGCGGGCGGTGATGAGCTCTTGGCGGAAGCGCTCCAGATCGTCGTAGGGGCGCAGCACATGGATCACGCGCAGGGCATCGGCCAGGGTGGGGAGTTGGTGCTCCTGGAGGAGGTGGGCGGGGAGTCCTTCCTGGAGGTCGGCGTGGAGGAGCTCGAAGGCCTGGGTGATGGCCGGGGGTAGCAGGGAGTCGCGGACCTCTTCCATGGAGCTGTAGATGGGGACGACTTCGGTGCGGGGGGCGCGGGTTTCTTCGCCGCGGAGGATCTCGAAGTTGGGGTGCACCATCTGGGGCGGGTCGCGCTCATGGTCGAGCTTGCCTTCGACGCGCATCCAGTCGCCGGGGCGGAAGCGTTTGACGAAGCCGGGGAAGGCCAGGTTGAACCAGATCAGCTTGAATTCGGCGTCGTCGACCTGGAGGCGCACCTCCAGGGGGGCGCGGCTGTGGCGCGCGGGCGGGAGGACGTGGGAGATCTGGCCGATGACCTCCACAAAGGAGGCGCGGCGTTCGAGCAAGGCCTGACCGGGCCAGAAGCGGTAGGTGGGCCGGTACTTGCGGGGCATGTGCAGCAGGAGGTGGAGCTGGTCGAGGATGCCCCGCTCGCGCATGCGGGCGGCGGTTTTGGGGCCGATGCCTTTGAGGCGCTCCAGCCCCAGGGGGTGCGGGTGCGCCAGGTGCAGGGTGAGACGGCCGGCGATGGCAGGGGGGGATGAGTCAGTCATGGGAGCGGCCGGTAGTGGCCCGGGGGAATCAGGAAGGCTGGCAGAAGCGCAGGTGGCTGTAGGGGGCCGGGGCTGGCAGGCAGGCGCGGCCCTGGCAGTCGGCCGGGGTGTCGCAGGGTTTGAGGCAGAGCTGGTTGTTCTGGGCGTCGGGGATGCAGCGCAGCTCGGCCGGGCAGCCGTTGGTGTGGAGGTTGGCCACCGCGCAGGGGCTGAACTCGGATTTGGAGGCGAAGCCGCCGTTGATCAGGCAGCGCGTGGCGGGCTGGCAGCTGAGTTGGGGGTAGTCTTTGTTGGGGGCGCAGGCCTGTCCGGCGGGGCAGGCGTTGCTGGCGAGGATGTCGCAGGTTGGCGAGCAGAAGCCCACGCCGTAGTAGTTGGCATCGCTGTCGTCGTTGACGCAGATTTCGTCTTCGGCGCAGCCCTGGCCCGTGGCGAGTTCGCACATGTTGACGCAGCGGGCCTGGCGCGGGTCGGGGGCTGCAAAGGAGTGGCAGTGCAGGCCGGGGCCGCAGCTGCTGGCGCCGCCCTCGGCGCAGCTATCGCCGAGCTGGCCGGTGCCCAGGGTCTCGGGGGCGGCGCAGGAGGGGGAGAATTCCACCGCGCCGGGCGGGGGGATAAAGCGCAGGTAGCAGGCCTGGTTGTCGGTGCAGCCGGTCTGGTCGACCGGGTTGCAGTCGCCGGAGAGCGGCGGCACGTCATCGGGGCAGCTCAGCGGAACGCACTGGCTGGCCACACAGGTCTCGGTGGTCTCGCAGGCGTTGTTGCAGGTGCCGCAGTGCTGCGGGTCGAGGTTGGTGTCGACGCAGCGCTGGTCGCAGCTCACCAGGCCGAGTTCGGCGCAGGTGGGGGGCTCCAGGGCATCGGCGTCGTTCGCATCGGCGTCGGGACCTTCGACATCGGCGTCGGATGGGTCGGCATCGGCATCGTGGACGTTGGAGGCGTCGCCGGCGTCGGGATCGACCTGGTCGACCGGGGCCGGGACCGAGTCGAGGTCGAAGTGAAGGTTGCAGCCGGCCGTGGCAAAGAGTGCCAGGCTGAGCGCGAAGAGGAGCGAGCGCGTAGAGGAGGTCATCGTGAGTATCAGGGCTTAAAAGGTGGAGGAGAAGCGGACCATGCCGGAGCCGTCGGGGGAGAAGGCCAGGTCGATTTCGGCGGGGCCCTCAGCGGCGGTGACACCGAAGACCCACATGCCCAGACCCAGGACGGCCGCGCCGGCCCCGGAGTAGAGCAGGATGCGCCCGGTGCTGGCGCGGCTCTCAATGTCGGAGCGCAGGCGGCGGTAGTCGTCGAGGCGGCCCTGGTCGGCGGCTTGCTGGTAGGCCTCCAAATCGGAGCTGAGGCCGCGGTCGATGAGGAGTGCGCCGGTGAGGAGGCCGGCGCCGACCACGGTGGTGCCGACACCGGCCCATCCCACCAGTCCCATGCCGGCGTTGGCGTGCTGGAGAGGGGGAGGTGCGGGCAGGGCGGCGCGCGCCTCTTCCGAGTGCTGGTCGGCCTCGGCTTTGCGGGCAAGGGCTTCGGCCATCTCCGGGGCGAGGGCTTCGGCGGTGACGACCACGTGGAGGGCGTCGACGCGGGCGTCGACCCGCACGCGGGCCTGGTCGGGGAGTCCCTCCATGCGCTGGGTGGCCAGGATGGTCTGGTAGGCCTCGCGGTGGTTGCCCAGGCGAGAGTGGGCCAGCGACATGTTGTAGAGGATCATGGGGTCGGGGCGCTGCTCGTAGGCCCGACGGAAGGAGAGGATCGCGCGCGCGTAGTTGCCCTCGATGAAGAAGCCGGCGCCCTCATCGAAGTACTGCTGGGCGAGTTCATCGGGGGTGTTCTGGGCTGCGGCGGGGCTGGCCAGGAGGCCGCAGAGCAGCAGGACGCTCAGGGGGATGAGGCGTCGGCGGAGCAAAGGCATGGTGCGATCCATCGTAGGTGAAAGCGGCTCAGTAAAGGGTGTCGAGCGCGGGGAAGCTGGGCTCGGCGGATTTGTGGGGCGCGGGTTCGGGCTCGGGCGCCGGCCCGGGCTCAGATTTCGGCGTGGGCGCGGGGTCGGCGCGTCGTGGCGCGGGTTTGGACGGCGTGGTCGCGGCCCGGCGCGGGGGTTCGGGCCGGGCTTCGGGTTCGGGGAGCGTCAGGTGCACGGGCTCGCTCAGGTCGACGAGCTCCGTGGAGACCTCGCGTCCGTCGGGGTGGCGCGCGCTGAGGGTCTGCGGCAGATTAAGGTCTTCGACAGGCAGACTCAGAGGTGCGTCGCCCAGGGGGCGGCCGTCGAGAAAGAGCGCCAGGCCGGCTGGTGAGGTGTCAATCTGGAGCGGAGGTTGCACCGCTGGCTCGGGGGCCACCTCGGGGGCGCTTTCCACCTCAAAGGTTAGTTCCGGGGCGCGCGCGACTTCCGGCTGCGGGGCCGTCTCCACCGAGGGCGCCGGCTGCGGGGCCGTCTCCACCGAGGACGCGGGGGAGGAGGTCAGGGCGAAGATACTCGCACCGATGGCGATGAGCATCACGAGGATGGCGATCAGCGGGGCGGCGATGCCTCGGCGGCGCGCCGGGGGCGGAGCGCCGGTGTCGCTCGGCGAATCGGGGGCCGCCAGCGCTGGCGAGTTTTCGTTAGCGGGGGCGTGGGGTGCCGGCTCGGGAGTGAGGGGGGCGGGCTCGGGAGTGTGGTCGGCCGGCGCCGGGCTCTGGGGGAGGGCGACCAGCGGGTGCTCGGCGTCCCAGTACTGAAGGTGTGCCACGATCTGGGAGGCGCTGTTTAAACGGGTGGCCAGATCCTTGGCGAGCATGCCCTGGATGATCGAGCGCAGGCCGATCGGGATGTTGAGTTCAGTGGGGAGAGTAAAATTCTGGGGCCCGAGCTGATGGGCGATGATGGTCATGGTGGTGGAGCCGGCCGCGGCCTTGGTGCCGGTGAGCAGCTCAAAGGCGACCAGCCCCATGCTGTAGATGTCGCAGGCCGGTCCGATGCTTTCGCCCATGAGCTGTTCGGGGGCCATGTAGCGGGGAGTGCCCACGAGCATGCCGGCCTGCGTGAGATCGGCGGAGGTCAGGTCGCCGGCTTCGGCCAGGGGTTTGGCGATGCCGAAGTCGAGCACCTTGACCCGGTCGGCTTTCCCCATGTGCTCGTAGAGCAGGATGTTGGCCGGTTTGATGTCGCGGTGAAGGACGCCGTACTGGTGGGCTTCGGCCAGGCTCTCCAGGGCCTGCGAGAGGATGGTGGCGACGCGGTGCGGGGCCAGCGGCCCCTCTTGCTTGAGGACCACATCCAGGGAGTTGCCGGAGACGAACTCAAAGGCCATGTAGGACATGCCCTGCGCGGTCCGGCCGTACTCGTACATGGTGATGGTGTGCGGGTCGCGCAGCTGGGCGACCAGGCGGGCCTCGCGCTGGAAGCGTTTGACCCAGATGGCTTCGGCGCCCTCAGTGTCGCTGGAGCTCGTGGACGCAAAGGGCTTGAGGACTTTGAGGGCGACCGGACGTCCCAGCTCGATCTGGGTGGCGCGGTACACGTGCGCAAACCCACCCACTCCAAGGACCGCGTCGATGCGGTACTTGCCTTCGAAGAGCTCGCCGGGTTGTGGCGGGTTCCAATCCATGAGGGGGCGTTCCAGACAGCAAAACCAGCGTTGAAGGGGCGCCTGCTCCTGGCGAAAGGAGCAGCCGAGGCAACCTAACAGGAGGGGGCCCGGGGCGCCAATTCAAGTCGTTGGGAGGCGTGCGTCGGAGGGGCGAATGTAGTTGGGTTCGAGCTGGACGAGGTCGTGGGGCCCGTGGGTGGCCAGATGCTGACGGGCCAGCAGAGCGACGCCCACCGCCGAGGGGGGGGCCAGGGGCGCCGGGGGGCGCAGGACGAGGTCGGCTGGAAGCTCCTGGAGGGCCGGGTAAGCCCGGATGCCGTCGCCGATGAGCGCGATGGGGTGGGGCGCGTCGAGTGTTTGGAGTTCGTCGGCCAGGAGCTCGGGGGCGCGGGTGTCTTCGGGGAGAAGCGTGAGGAGCCGGCCCTCCCGGGCGACGTAGGCCCCGGCGTAGACCTCGTGGCGGCGAGCGTCGAAGGCCACGCAGACCGGTTGACCGGGTGAGCTCAGCGCCAGGGGGAGGGCGGCGGCCGCCAGGCTGGAGACCCCGACGATCGGGCGTTGGTGGGCGCGCGCCAGGGCCTTGGACGCGGCCAGGGCTACCCGCAGGCCGGTGAAGGAGCCCGGACCCAGCCCCACGGCGAAGAGCTCCACCTGGGAGAGGTCCAGGCTCTGGGCGTTGAAGAGGGCCTCGATGTTGGCGAGCAGGGCGCTGCCGTGGTTGTAGCGCACCCGCTGGGCGCGGGTCTCCAGGAGCTGGTCGCCGTCGAGCAGCGCCAGCGCCTGGGTGCGGGTGGCGGCGTCGATGGCCAGCACCTTATCGGAGGGCAGGGAGGTCAGGGTCATGGCGGGCTCAGCGGGTTTCGAAGAATTCGACGGCTCGGTGCCAGTTGCGCTCAATGTCGTTCTTAAATGCCAGAATCATCAGCATCAAGATCAGCGTAAAGCCGATGTAGGCCGCGATCTGACGGGTGCGGAAGCTCAGCGGGCCGCGCTTGATGGCTTCCAGGGCAAAGAGCATCAGCTGCCCGCCGTCGAGCACCGGAATGGGCAGGAGGTTGAGGATGGCCAGGTTGATACTGATCAGGGCCATCATCTCCAGAAAAGGCTCCCAGCCGGCGCGTCCGGCCTCGGCGGCCAGCTCGCCGATCATGATCGGACCACCGATGCTCTTGGTGGAGACGCGCCCCTCGGCCATCCGCACCAGCCCCAGGGTGAGCATGCGGGAGAACTTCCAGGTCTGACTAAAGGCCTCGGAGGTGGCGTAGCCCAGGCGGCTGAAGAAGGGGTGGGGGATGTTCTCCGGGGTGACCGAGTTCCGCAGGGAGTCCCAGCCGTTGTAGATGCGGTAGCGGGTCTGCTCGGTGGCGTCGCTGTAGGCGGTGACCGAGGTGGTCAGGGTGGTGGTCAACGGCTTTCCGTCGCGCTCAAAGGCGATCTTAAAATCGGTCTGGAGCGGGGGGGCGTCTTCGCCGGCGGCGTCGCGATCGACGATGCGCTGGTTGATGGTGTTGTGAATGTGGCTGAGCATCAAGGACCAGCTGGAGAAGGCGCGGTCGTCGACGGAGAGGATGCGGTCGCCGGGCTTGAGGCCGGCTTCGGCCACCGGGCTCTCGGGTTTGACCTGGGCGATGACCATCTCGGCCGGCGTGATGCCGATGGCGTACTCCCCATCGACGAGCTCGGGGGTGACGTCGAGCTCGATGAGGCGCTGTTTGTAGAAGGTGCCGTAGTCGACGTGTACCGGATAGCGGCGCAGCGCCTTGATATGCAGGGGCTCTCCCTGGCTCTCGCGCACCAGCGATTCCACCTCGTGGAAGCGGGAGACCGGGGTCTCATCGACGGCGATGATGCGGTCGAAATAGGCCAGGCCGGCGCGGGCGGCCGGGCCCTGGTGGTCGGTCAGAGCGATGGTGGAGCCGGCGGTGCCCAGGTGGATACCGATGAGCCCGTAGGTGCGGCGGTCCAGCCCCAGGTGGTCGGTAGCCTCAAAGCGGGCCGGGGTCAGGTGGGTGGTGAAGCGCTCGCCATCGCGCTCGTAGACGACCTCCAGCTCCTGATCGTAGGCCGGGCGGGTGTAGTGGGCGACGTCGTGAAAGAAGCGTACCGGATGGCCCTCGATCTCCACGATGCGGTCGCCGGCCTGGATGCCGGCCTGGGCGGCCGGGGCCTCCGGGTAGGCCTGGCCGACCACCGCCGGCGGGGCGGTGGTCTGGAGCATGGCGAAGACGAAGTAGATGGCCACCGGGAGGATGAAGTTGGCCAGGGGGCCGGCCAGAATCACCAGGGAGCGCTGCCAGATGGGTTTGGCCATCAGCGCCCGCTTTTGCTCCTCTTCGGGCAGGTCTTCAATGGATTCCAGATCGGCGCCGAACAACTGCACGTACCCCCCCAGGGGGAGCGCGCAGAGGGCGAACTCGGTTTCACCGCGCTGGTAGGTGGCGATGGCCGGTCCAAAACCCAGCGCAAAGCGCAGGACTTTGACGTCGAAGAGGCGAGCGACCAGGTAGTGGCCGAGCTCATGGACGAAGACCAGGACGCCGATGAGGATGATGAAGTAGATGAGGCTCATGGGTGCCTGCGGGCGAGGGGCCAGGGGAGCGTCGAGGGATCGGGCTTAGAAGCCCCGGGTGGTGAAAATCATGAAGTAATAGACCCAGGGAGAGGCAAAAAACAACGCGTCGATGCGGTCGAGGATTCCACCGTGTCCGTAGATGATGGTCCCGCTATCTTTGACATCGTGCGCGCGTTTGACCAGGGATTCGGCCAGGTCACCGGTCTGCCCCAGGAGGTTCGCCGGGATGGCCAGTGCCAGGATCTGGAGGAACGAGAGGTCGGTCCAGGCCTCGGGGGCCAGCGCGACGAAGAGAGCGTTGAAGGCCATGGCAAAGAGCACGCTGGCGACCACGCCGCCGAGCGCGCCTTCGACCGATTTGTTGGGGCTGACCGAGGGGTAGAGCTTGTGCTTGCCCAGGGCCCGGCCGCTGAAATAGGCGCCGGTGTCCGAGGCCCAGACGATGGCCAGGGTCATCAGGATCCACATCGGGCCGGCCTGCTCACCATCGCGGCCCAGCAGGGCAATGAAGGTGATGAGGATGCCGCCGTAGAGGATCGCGGTGATGGCCGAGCCTATCTGGTGGGTGACGCGGCTCTGATCTTTGAAGGCAAAGAGAAAGTAGAGGAACACCGCCAGCGTGGTGCCGGCCAGCGCCGGCACAAAGAAGGCCGGGGCGAAGTAGAGCACGTTCATCAGGCCCACACCCAGGATCATGGCGACGACGCGCCCGCCGGGGTGCTCGGAGCTGAAGGTGATGCCGCAGAACTCCCAGATGGAGATCGCGCCCACCAGGGCGATGAAGGCAAAGAAGAGCCAGGCCGGGGCGTAGAGGATCAGCGCGATGAGCAGGGGCAACGCCACGATCGCGGTGATCAGGCGTGGTATCAGGTCAGATTTTTTCTTGGACATCGTCGGGGAGGGGTGCGGGCAAGCCCGGGCAGCGCCGGGAAGGGGATTCAGGAGCGCTGGAGCTCGGCGATTTTTTGCTCGATGGCCGAGTTATCGGGTTCCATGCTCAGGGCGAATTGGAGGTTCTGCAGGGCGGCGGCCGGGTTGCCGATGGCCAGATCGCGTTGGGCGAGCTTGAGAAAGCGGCGGGCCTGGGGGCCCCTGGCGAGCTCGTCGAGGGTGCGGGGACCGCGCTCGGCCATGTTGGTGGCCTCCGGGTCCAGGCGGAGCTGCCCCTGCTGGAGGGCGTCTTCGTAGATGGCGCGCAGCCGGCGGTCGGAGATGGCGGCGTAGGCCTCGGTTAACAACTTATAAAAGGTATTTACCTGGTCGTAGAGCGCCTTACCCCAACGCTCGCCGGTGTATTGCTCGTAGCGATCGGGGTGAAAGCGCAGGCTCAAGACGTCGAAGGCCTTGACGATGCGATGGTGAGGCGCGCCGTTGTTGAGGCCCAACAGCTGGAAGTAGCTCTGTTTGTCGGCCAGTTCGAGGCGCTTTTTGGTTTCGTTGTAAAAGGCGCGCCACTGCTCCAGGTCGGCGCTGGAGCGCTGCGGGGGGACCAGGGCCTGCAGGGCGTTGCGAAAGACCGGCCCGGGCACCGGGTAGCGTAGGACTCGGGTGACCGGGGCGCCGGCCGGGGCCTGGTCCGGGTAGAGGAGAAGGATGGGGAGCTCGGGCAGGTGCGTCTGCAGCTCACGTAAGAGCTGCCCGGTGGCCTGATCGGCCAGGTGGACGTGCACGATGGCCGCGGCCACCGGGCGTCCGACGAGCTTCTGGGCGATGCCGGCGCCTTTTTTGGTGGCGACCGGTTTGAAGTGCCCCGGAGGCAGGTCTGCCAGGATGCGTTTGAGAAGCCCGACATCACCGCAGGCCACAAGGAGCTGTTTCATGGGATACGTCCCTCTGGGAGCACGGATGAGCGGGGAGCAGCGTTACAGGGCGTGCCGGGGTCAAGGTACAGGTTGTGAGTACAAGATTTTGGGGGAAACGGAAAGCAGGGGCGGGCGCGGCGCCGGGCGCGACCCGTGCCCCGAAGGGCTAAGAGGCCGGGCTGGTTGACAGAAAAAGGGCGCGCGCGATAATCGCGGGCTGCGCGACGGCTGCGGCACGCGGGGTGAGGATGATGCGTGTGCCGTGGACACTTCCCCCCTTTTGATTTGAGGCGATGAGAGATGGTTCCGAACCCCGAGAAGAAGCAGGTTCGCAAGGCGGTGATCCCGGTGGCCGGGTTTGGTACGCGGCTCCTGCCGGTGACCAAGTCGGTGCCCAAGGAGTTGTTGCCGGTGGTCGATGTGCCGGCGATTCAGGTGGTGGTGGAAGAGTGCGTGGCCGCGGGGATCGAAGAGGTGATTTTGATCACCGGCCGGGGCAAGGGCGGGGTCGAGGATCATTTCGACTATAACTTCGAGCTTGAGAACATCCTGGAAGTACGCGGCAAGATCGAGGAGCTGGAGCGGGTGCGCTCGATCAGCCAGATGATCCGCACGATCGCGATTCGCCAGAAGAAGCCCCTGGGGCTGGGACACGCGATCCTGTGCGCGCGTGACGTGGTGGGGGATGAGCCCTTTTTGGTGGTGTTGCCCGACGACCTGATCGGCTCCAACCCGCCGGTGACCCGTCAGTTAATCGATGTGTACGAGCGCTACGGTCAGGCGGTGGTCAGCGTGATGCCGGTGAGCGACGAGGAGGTCTCGCGCTACGGAATCATCACCGGGGAGAACTGGGCGCCGGGGCTGCACCGGGTGCGGGGCATCGTGGAAAAACCCACGGTGGAACTGGCCCCCTCCAACCTGGCGGTGATCGGGCGTTATCTGCTGCCGCCGGTGATTTTTGACATGCTGGCCGAGGTGGAGCCGGACGCCTCTGGTGAGATTCAGCTCACCGATGCCCTGAGCCGCCTGAGCCGGGAGCGCGCGCTGGTGGGCTATGAGTTTAAGGGGCGTCGCCACGACATCGGCGATAAGCTGGGCTTTCTGACGGCGAACATCTCCTACGGGCTGCGCCATCCGGAGATGGGACCGCGGTTGCTGGAGTACCTGCGGCGCAAGGTTCGGGAGGCCGATGAGGCGGGCAAGTAAAGGGGCGGCGCGCGGGTGCGCGGCGGTGGCGGTGGCGGTGGTAGGGCTGGTCGGGAGGCCGGCGCCGGCCTCGCCGCCGCCTTTTTTGTGGGCGCTGGAGGGCGCCGGCCAGCGCGCCGGAGAGGGGGCGGCCGCCCCCTGGATGGTGCGCACGGTGGCGCCCACGCTGCGGGAGTACTGCGGGCAGCGGGTGCTGCGCGATGAGCGGGGGCGGCGCATCACCCTGAGCGAGCGCGCCGACTGGCCCTGGGGGATGGTGCATGCGCTGTGGTGGTCGACGGACGTGGCCGAGGCGCTCAGGGGCCAGGGCGTGCGGGTGGACAGCGCGCAGCGCGGGGTGGAAGTGGTGGAGGGGGCCCTGGCGTACTGCTATGGCGCGGAGGAGGCCCGGATCTGCGTGGACTCGCGGGTGGAGGCCCTGGTGTACGCCCGGGTGGAGCGCGCCGGGGAGCGCTGGGAGTTCTGGATGGAGCCCGCAGCGCAGGCCGCGCGGGTGAGTCGCGGGGGACAGCTGTGGGCGCGCCTGGAGCGCGCGACCTGCGGCGAGGATGAGGGCTAGTCCTTTGAGAAGTCTCGGCGTTTGAGGAGCAGGGCGTTGGTGACTACGCTGACGCTGGAGAAGGCCATGGCCATGGCCGCAAAGGCCGGGCGGAGCAGGCCCAGGGCGGCCACCGGGATGAGCACCGTGTTGTAGACAAAGGCCCAGAAGAGGTTCTGGCGGATCTTGGTGTAGGTGGCCGCCGAGAGCGAGATGGCTCGTCGCACCCCGTCGAGGGAGCTGGAGATCAGGGTGATGTCGGCCGACTCAATGGCCACGTCGGTGCCCGAGCCGATGGCGATGCCCAGGTCGGCCTGGGCCAGCGCCGGGGCGTCGTTGACGCCGTCGCCGATCATGGCGACTACGCGGCGTCCCTCCTGCTGGATCTCGCGCACCGCCGCGGCCTTATCGCCGGGGCGCACCTCGGCTTTGACGCGCTCGGGGGGGATGCCCACGCGCTCGGCCACCACGCGGGCGGTCTGGGGGTTGTCGCCGGTGATGAGCCAGGTCTCGGTGTCGCGGCCGTGGAGCCACGCGATCAGCTCGGTGGCGTCGTCGCGCAGGGTGTCTTCCAGGGCAAAGAGGGCCAGGGGCCGGCCGGTGGCAGCCATGGCGACCACGGTTTTTCCCTGGCTGCGTAGCGCGTCGATGGTGTCGGTGGGCAGCGTCACGCCGGCGAATTCGGCCAGCCAGGAGGGCTTGCCAATGGCCAGGGACTCGCCATCGATGGTGGCGGTGACGCCGTCGCCGGCGATGGTGTTGAACTCGCGGATCGCCGGCAGCGTGAGCTCGCGGCTGCGGGCGGCCCGGATGATGGCCAGGCCGATGGGGTGCTGGCCGGCCTCTTCGATGGCGGCGGCCCGGGCCAGCAGGTCGTCTTCGGCGCCGTGGAGGCTAACCACGTCGGTCAGGGCCATTTCGCCGTGGGTGAGCGTGCCGGTCTTATCAAAGACCACCGCGTGCAGGGCCCGGGCGCGCTCCAGGGCCTGGGCGTTGCGGATGAGCACGCCCATGGTGGCCCCTTTGCCCGAGCCCACCATCATGGCCGTGGGGGTGGCCAGGCCCAGGGCGCAGGGGCAGGCGATGACCAGCACGGCGACCGCCGGGAGGATGGCGTCGGCCGGGGACTCCACCAGGGCCCAGACGACGAAGGTGGCCATCGCGATGAGGATCACCGCCGGCACAAAGATCGAGGAGACCCGGTCGACCAGGCGCTGAATGTTGGCCCGGGATTCCTGGGCTTCTTCGACCTGGCGGGCGATGTGGGCCAGGGCCGTGTCGGCGCCCACGCGGGTGGCCTGCAAGATGAGCTGGCCGTCGGTGTTGATGGTGCCGCCGATGACCGTGTCGCCGGGGCCCCGGGTGACCGGGACGGATTCGCCGGTGATCATCGACTCGTTGACGTCGGAGCGCCCCTGAAGGACCCGGGCATCGGTGGGGATCTTTTCGCCGGCGCGGACCCGCAGAACATCGCCGGGCTGAAGCTCGGCGACGTCGACGGCGACCCATTGTTCGTCGCGGCGGACCTGGGCCTGTTTGGCTCCCAGGTCGAGCAGGGCCTCGATGGCTTCGCCGGCTTTGCCCTTGGCGCGGGCCTCCAGCCATTTGCCCAGGCCGATCAGCGTCAGGATCATCGCCGCGCTCTCATAATAGGTGTGCGCGTGCTCGACGACGCCCCCGATGAAGAGCAGACCCAACACGGTGGAGAAGATGTAGGCCGTGCCGGCACCCAGGGCCACCAGGGTATCCATGTTGACCGAGCGATGGCGCGCGGCGTTGAAGGCGCCCCTAAAGAAGCCCTGGCCGACGTAGGCCATGACCACGCCGGTGAGGTAGATCAGGGTGAGCTGGCGGGTGGCTTCGGCGTGGTAGTTGGCCTGCCAGTCGAGCCACATCGGCCCCATGTCCAGGAGCATGATCGGGAGGGTGAGGATGGCGCCGGCGATCCAGCGTTTTTGCCAGAACTCGGCCTCGGCCCGGCGGCGCTCACTGATGCGGGAGCCGGTGCGGGGCTCGGCGCCGGCGGTGGCGGTGGGGGCCGGGGGCTCCTCGATCTCGTAGCCGGCGCGGTGCACGGCGTCGATGAGGCGTTGGTGATCGCGGGGGGCGTCGGGCTTCCAGATCACCCGGGCCTGTTCGGTGGCGAAGTTGACGCGGGCCTCGGCCACGCCTTCGACCCTGCTTAGGGCGTCTTCCACGCGGGCCACGCACGAGGCGCAGGTCATGCCCCGGACCTCCAGGAGCTCGGAGGGGATGTCGATGGCGGGCAGCGCGTGGTCTGGCGGCTCCTCATCGCCTTGCGGTGCCCGGGGGGCTTCCTGAGGCTTTAGGGGCGCGCGATGGTCGGCGCCGGGGGCGCTATCCCCGTCGCCTTTCTCCGTAGTGGTCTCGCCACCCTCCTGAAGGAGGGTGGCGGGGTATCCGGCCTCGGAGATGGCGTGGGCGATGGTGTCGGCGTCGGGCCCCTCGGGGGCGGTGGTGACCCGGGCGCGGGCGTCGTCGCGATCGACCGTGTGGTCGAGCACGCCGGGGAGGGCGTTGAGGGCTTTTTCGACCCGCGCGACGCATTTGCCACAGGTCATGCCCTGGACCTCAAAGGTCCTGGCGAGCGGCTGACCCGCCTCGCCGGCCTCGCCAGCGCCACCCTCCTGAAGGAGGGTGGCGGGGTATCCGGCCTCGGAGATGGCGTGGGCGATGGTGTCGGCGTCGGGCCCCTCGGGGGCGGTGGTGACCCGGGCGCGGGCGTCGTCGCGATCGACCGTGTGGTCGAGCACGCCGGGGAGGTTGTTGAGGGCTTTTTCGACCCGCGCGACGCATTTGCCACAGGTCATGCCTTCGACGTTAAAGTGAACTACAGGCATGGAATCTCTCCCCGGTGTGGGTGGTGGATGGAGCTATGTCGTGCGTGTCATGAGGCCGGCGGCGCGGCGTCGTCCTTGCCCGCGCTCTCTTTGCCCGCGTCGTCGCTCTTCTGGCCTTCGACGCCTTTCCAGGTTTCCAGGGGCTCGTTGCGGAACTTCTGCCAGAGGTAGAGCCCCAGCACGAACATCCCGATGGCCACCCACTGGGCAGGGGTCAGGGCCAGGTAGCGGGTGTCGCCGTGCAGGCCGGCTTCGCCCGGGGCGACGCGCAAAAAGTCGAACAGGAAGCGGAAGGGGGCGTAGAGCAGCGGCAGCGTCCACAGGTAGAAGCCGCGGCGTCGGGGCTTGCGCCCGGTGGTGTAGACGAAGATGACCAGAAAGAACCAGACGATGGCCTCGTAGAAGCCCAGGTCGTGGCGCGGCACCCCGTCGGGGTACTGCAGAGCCAGGGGCCAGATCTCGGGCAGCGACTCCCCGAAGACCGAGCGGATGCCATCCCACAACGCGAAATGGGTCGCGTCGGCGCCGGGGTGGTCGTGAACCAGCGCGCAGCCGATGCGGCCAAAGAAAAACGCGATCGGGAGGCTGAACGCCGCCGCATTGGACCAGCCCACGTGGTCTTCATAGGGGTTGCGCGCGCGCCAGATCAAAAAGGCGATCACACCACCGATCAGACCACCCACGCTGGAGATGGAGCCCCAGACCTTAAAAAGGACCAGGGGGTCTTCCAGAATCAGGTGGGGCTGGTAGGCCACGACCTCAAACACGTGGGAGAAGCACCATCCGAAGATGAGCAGCCACATGCCGAAGTTCTGCATCCGGTCGCCGGAGACGCCCAGAATCTTCTGTCCGCGACTCCCCAGCGTGGAGAGGGCCAGGGCGACGCCGATGGCCACCGAGAGGCCGAAGGAGTGGAGGGTAAGCGGACCCAGCTCCCAGGGGCCGAGCTGCCAGTAGGGTAAGACCCCGAGCAGGTTCATGGTGAAACTCCAGTCATCCGGTGGCGGACCGGGGCCCGTCCACAAGAGTGTTCAGTCAATTAGAAATGGCAGAAACGGCGGGCCAACACTCGCCGGCCGGCATGCGTACCGCATAAATGGCAGGGGTTCAATTCGCGCCGGGGCACTCCCATTCCTGCTATTTTGATGTGCCGGAATGCCCCGATCTTGCACCCTTTTTCAAAGGGGGGCGGCGCCCGGGCGAACTCCGGGCCCGAGACTCGCCAGTGGAGGGCTTAAGTCGGGCTTCTACCGTCGACAGAACGCGAGGTGGAGGGCTCAAGTGGTGGATCTGGGCGTACAGAACGGGAGGTGGAGGGCTCAAGTGGCGGATCTGGGCGTGCAGAACGGGAGGTGGAGGGCTCAAGTGGTCGATCTGGGGGTGCAGAACGGGAGGTGGAGGGCTCAAGTGGTGGATCTGTACGTGCAGAACGCGCAACTCAGGGGAGTTGGTTGAGGCGTCTGGCGAGGAGGAGGTCGGCCAGGACCAGGTTGGCCATGGCTTCGACGACGGGGACGGCGCGGGGGACGATGCAGGGGTCGTGGCGGCCTTCGCGAGCCATGGAGCCGATGGTGGAGGCGGGTTTAAAGGCCACGCGCAGGGTGATGGGTTCTCCGTTGGAGATGCCCCCCTGGATGCCCTGGGCGGCCGGGGAGATGCCGGCGGCCGGGCCCTGGCCGTCGATGCCGGTGTGGAAGTCGATGCCGCAGGTGGTGGCATCGTGGAACCCGTCGCCCAGGCTGACGCCGACCACCGCGCCGATGCCCATCATCGCGTCGGCCAGGCGAGCCTTGAGCTTGGCGAAGACGGGCTCTCCGAGGCCGATGGGGCAGTTCAGGATGTGGAGCTCGATGATGCCGCCGCGGGAGTCGCCGCGGGCTTTGCATTCCAGCAGTTCTTGAGAGATGCGCTCGGCCACCGCCAGGTCGGGGCAGCGGGTGGGGTGGCGGTCGATGAGCTCGGTGGAGAGATCGCCGGGGACGTCCAGGGCGCGGTGTTCGCCAATCTGGCGGGTGAAGGCGACCACGCGGGTCTGCGGCGGGAGCAGGCGCGCGGCGAAGGCGCCCCCGATGACCCGGGCCAGGGTTTCGCGGCCGGAGGCGCGGCCGCCGCCGCGGTGGTCGCGGTGCCCGAATTTTTCCTGCCAGGTGCGGTCGGCGTGGCCCGGGCGGTAGTAGTCGGGGCGGTAATCGCTGGAGCGGGCGTTGGTGTTGCGTACGACTACGCAGATGGGGGTGCCCAGGGTTTTGCCATCAAAGACGCCGCTGAGGATTTCGGCGGCGTCGGCCTCGTTGCGGGCGGTGGTGATGGCGGACTGGCCCGGGCGGCGGCGGTTGAGCGAGGGCTGGATGTGGGTGGCCAGGTCGATGGCCACGCCGGCGGGCATGCCGTCGATCACAGCGCCCATGGCCGGGCCGTGGGATTCGCCAAAGGTGGTAAGGCGCAGGTGGGTACCAAAGGTGTTTGCAAACATCGCTTAACTCCAGAAGGTGCGTTGAGCGCGGGCCTGGGCTTCAAAGAAGGCGTCGCCGCCCTGGTGAATGCGGCCGGAAAGCGGGGGCTCGACGTTTTGGTAGTGGAGGTCGAGCCAGGCCAGGCATGGGGGCGGGGTGCCCGGGGCCTGGTGTGCGTAGGAGGATGCCGCGTTGATGATCAGCGTCAAGGGGGGCAGATCGTCGGGGGCCGAGTTCCAGCCCTGACGCGCGGAGAGGTGGGCGACGAGCTCAAAGGGCGACTCCTTAAGGGCTCTGAGCAGCGCCGGGCTGACGCCGCCCTGGCCAAAGATGAGCGTGGGACCGGGCATCACGCCCTGCTCCATGAGGGCGTCGAGGCTGGCGAGCAGGCCCAGGTGGTCGGTGTCAGTGCCGGTCCAGCCTGTGGGGGTGCGGCGCAGGGTGTTGAGGGCGTCGGCCGCGGGCTGGCCCGCGGGGGCGGCACTCAAGGCGGCGCGGCGCTTATGTGGCGAGGTCACCGAGAGGCCGCGGATGTGCAGGTCGTGGAGCAGGGAGAGGGTGGCCTCAAAATCGTCGTCGGGGGTGGGGATTTTGAGGTAGCCCCGCTCGGGCTCCTCGCTCAAGGCGGCGCGACGGTGCCAGAGGTCGCCCCGGGAGTGCTGGACCGGGTCGCCGATCAGGGCATCGAAGCGCGTGGGTGCTGGCGAGGTGAGGGCCGGGAGGAAGTTCTGAAGGTCGAGGGCCGAGGGGTGGTCGGGGTCGCGGCTGCCCAGGCCCACCGGCAGGTAGTGCAGGGCGTTGGTGGCCGCCAGGTAATGGCGCGTCCAGGCGGCGCGGTGGCCCTGGGGGATGAGCGCCACCGGGTGGCCGGTGCGTGCCAGGTGGGGCCGGGCGTCAAAGGCCGCGCGGAGCGCGCGGGCGTCGGGGGCCGGGGGGGCGTATTTGAGGGTGAGGCGCTCGGGGGGGAGGTCGAGGGCCCGGCAGAGGTCGTCGGCGCCCTGGATCATGGCGAGTAGGCCGGCCGGGGCGGGCTGACCGGGGTGGGCCGAGAGGATCAGCCGCGGGGGCCGAGCGTCCTTGAGGCGTGCGGCGGCCTGGAGGGCGTCGGGGAGGTGGTCGAGGTCGATGTCCCAGGCGCCGGCGCCAGGAAGCCCCAGCAGCCAGGTGGGGTCGGGGTGTCGCAGGGCGAGCAGGAGATGGTCGGCGTGGGGGCCCAGGTGTGGGAGGTCGGGGAGGTGGTCGAAGCGATCGCTGCGGATCTCCACGCGGCCCAGGCCCAGCAGGGCGCGGTCGCGCAGCGCGCGGGGGAGGTCGTCGGCCCGCAGCGGGACCAGCGCGGTGTGGGCGGCCTGTGGGGCGTGGGGGACCCGGGCGGCCCAGTCGAGCAGGGTGCTCAGGTCGTCGGCGGCGCGCGCCACGGTGCGGGTTCGGGGGATCGAGAGGTGCAGGTGGGCGCCGGCTCGCCAGCGGGGCTCACGGGTCTGGATCATCCAGCGGTGTTCGGCGTCGAGGGAGAGCTCGGGGCGCACGCGGGGGCGATCGCTCTGGGCCACGCTCTCTTGCCAGCCTTCGCGGTGCACCCAGACGATGAGGGCGTTGTCGGGGAGGCGCTCCAGGCCGGCGCCGGCGGCGATGATCGGGGCGTCGTCGCGCGCGGTGAGCTCGGCCAGGGTAGCGACTTCGCGGGCGCGGAATACCGGCAGGTCGCGGCGTACCAGCTCGGCGACGGGGGCGCCGGCGCCGGTGGCGATGGCCTCGTCGAGGTCGACGAAGGGGCGGCCGAGCGCGGCGGCGACCCGGCGGCCCAGGGTGGATTTGCCGACGCCGCGATGGCCGACCAGCAGGACCGCCGGCGAGGAAAAGGGGGCAGAGGGGCTCATGAGGGCTCAGATTGCCAGGAAACTTGCGGGGGAGACGATGGTGCGCGATGGTGAGCGCGCTACTACTTTCGCAAACCGGGTCTGGCGTGCCATACTTCGCCGCCTTAGGACAACCTAGAAGACCGTCGAGACGACGTTGGCGGCGTCACCCACGGGGTATCCCAGTGAAGAATACGAATAGAGAACGCGCGTTAGTTGCGCTTATTGCGATGGCGATGATGGTGTCGAGCCCGGCGGCTGCGCAGGGGCTCCCGAGCGCCGATGATGTGTGGGACCAGGCGCCGCCAAGCGCTCCCGAGCAGAGGGCGCCCCAGGCCGAGGTGGCTGCGGAGCCCGAGGCGGTGGTCGCCGAAGAGGTCGTCGCCGAAGAGGCGGTGGGCGCGCCGGAGGAAGAGCCCCAAGAGGGCGCGGAGGTGGCCGAGGCCGAGGCGTCTGCCGATGGAGACGACACCGAAGCGGAGTCGGTCGAGGCGCCGGTGGTGCGCGAGCGCATCTCGCCGGTGATGAACCTGGAGGGGGCGCCGGGCTTCCACGGGATCGCCTCAGCGATTAGCCCCGGGGCGCTGCAGTTCCAGGTGGGATTTCTGGGAGAGGCGTCGGGCGGCACCAACGTGATTCGCCTCAACGATGAGAACCGCAGCCTCACGGGTAACGTGGCGGTGAACGGGCAGTTCCTGGAGTATTTCGGATTCAACTTCCGGATGCAGGCGCGCAACAACGTCAACACCTACGGTCGACCGCAGGCGATGTTGTCGCAGGGCGACATGACCGCCGGTCTGATCGGGCGCTACGAGGTGTCGCCGGGGGTATGGTTGGGCGGAGACCTTAACTTCTTTTTGCCCTCGGGCTTTGGCGGGGTGGGCCTCTCGGGCTCGGCGCTGAGCCTGCGCCCCAGGCTGCTGGCGAGCTTCGATATCGAGGAGATGGCCGCGCAGTCGAGCGATGCCTGGGTGCCGGTGGTGGCGCACCTTAACGTGGGCTACCGCTTTGATCAGAGTGAGAACCTGGTTCCGGAGGGCGTGCAGCTCGACCGGATCGAGCGCTTCGCCTACGGCATCTCGGCCTACGACCTGGTGGAGTTCGGGGTGGGCGCGGAGGTGCCCCTTCCCTACGTGACGCCCTTTGTGGGCTGGAAGCTGGGCGTGCCGGTCAACGGGCGAGGCGGGGTCTGCGATGAGGATCGGGCGCTGCGCTGCGTGTCGGATATCGGCGGTGGAGCTTTCCCTCAGACCTTTAGTCTGGGGGCGAAGGCCGAGCCGCTGGAGAACCTGGGCCTGCACCTGGGTGTGGACCTGGGGCTGACGAGCTCCGATGCCGAGGGGCTCGGGGTGACGCTTCCCTACAATGTGATCTTTGGGATGAGCTGGAACATCGATGCCAGCGGTCCGAAGGTCATCATTGAAGAGCGCGAAGTGGAGACGATCGTGGAGGTGGAGCCGACCCTGGGCTATCTGGTGGGCCAGGTGGTCGATGCCGAGAGTGGCGAGCCGGTCGGTGGGGCGCAGATCTTCTACGAAGGGCGTGAACTCGCCGGTCAGATCAGCGACGGGGAAGGCGGCGCGTGGCGCTCGTACGGATTTGAGCCCGGGGAGGCTCTGGAGCTGCGCGTGGAGCACCCGCACTACGAGGCGGCCCTGGCGAGCTACACGGTGAGCGAAGGGGAGGGGACCCTGGAGGTGCAGCTGACCCCGCTGCCCCGGGAGGCCTGGGTGCGCGGTCAGGTGACCGACGCCGAGGGTAACGCGCTGGCCGATGCCCTGGTGCGTGTGAGCGGTCAGGATGGGCCGGTGGAGGTGCGCACCGATGAAGATGGTCGGTTTGAGGCTCAGGTGTCCGCGGGCGACTACACGGTGGCGGCGTCGGCCGAGGGCTTTTTGACCGCCGGTCAAGACGTGAGCCTGGAGCCCGACGGGGAGCTTCAGATGGTGCTCTCACTTTCGGAGGCCGGGGAGCAGCTGGTTGAGATCGATGAGGAGCGGATTCGCATCAACGAGCGGATCTACTTTGAGACCGGCGCAGCCACGATTCTGGACCGTTCGTTCAACGTGCTCAATCAGGTCGCGGCGGTGTTGCTGGAGAATCCGCAGGTGGAACGCCTGCAGATCGAAGGGCATACCGACGATGTGGGCAACGCCGATTTCAACATGGAGTTGTCGCAGGCCCGGGCCGAAGAGGTGCGGAATTATCTGGTCGAACGTGGTATTCGAAGCGAACGTCTGAGCGCGAAGGGATTCGGCTCGGAGCTTCCGTTGGTCCCGAATACATCAAATCGAAACCGCAGCCTGAATCGGCGAGTGGAGTTTAAGATCCTCGGTGAAGAGGAGTAAGGAGTAGGGATGGCAAAAGCGCGCACCCTCTACGTCTGCAGCAGCTGCGGGCATGAGTCACCCCGATGGATGGGGAAATGCCCAGGCTGCGAGGAGTGGAACACCCTGGAGGAGGAGGTGCGCGAGCGGCCTTCGGCCAGCGAGCAGGCCGCGGCCGCCAAGCGTGCCGGCTACGGGGCCGAAGGGGGCTCCAAGCCGGTGCGCCTCTCGTCGGTGGTCACCGAGCGCGGGGAGCGTGTTTTAAGCGGGGTGGAGGAGCTGGACCGCGTGCTGGGCGGGGGCTTTGTGCGGGGGGGCGTGGTGTTGCTGGGGGGCGATCCGGGGATCGGCAAGTCGACCCTTTCGCTGCAGGTGGCCGGAATTCTGGCCGAGCAGGGTAAGGAGGTGCTCTACGTCTCGGGCGAAGAGAGCATGGGACAGCTCAAGATGCGGGGGGCGCGTCTCAACGTGGAGGTGGGGCAGGTTCAGGTGGTCGGGGAGACGAGCCTGGAGCGGGTGGAGGCGCTTATCGAAGAGCATACGCCGGATTTGCTGGTGCTGGATTCGATCCAGACGCTGGCCACCGGGAGACTGACCTCATCGCCCGGGAGCGTGGCTCAGCTCAGGGAAGTGACCGGGGCGCTGACCCAGTTGGCCAAGGGGTTGCAGATGCCCACGATTCTGGTGGGTCATGTGACCAAGGAAGGGGCGATCGCCGGGCCCAAGGTGCTCGAGCATATGGTCGATACGGTGCTCTACTTTGAGGGGCAGGCCGGGTTGAACTTCCGGATCTTGAGGGCGGTGAAGAACCGCTACGGCTCGACCAATGAGATCGGGGTGTTCGAGATGCGGGGAGACGGTCTGCACGGGGTGGAGAACCCCTCGGCGATGTTTTTGGCCGAGCGACCGATGGGGGCGCCGGGAAGCGCCGTGGTGCCGGTGGTGGAGGGAACGCGGCCCCTGCTGGTGGAGGTGCAGGCGCTGGTGAGCGCGAATAATTATGGTCCGCCGCGCATCACCGCGATCGGGGTGGATCAGGGGCGAGTGATGCTGCTGCTCAACATTATCGAGAAGCGCGCCGGGCTGAAGGTGGGCGGCCATGATGTGTTTGTGAACGTGGCCGGCGGGGTCAAGGTGGTGGAGCCGGCCGCCGATTTGGGGATCGCCCTGGCGATCGTGTCGAGCTTTCGCAACCGGGCTCTGCCGCAGGATGCGGTGTACTTTGGGGAGCTGGGGTTGACCGGGGAGGTGCGCGCGGTCAGCCAGGCCGTGGGGCGCCTGGTGGAGGCGAAGAAGCTCGGCTTTATGCGGGCGCTCTCGCCCCGGGGCAACGCCCCGGGGATCGAGACTTTTGTCGACGCCCACGCCGATGCCCTGGGGGAGCTACGGGTGGAGACGGCGCGCACGCTGGGAGATGCGTTGAGAAGCACGCGTCTGGTGGAGGCGGTGGACGCCGAGTGATGCGCGATCAGGCCTTCTTGGCCCAGATGCGGCACCAGCCACCCGGGTTGATCGGGCCGGCGACGACCGTGCAGCCGCCGCAGGAGGCGCCGGCTTCCGGAGCGGTGTAGAGCGCGCAGTTGTCGCAGCGCTGGTCAGGCTTGGGCGTTTGCTCGACGTAGCCGTTGGCGGTGCGGGTGGCCACCTGAGCTTCGGAGAGGCCGGAGGTGTCGTCGCAGTTAACCTGCTGGGCCTGGCCTCCTTCCTGGGCGCCGGTGGCCTGGCCTTTGGGCTTGGAGCCGGAGGGCTGGCCCGAGCCGGAGGGCTGGCAGGCGGCCAGCAGGGAGACGCCCCCGGTGGCCAGGGCGCCCAGGAGCGCGGCGCGTTCAAGGAATTGACGGCGGTTCAACAGGGTCTTCTCATTCATCGGACACTCCTGGTGAAAAAAGGTAAAGGCCCCCACGCCACATGCGTATGGGGACCCGGTAATACTAAGCACCGAAGTGTACAGAGAATGGGGCAGAATGTCGCGGGGGCTATTCGCGCGGGGGGTATTTATCGAGTTTGCGCTGGAGGGTGCGCCGGTGGATGTCCAGGCGGCGTGCGGCCTCAGAGATGTTTCCCCCGCAGTCGGCCAGCACCCGCTGGATGTGCTCCCACTCGGCCCGGGCCAGGGAGGGGGCCTGGTAGTCGTGGTCGGCGCCGCTCATCGGGGGCTGTTCGCCGCGCTCGAAGGCGGCGATGATATCGTCGGCGTCGGCGGGCTTTTGCAGGTAGTTGATCGCGCCCAGGCGTACCGCGTCGATGGCCGTGGCGATGGAGCCGTAGCCGGTGAGCACCACGATTTTGGTGAGGGGATCGATGCCCTTGAGGTCGCGGACGACTTCCAGGCCGCTTTTGCCGGGCATTTTCATATCGACGATGGCCCATTCCGGGCTCTCGTCGCTGGCGAGTTCGATGGCCGCGGCGTGGCCCTCGGCGACGCGAACCTCGAAGCGACGGTCGCGGAAGGCGCGGGCCAGGCGTTCGCGAAAGATCTCGTTATCGTCGACGATCAGCAGGGTACGCTCTTCAGACATCTTCAGGCTCCCTGAGAGGAGGTGAGGTGGGCGTGGGGGAATGGACCGGGGTGTTGGCGCCCGGCGGCAAGAGCACCGTGATGACGGTGCCCCGGTGGAGCTCGGAGTCGATGAAGAGCTCGCCGCCGATTTTCTCGACCAGGGTGCGGGCCAAAAAGACGCCCAGGCCCATGCCTTTGCCGGTGGGCTTGGTGGTGAAGAAGGGCTCGCCGACGCGGGCAAGGATTTCGGGGGGCATGCCCGGACCGTGGTCCTGGATGCGCAGGCGCAGGTGGTCGCCGTCGTCGTAGGCGCTGAGCTCGACCGGTTGTGTGGGCGGCGAGGCGTCGAGCGCGTTGTTGAGCAGGCCACGCAGGGCCTGGGCCAGCGCGCTCACCGGCGCCCGCAGCGAGGCGGGGCGCTCGGTGTGGATGTGGACTTCGACCCGCTCCGGGGCCCTGCACCCATCGAGCATCAGAGCGACGAGCTCCTCGAGTTGGGCCGGGCGCGCCAGCTCGCCCATCGACTCGCCGGCGTCGGCGGACATCTGCTGAAGGATCTCGCGACAGCGTTCGACCTGTTCGCGGATCAGGCGAGCGTCGTCGAGGAAGTGGTCGGGGACGTCCTGGGATTCCAGGCCGCGGTGGAGTTCGCTGGCCACCAGCGCGATGGTCGAAAGCGGCGTGGAGAACTCGTGGGCGGCGCCGGCGGCCAGGGTGGCCAGCGAGGCCAGGCGCTCATTGCGCAACTCGGCTTCGCGGGCGCGGCGGAGCTCGTCTTCGCGGCGGTTGAGCGTCTGCTGGATCATGTTGATGAAGAAGGCCAGCACCACCGAGGAGACGACGAAGGCGGCCCATTTGCCCTGGATTTCCATTGAGCCGATGTCGGCGCGTAGCGCCCAGGGGAGGTGTTGGGAGGAGTAGAAAAAGTAGAGCCCGATGTAGCAGGCCACCGAGACGGCGGTCACCGCCCAGGTCCAGAGCGGACGCAGGAGCAGGGCGGCCAGGGCCACGTGAATGAAGTAGAGGAGGCTAAAGGGGTTATGAGCGCCCCCCGTCAAGAAGAGCAGGCCTGTGAGAAAGGCGATGTCGGCCAGGAGCACCAGCGTTACCAGGGCTTTGTGGCGTGGGCGGCCGGTGCGGGCCCAGGCGATGAGCGCCAGGTTAGAGAGGACCTCGAAAAAGAGGACCAGTGAGAGCATCGGGTAGGGGAATTCGACATCGAGAAAGGCGTTTGTGACCAGGACCACGGCGGTCTGGCCGATGATGGCCACCCAGCGCAGGCGAATGAGCCAGGCGAAGTTGATCCGGTGAACGTCTTCGACGCCAGCGGTGCGGGGGAGTGGGATGTCGGTGGCGCTCATCGCAGGCGTGCTCTCTGAGGGGGACTGGCCGGAAGAGGTACAGCGCGTCGTGCGTGGGTATTCCGTCTAAGGGCAACGTGTACAATGGTAAAGAGCTATGCGACAATGCGGCAACGCGTCGCGCTCTGGGGAGCCGGGGCGCGGTCTCGGGGGGCATGCGGCGCGCGCGAAGAACCATTTTTTGTGATCATGCAGGAAGGCGATGCAGCCCGGATCTCACTCCTTGAGCCCCCACATCTTGAGCCTGACCGTGTTGACCGGCCCCGACGCCGGGTTGACGCGTAACTTTCAGCAGGAACGCGTGCAGCTGGGGCGGGATCAGCGCAACGATTTCGTGCTGACCGATGGGTTTATCTCCAACCGTCATGGGGAACTCTGTGTGGAGGCCGGGCATCTGGTCTACCGGGACCTGTGCAGCCGTCACGGCTCGACGGTGATCGTCGATCAGGTCTCGATGCGCCTTCATGACAAGGAGCGCCAGACCCAGGTGCGCCTGCAGAGCGGGGCGGAGGTGCAGCTGGGCTCCAGCGTGATCCAGGTGACGATGCAGCGGGTTGGCGGTGGGGCGCAGGGGGAGACTGATGTCCGGCCGGAGGCCGAGTTTCTGGACGCGCCGAACGCCAGTGGGGAGCGTTTTATCACCACGGCGCATCAGCCGATGAAGACGATCGACCGACGGCTGCAGAGCGCCGACCAGCGGATGGCGGTGCTCTTTCGGCTGGCCGGTCAGCTCAACGGGCTGACGGCGCTCGATGAGGTGCTCAACCTGCTTGTGGAAGCGGTCTTCGACGCGTTTCCGGCGGCGAACTTCTTTGCGGTGACCCTGGCCAGCGATCCAGAGTCGGTGGTCAAGACCGAACCGATGATGACCAGGGTCCGCGGCGAGCAGGCGCTTCCGGGGGATGAAGAGGCGCCGATCTTGAGTAGCAGTATTCTCAAACGCGTGGCGCAGACGCGGGAGAGTGTGTTGTTTGTCAAAGATTCGCTGGGGGCGGAGGTCTCCCAGAGCATCATTGATGCGCAGATCACCGCCTGCCTGTGCGCGCCCCTGGTGGGGCAGCATGCGCTGCTGGGGGTGATGCAGGTGGATACGCGGGGACGAGGCAGCCTCTTCTCGCGCCACGACCTGGAACTCTTCAACATTCTGGCGTCCAACGCGGCCTTTGCCATTGAGCGGGCGCGGCTGACCGAGAGCATCGTGGAGATGTTCGAGGGGTTTGTGGCGGCGAGCGTCGACGCCATCGAAGCCCGTGACCCGATCACGGCCGGGCACTCCGAGCGGGTGGCGAGTTACACGCTGGCGTTGGCCGAGACGGTCAATGAGATCGAGACGGGGCGCTTGCGCGAGATTCATTTTGAGCCGACCGAACTCACCGAGTTGCGTTACGCCGCGCTGCTGCATGATTTTGGTAAGATCGCCGTCAGTGAGTCGGTGTTGCAGAAAGGGGCGCGCCTGCCGCCGGAGCAGATGCGGCTGATCGGTCAGCGTTTTGCCACGATCCGCGAGCTGGGCTACCGGCAGTGGTTGCGGGCGTATGTCCGGGAGTTGGAGTCTGGCCAGGCACGCCCCGATGGTCGGGGACTGGCCCGAATCGACGCGCAATTTGAGGCGTTTAGCGCCGAGCTCGAAGAGACCTTTGAGTGGCTGGGGTATGTGGCCACCAAGGGGTTTGTGGAGCCCGACGAGATGGCGCGGGTGCGGGCGCTGGGGGAACGCAGCTTTGTGGATCATCTCGGTCAGGCGCAGCCCTACCTGACGCGCTTTGAGGTGGAGAACCTCTGCATTCAGAAGGGCACGCTCAATGAGGCGGAGTGGATCGAGATGCGCAGCCACGCCGCGCTCAGCGAGAAGTATCTGGCGCGGATTCCGTGGAGCGCGGAGCTGCAGCGAGTGCCCTGCATTGCCGGGGCACACCACGAGAAGCTCGATGGGAGCGGCTATCCCAAGGGGCTGGGCGCCCGGGAGATCTTGCCCCAGGTGCGGATGTTGACGATCGCCGACATCTTCGATGCGCTCACCGCCAGCGACCGGCCTTATCGCAAGGCGGCGTCGGTGGAGCGAGCGTTGCAGATTCTGGAGATGGAAGCCGCCGAAGAGAAGTTGGACCGCGAGCTGGTCGAGCTCTTCGGCCAGCAGGTGGTGCGGCGCATCGCGCATATCATCCCGGGTGGTGGGCGGAGCTGAGCGGCGGCCGCCCGGGCCGGGCAGGTTCACGTTTAAGGGGAGGGGAGTTCGGCTTCGAGTTGGGCCAGGGTGCTGAAGAAGTGCACGCGTCGGCGTAGATCCATGGTGGGGGCGGCGCCGTAGCCGCTCCAGAAGGCGCGTTCGGTCCGGGGGCTGGCCGTGGCCAGTTCGGGGCGAAGGGCGTGGGCGAGGTCGTGTTCCGGGGGGCGAAGCGCGCAGTGGGAGAAGTCGAGGAAGGCCACGATCCGGTTGTGGTCGGCGCTGACCAGGATGCGTCCCGGGCTGAGCTGTCCCAGGGTCCAGACGCTGCGCGTCCGCGGGTGAAAGGCGCTCAGGCTCTGGCGAAGCCAGGCGAAGCGCTCGGTGAAGCGGGCGTGCGCTTCGGGGGCGTGGACGGCGTCAAGACGGCCGGCCAGGCGATCGAGGTGCGCGGCCATGGCGGCGTTGAAGGTCTGGAAGTACGAGGTCTGGGGCAGGTGGAGGCGTTCGGGGACGCCGAATCCGTCGGGGCAGGGGTGGTTGTGCAGCTGACGCAGGGCCTGGCCCAGCGAGCGCATCAGCGCCGGGGTATGCTCGGGCGTGGGGGCTTGAGCGAAGGGCGCGCCGTCGCGGGCGTCGGCCCAGTGGGCGGCGCTGAAGCGGGAAGGGGCTTCGGTGGGGATGGCGAGCGCGCCCCTGGCGAGCTCGTGGAGCAGGGTGTGATGACGGGAGGCCAGGGCCGCGCTCGGCCATCGAAAGTGCCATCTGGGAGTGGCGTCGACGCTGACCTCATCCCAGACCCAGCCGGGCTCGTCGGCCAGTCGGCGGGTGGTCTCGGGCAGGGGAGGAGACGCCTGCGCGCGGGGAGAGGTCTGGGGTTTGGAGTCGAGGCTCATGAGGCGGGTCCTGGGGGCGGGGCGCGACGAAGGGATCAGGGGCGCTGGCAGACCGCGGGGATCTCGGCGCCGCGATCTTCCAGCATGTAGCGCACCGTGCGGGTGACGGTGCGACAGGTCTGCGGGTCACGGGTGTCCATGGCCAGGCCTTTGCAGCTGGCGCCAACGCCCGGGAGGTCGGCGACCTCCTTGCAGCAGTCGACCATCTGGGTGCATTCGGCGGCTTTGCAGCCCAGCTGCGTCGTCGCGAGCGTCAGGGTGGTCAAGAGCATCAAGCAGGTGGCGAGTCGTTTCATCGAGAACTCCGGGTCAGGCAGTGGCAGCGGACGATCTCGGCGATCGTCGCGGAGGGCAGGATAAATGCATATGGATCCGGGGTAAACCTGGCAAGAGCGCCGCGATGTTACCGGGGCGTCACATCGGGGAGGATGGCGAGAGGTGACGCCGGGCGTAAAGCGCGTACAATGGGGGCGACTTTTTCTTAGAGGCGAATGTGCCCACGACTGACACTCCTCCGAAGATGATTGGACGCTATGAGCTTCTGACCCGGTTGGCCACCGGCGGCATGGCGGAGTTGTTTCTGGCGCGCGAGCGGGGGCTGGCCGGGCTGGAACGCCTGGTGGTGATCAAGCGGATCTTGCCGCATCTGGCCGACCAGGCCTCGTTTGTGGAGATGTTTTTGAGGGAGGCCCGCATTGTGGCGCGCCTCTCACACCCCAATGTGGTGCAGATCTACGAGTTGGGGCACGAGGAGCAGACCTACCATATTGCCATGGAGTACATTCATGGCTCGACGGTGCGGGAGCTCTTGTTGATGAGCCAGTCGGGGCGGGTGCAGGTGCCCTTTGAGGTGGTGGCCTCCATCGGAGAGCAGGCGTTGCGGGGGTTGCATGCCGCTCACGAGCTCCGCGATCTGGACGGGCAGGCGCTGGGGCTGGTGCACCGTGATATTTCGCCGCACAACCTGATGTGCACCAGTGACGGGCACGTGAAGTTGTTGGACTTCGGGGTGGCAAAGACCACAACGGCCACGGTGGAGGCGACGTATTCGGGGAACCTGAAGGGGAAGTTTGCGTACCTCTCGCCGGAGCAGTGCCTGCATGAGGATCTGGACCGGCGCTCGGATGTGTTTGCGATGGGCATTGTGCTCTGGGAGATGAGCGCGATGCGTCGGCTCTTTAAGAGGCGCACCGAGCTGGAGATGATGCAGGCGATCATCGGCGGGGATGTGCCTCGGCCCTCGCGTTTTCGGCCGGAGGTTCCCGCTGCGTTGGAGGCGGTGATCCTGCGTGCGCTCTCCGTCGATCGTGGCGAGCGTTACGAGAGCGCCGAGACGATGCGTCAGGCGCTGCAGGAGGCCGCCCGGGTCGAGGGGCTGGGGCTGGGGGAGCGCCCGGTGGCGGAGTATTTAAAGGAGGTCGCCGGGGAGAAGCTCGAAGAGCGCCGGGCGACGGTGGCTCAGGCCTTTGAGCGGGCGCTGACCCATGATGAGCGTCGACGGCTCTTGCATATGACCGGGTCGAGTTCGCGCTCGAAGTCGATGCTGGGCCACGACGATGATGATCTGCCCACGGTGGTGGAGCGTCCCACCGGGGTGAGTCGCTCCAGCGGGGGGCCGGGGCAGTCTTCCCGGGACTTCGGGCTGTCGGGCTCACTGGATTTATCGCTGGATCTGGACCGGGGCAGAGAGTTTCCGGCGTCGACGCCGGTGACTCCAGAAACGCCGACGAACGCTCCGGTCGCGGCCGAGGGGGGCGTGGAGGCGGCGAGGGCGCCCCGGGCTGGCCGCCGACGTCTGGGGGTGGCGCTGATGACGGTGGCTGGCGTGATGACGGCCGCGTCGTTGTGGTGGGTCTGGCAACGCCCGGAGGCGGTGGCCGTGAGCGGCGCGCCCCTGGCGATCGGGTGGGCACCGACGGTGGACCCGGAGGTGCTGCACGCAGAGCTTCTGCCGCTGCATCGCGAGTTGGAGCGGGCCACCGGCCGGCCGGTGCCCCTGGTGATCACCCGGGATTATGCCGACCTGGCCGATCGCCTCACCCGCGGGGAGGTGGCCGCGGCGGTGTTGCCGCCGATGCTCTACGTGGAGACCCAGCGCCGGGAGCCGGAGATCGCGTTGCTGGCGCTCAAGGAGTTCGACGGCGGAACTTCGTCGGATGCGCTGCTGCTGGTGCGGATGAATGCTCAGATCACGAAGATCGCGGATCTGGAGGGCAGGACCTTCTGCCTGGTGGATCGCTACTCGACGTCCGGCAACTTCCTGCCGCGCCATTACCTGCGCTCCCAGGGGCATGAGCCCGATCGCTTTATCGGGCAGATTCACTGGAGCGGGGATCATTTCCAGGGGATGCGCGATCTGATCGACGGCAAGTGTGATGCGGCGGCGACCTACTCCGGGGCTTTTTTGTCGGGCGCGGAGTACGACATTCCGACCGGTCAGATTCGCACCCTGGCGATCACCGGGCATATCCCGCAGGACACGGTGACGGCCGGTGCGGAGGTCTCGCCAGAGGATCGGGAGCTGTTGAGGCGGAGTCTGCTGGAGTTTGACCCTCGGGAGAGCATGGGGGTGCCGAGTCTGGGAGATAATCAGCGGATTACCGGGTTTTCGCCGGCCAGCGATCAGGCCTTTGAGACGCTGCGCGGGGTGATCGAGGCCGAGCGTCTGGAGGCCGGTCAGGCGTCGCCGGACGCGGAGTAGCGCTTCCGGGAAAAAGGAAGCGTCAACAAAGCGAAGCCCGCAGGCCTTAAGGCCTGCGGGCTTCGCTTTGTTTCGGGTGTGACCGCGGGCTTAATCCTGGTCGGAGTCCAGATCGACCAGGCGAAGCTCGGAGATGGATTGCGGCTCAAAGTGCGCGGTCGGGGTCTGGTCGCGGTTATCGCGGCGGGCTTCGTCGGGGACGCGCTCAGACACAAAGGTTGCGAGCTCCCCCAGGGCGATGTGGCCGTCGGTATTGGCGTCGGCCTGACCGCGAAGCCCCTCCAGCACGAAGTAGGAGAAGAGCCCGTGATCGGTGCCCTGCATCGTGCCGGTGACCTCGTCGGCGGCCGCGGCGCTTAAGAGCGCAAAGCGCGTGGGCTGGTCGTCGCGGGGGACGACCTCCAGGTCTTTGACCGGGACCAGGGGCCGGGTGCCCTCGGCCAGGACGCTGCGGCCTCCGGAGCCCGAGAAACAGGCATCGAGCATGACGATGACTTCCGCCGCATTAAGGTCGCGCAGACCTTCGGTGAGCGCGTCGATGCCCATGCCCTGGCGGTTGATGAAGCGGGGGTCGCCATCCCAGGGGACCAGGTAGCTGTCGCCGGTCTGGGGATCGGGGGCGCCGTGTCCGGCAAAAAAGACGTAGACCCGTCCGGTGGCGCGGGCGTTTTTGGGGAGCCACTCCTGGAGGTAGGCCTCCAGCGAGGAGCTGGTGGCCTGGTCATCGAGCAGGGTGATGATGTTGCGCCGCGACAGTCCCAGATGGGTCTCCGCCAGGTCGGCGAAGGCCTGGGCGTCGGCGCGGGCGCCGGTGGAGGCCGGAAGCCCGGAGCGGTAGTCCTCCACGCCGATAACCAGCGCGATATCGTCGGGGCGAGACGCCGGCGTGACCGGGCGCGGGGTCGGGCGCTCCGCGGTTGGCGGCGCGTCGGGGGCGGTCTCCCGCTGCGCGCCCAGGGAGAGGAACGCGCGCTGCGCGGCATCCTGCACCGCGGGGTTGGCATCGCTTTCGGCGACGCTCTGCAGGGCCAGGAGCACCTTGGCGTCGGGGACGGCGATGTTGCGCAGCGCGTCAATCGAGGCGCGGCGCACGGTGGGGAACTCCGAGCCCAGCGCCGAAACCAGGGTGGTGAGCCCGCCGGACCCCTGTGCCCCCAGCGCCCCCAGCCCCAGGGAGGCCGCGTAGGGGTTGGTTTTGGTCAGCGCCGGAACCGCGTCCCGGCCGAATTTGGTGGCCGTGGAGACCAGGGGCTCGCAGGTGGCGTCGCTTACCCACTCTTCGCTGTCTTCGGTGATGCCCTCTTCCACCATGCAGCCGGAGGCGTAGAGGGCGATCAGCTCCGCCATGACCGGGGCGGTGACCTCGGCATCGGCGTTGACCAGGTACATGGAGGCGGAGCGGGCGTCGGGCCCGCCCTGCTTAACGATCTCGACCATGCGGGCCTGGCCCTCGGGGGTGTAGAGGGCGTCGCGGGTCTCAAAGCCCTGTTTGACGTGCCAGGGGGTGCAGGCGCTCAAGCCCAGGCTCAGGCTCATGGCGAGCCCCAGGCCGCTGAGGTAAGAGGCCTTCATGGTGCGACCTCCTCACCGGTGGCGCCTTCTTCACCGGTGGCGTCGGCGCTTTCATCGGTGGCGTCGGCGGCGAGTTCGTCTTCCAGGGCCTGGACCTCCTGGTCACCGGTCTGGTCGGCGATGGATTTGACCATCTCGCGGCGCGCGCGCTCTTCTTCGCCGTAGGGGAAGAAGGCCAGCACGCGGGCGATGTATTTGAGCCCTTCGGGGCTTTCGACGGTTTCGGCCGGGCAGTAGCGCTCGTCTTTGACCCGGGAGGCGATGCCTTCGGCGGCGGTGGCCACGACCTGCTCGTCTTCCAGGTAACCCTGGAGGCTGGCGCGGGTGATCGATTCGCTGACGATGGCCTCTCCCAGGTACTGAACGACCTGCGTGCGGGCGTTGCGCATGGCCATGGTGCGGGCCATATCGCCGGTGGCCGCCGGCGGGCTGATGCCTACGAAGTACTGACCCTCATCGCTCTGCGGGGGACGATCCACCCAACCACAGCCGGTGATCTCGGCGTCGACGACGCGGAAGGCGAAGTACACATCTTCAAAGGTGATGGCGCGGCGCCAGGCCCAGCCGTCGGCGATCTCGACATCGCCGCCGACCTGATAGGCGGTGCCGCCGAGTTCCGGCCCGCCCTTGGCGCTGACGTCCACATCGGTGGAACGGCCGGTGTTCTGGAACAGGGTGCCCTCCCCGGACCAGAATTCACCGATGTACTGACCGGAGCAGGCGTCGGCGGAGGATTCACAGCAGGTGTTGTAGGCGTCGAAGTCTTCGATGTGGGCGACGAGCTTTTTCTTGAGGTTGTAGCGCACGCGCACGTTGGTGGTGCGCTCATTGCCCACCGAAGCGTCGCCGGAGGGCGCCGCGCTGATCGCGGGGGCCTGCAGGCCCAGGGAGGCTTTCACCGAGCTGGAGCTCTGGTAGTACTCATCGAACTGCCCGGCGGCGTTGACCTCGCGGTAGGTGATGTACTGGCTGCAGGAGGTCTGCACGCCGCGGTTCTCATCGATCTCGTCGGGGGAGACGCCCGGGCTGATGAAGCGACCGATGTACATGGAGGGGTCGGAGTCGAAGGAGGCGCGCAGGTAGACCCCTTCGCGGGCGCCGGCGACGTAGGGCCCCTGGGCCATGGCGCTGACATCGGGCTTGTCGGCGTGGGAGCTGCAGCCGGTGCCCAGCGAGGGGAGCAGCAGGGCGACCATTCCCAGAGCGGTCAGCGGACGATAAGCATTAAAGCAAGCGGGAAAAGATTTCATCGGGGGGGCTCCGTAAACAAGGTCGTACAAGTGAACACTTCGGGTCATCACCGGGTAGAGCACCGCGGCTTTGTAGGGTGGGCGGCAGACGGCCCTGTGACGAGCAATATTCATCGACGGATGGAACTTGCCACAAGTCAGCCCTCCTTGTCATGGTGCGGGCCCGGTGAAGAAGAGATGCAGCGTTTGAATGGTCCGGGGGCCGGCGGCGTCCGAAGCCCGCGACGAGCCTGGCCGCGAAGCCGGGGCGGCTCATAAAAAGTGAGATGAGAAGCGTTTGGATGGAATGTGAGGGAGCGCCGGGGCGGCCACCCTCCTCAGGAGCAGATGTGATGAGACGAGTAGCGACGTGGACCAAGTGGGCGGGGTGTCTGGCGGCGGCCGGGCTGTGGGGATGTGCGACACCGGCGGGTTCGGCCTCCACGCCGGGGCAGGCGCAGCAGGCCCAGGCCCCGGCCGACCCCCAGGCGTGCAGCGGCAACCTGGTGCCGCCTTCGGGCTATCATCAGGAGACGGCCTTTGCCGCGCTGAGTGTGGCCAACGCGCGGCAGGAGGCCTCCGAGAGTGCGCGCACGCGTTTGCGCGAACGCCTGTGTCAGGGGTATCGCTGCGGGCAGATCGAGGAGTTGATCTCGGTGTGGAAGAGCGCCGATGACGGGCGCCAGGCCTGTGTGATGGCGGTGGCCTCCCGCGAGAAGGTCGCGGCGGTGTACGCCGAGCCGCGGCGGGCGTTGGAGGCGGCGCTGGTGGAGGTGGCTGAGGCGATCGCCCGGGAGTCTCACGCTGAGGAGAGCGAGGAGCGTGCCGTGGCGCTCGATACGTTGAACGACGAAGGCGTCAACGGCGGGCCGCGCGCGGAGTGGCTCTTCGATCAGCTGCTCACCGCGTTGAGCACCACCGAGGTGCAGACCCGCACCCTGCCCGGGAAGTGGTCCGGGCTGGGGTTGCCGCCCTCGACCGCCGCGGTGGTGCGGGGCACGATTCGCCGACTGCCGGGGCAGGAGACGATGCTGGAGGCCAGTTTTCGGGTGGAGCGCGGCGACCAGATCCGGGGCGTGGGCACGGTGAGCTTTCCGCAGGCGATTGCGCCCCAGATCGATCCGAACACCTACATGCCCCCCCTGCCCACCGGCAATGGCAAGGTCGCTCTGCACCTGGACGCTCGCCCCGGTGGTGGTCTTTGCGACGGGCAGGAAACCGAGGTCTGGCTGGAGACGGCCGAGCCGCTGCATGTGCGGGTGATCAATCTCTACGGCAATGGAGAGGGCGGGCTGATGGTGTATTCCTCCGGGGCGGATCGTTTGCCGCCGCACCATCCGGTGAGCCTGGGCGAGTTTAAGGCCGTGCGCGCCAGTGACGTGCCGGTGGAGCGTTTTCTGGTGATCGCCGCGCCGACCGAAGAGGGGCTGGGGCGCTTTGGCGCCCTGGGAGAGGTGTGCCGGTTGCCGACGACGATGGCCCGGGCGCTCAATCAGGGCGACCAGGTGCCGGGCTCGGCGGCGACGTGGACGACCGGTCAGGATTTTCGGCTGATGTCTGGAGAGGCCTGTGAGGATGTGACGCCCGCCCCGGCGCAGGATCTGGCGATGCTTGAGCAGCTTCCCGGATGCTGGTGAGGTGAGCGTCGGCCCCGGCCTCCCGGCGTCTGGGAGCCCGGGGCCGACTCTTAAAGCGCGTGTTTTAGCTGCCCGGGAGCAGGAGCATGGGCAGGGAGGCACCGGCGCTCAGGCTATCGATGCCTTCCTCGACGATGCCCAGGGCGGTGGCGCCCGCAAAGAGCGCGGGGTTGCCGCTGCTCTGATCGCTTAAGGGCGCAAAGTGCATTACCCCGCGCTGCGCGTACCATTGACCGGCCAGGTAGGTGCGCCGCCGGCCGGCGCCCTGGACCGGGGCATCAAGCACCGCGTTGACTCGGGGCAGGCTGGCCTGGTCGCGGGGAACGCCCTGGGCGCAGGCCAGCAGCGGGCGCACAAAGAGTTGAAACCCCACAAAGCTCGATGCCGGGTTGCCCGGCAGCCCCACCAGGGCAGTGCCGCCTTCGGTGGTGCCAAAGGCCAGGGGCTTGCCCGGCTTCATGCGAATTTTCCAGAAGGTCATGCCGCTACTCCTCTCATCGAGGACCCGGCGCACGTGGTCGTGCTCGCCAACGGAGACGCCGCCGATGCTCAACACGAGATCGCTGGTGGCGCAGGCCTCTTCAAAGGCAGCCCGGACCGCTTCGTAGCGGTCCGGGGTGATGGGGAGCACCCGAGTGGTCGCGCCGCAGCGTTTGGCCAGGGCCTCGATCATATAAGCGTTGGAGTTGACGAGCTGGCCGGGCCCGGGCTCTTGACCGAGCTCCACAAGCTCGTCGCCGGTGGCGATGATGGTGACCCGGGGACGGCGCACCACGCTGAGGGCGGCGATGTTGAAGCTGGCCAGCAGCCCGATCGAGGCCGCGTCCAGGCGCTGGCCCGGGAAGAGCGCCGGCCGCCCCTGGCTCAGATAGTCTCCGGCGCGACGGATGTGGTCATGTGCGGGGAGCTCCCGCACGGTGACTTCGCCATCGCCAAAGTCGCAGAGCTCGCGGGGGATGACCTGGTCGGCGTGTTGGGGAATACGGGCGCCGGTGGAGATGCGCATGGCCTGGGCCGGGCCCAGCTCCCGGTCGGCCGGGTGGCCGGCGGCCGACTCCCCGACCAGCGGGAGGGTCCGGGGCAGAGCGGTGAGGTCGTCCCGGCGCACGACGATGCCGTCCATCGCCGAATTGTCAAACGCGGGCACGTCGGCCGGGGCGTTGATCGGTGCGGCCAGGTAGCGGCCCGGGGCGTCGCTCAGGCCGACGCGTTCGGTGCCCTGGCGAGGCGCGGCGTCGAGGATGTGGAGGAGGGCGTCTTCGACGCTGATGAAGTGACTCATGCTCATGTGTGGGTAAGGGGAGATATGACGATGGGCCGCCCTTAAGGAGCGGCCCATCTGGTGAGGCTCAAAAACGGAGGGGGCCGTCCCCCCCCCGGTGTTCAGGGCGCGAGATCCTGGCGCCGGGCCGGCTCCTCTTCCTTGCGGGGAGGCGCGGTCGGCTCGGCGTCGGAGAGCTGACCGACTTCCGGCGGGAGCTTCGCCCAGTCGGGGTTACCGCAGGGGTTACCCTCCAGCTCTTCGGCCGAGGGCTTCTCCATGGGGGACGCCGTCTGGAGGATGCGTCGCTCGCCAGAGCGCTGTTCATTGGACTCGGGGGCCGAGCGGCAGCCAACCGAGGCGACGCATAAGGTCGCGATGGTGAGGAGCGCCAGGTTCCGAACGTTCGCCAGGGTCATCTCAAAACTCCTTATTCGGCCGCGCACGCCGCCTCAGCGCGGCGGTCGACGTCGAAGTAGCGGTTGTAGCAGTAGTCCATGCTGAAGCCTTCCCCGAAGTTAAAGCGGGTGCTCAGCGCGAAGGCCGGATCCATGAACCAGGCCCCACCGCTGTAGGAGCTGCCCGAGAACCAGGAGAAGGGCGTTCTGCCGAAGGATTGCTCCGCCTCGCTGCACAGGGCCACCGGCAGGTAGAGCGGATTGTTGACCGTCGGACCGACCGGGCGGGGGTTGGAGGGGAGCTCTTCGGGGTTGTAGGAGAATCCCACGCCATCGAAGACGCCGCAGCTGAAGTCGGCGCGGCGAGACCAGATCTCGTTGACGAAGGGAACCAGCTCGTAGGTGAACTCACGCAGGCCGGTCTCCGGATTCTCGGTAGCCTGATCGAAGGTCTGGCCCTGGTCGCCCGGGCGCAGGATAAAGCCGGCGTCGATGCCGGTGGTGGCGAAGGACGCGTTGCCGTAGGGACATTCGGTGGTCCAACCCGAGGGGCGCACATACCAGTTGCAACCGGCGTGTTCCCCGCTGGGGACAAAGAGCGGGTAGCGCGCGCCCTCTTCCAACAGGGCGTCGGCGAAGGTGTCGGCGCTGTTGGTTCCTCGCCCCCGGACCGGCGAGCTGTCGGGGCGGTAGCTCAGGTGCTTGTCGTTGCTGGCGGCCGATTCGGCTTTGAGGCCTTCGACGAAATCCACGTCGCCGCTGGCACGGTTGACCGCCACGACCATGCTGGTGAAGTCGTGTTCGTAGTACCGTTGGCTCCCGTCGACCACGCGGCGGCGGGCCGGGTAGTAGAGGGAGTAGTGGATGTAGTGATGGGACTCGGTCTGGGTCACCGAGTAGTAGACCGAGGCGACCGGGCGTGTGGCCGAGGCCCGGGCGTTGGTCAGGTTGTTGTCGGTGTCGAAGTCCCCGTCGAAGTCGATGCGGGTGGGGATATCGATGTTGATCTCCGAGCCCTCCACCAGGCGGGTGTCCTGGTAGATGATCGGCGCGTAGGTGGCGGCGAGCTCGGTCAACTCGGCGGGTTCGCTGGAGTTGGTGACGAAGGTGCTCTCAAATCGGCGGAAGAGCGGATTGGAGGGCTGGGCCTGATCCTGGACGCCGGTGGTCACGATGATGGTGTATTGCGTGGCCGGGCGCAGGGGCTGACGAGGGGTGAGCACGGCCTGGCGTTCGTCTTCCAGGTACTCGATGTCGACCGGAATGGCACCCAGGCGGCTGTCCAGCGCGTCGGGGTCGGCGATGAAAAAGGACTGGATATTGAGCGTGCGGAACGCATCGATCGCTTTGCTGAAGGTCACCCGGACTTCGGTGTCGGTGGGGACATTGCGCGCGCCGTCGATGGGGATGACGTGGGTGACCCGGGGCTGTTCGGTGTCGGGGTCTTCGACGTCGGGATCGGTGTTGGTGTCGGGAACAAAGGCGTCGGGCTCTTCGTCGGCGTCGGGGGTGCCCGTGTCTTCGTCGGTGATGTCGGCGCGCTCACAGATGGAGGCCACGCACACAAAGCCCGGATCGCAGTCGCTCTCCGACGAGCAGGTGGGCTGGCTGACCATAGTGCAGGCGCCAGCGCGGCAGATCTGACCTTCTTCGGGGCAATCTTCGGTGGTGCCGCAGGCGGGACGTTCGTTACTGGCGCAGCCGCCCAGGGCCAGAGCCAGGGTGGCGCAGGCGACTAAGAGCTGCTGTCGGATTGAGGCGGGCATGAGAGACTCCATAAAATTCGGTGTTGTCGCAGTATCGGCGGGAAGTTAGCAAAAAGTCTGGCGAGTTTCTATCACGACGAAGGCCCGCGCGCGCAAGGCGCGCCCGGGGAATCTGCCGGGTGCGCCGGCCGGTTGTCACCGGTGGCGGGCTGGGCTAGTTGTGAGGCTGGCCCGTGCCGGGCGCCGCCGAAGTGGAGCGGCGCGCCGGCGGTGCGCCCGCTGACGACCACCGATCGACGAGCTCCGATGTCTTACGAACGCTTTATCGCCTGGCGCCACCTGCGCTCCAAGCGCACCTCGTTTTTGTCGACAATTACCCTGATCGCGATTCTCGGCGTCTTTCTGGGCGTGACCGCGCTGACCAGCGTGGTGGCGGTGACCGGCGGGTTTGAGGAGGCGTTCCGGGAGCGGGTGCTCGGGGTTAACAGCCACCTGATGGTGATCAAATACGGCGTGGATTTTCGCGACTATCGCGAGATTCAGGAAGAGATCGATGAGATCGAGGGGGTCAGCGCGACCAGCCCCTTTATTCTGCACGAGATGATTGCCACGCATGGCAATCTGAGCGCGGGTATTTTGATCAAGGGCATCGACCCGGCTACCGCCCAGAGTGTGAGCGATCTGCCCAAATACACGCTGGAGCCCGGGGTGGTCTCGGAGCTGGAGTTTGAGCGCTTCCCGGCCGACGGACAGGTCAAGCAGCCGCGCATCCTGATCGGTCACACCCTGGCCGAGCGCCTGGGCGCGGAGCGCGGCGATGTCATCCAGGTGACTAGCCCGCTGGAGAGCCTGGATCCGGGGAAGTGGAGCTCCAAATCGAGTGCCCCCTCCAGCCGTCAGTTTGAGGTGGCCGGGATCTATCGCAGCGGATTTCATCAGTACGACAACCGCATGGTGATGGTCGACTACCAGGCGCTGCAGGACTTTTTTAATCAGGGCGACACCGTCACCGGGGTCGACGTACGTGTCGATGACGTGTTCGGCGTGGGGGCGATCGCCAGCCAGCTGCGCCGGGATCTTCCCGAGGGGCGCTTTCGGGTGATGGACTGGCGTCAGCTCAATCACAACCTCTTTACCAGCCTGGGGCTGCAGCGCCTGGTACTGGCGGTGCTCTTCTGCTTCATCGTGCTGGTGGCCAGCTTCAACATCGTCTGCACGCTCATCATGATCGTGCTCGAGAAGAATAAGGATATCGCGATCCTCAAGTCGATGGGGGCCACGAACTGGGGCGTGATGAAGACCTTTATCTATCAGGGCGCGGTGGTCGGGTTTGTGGGTACGGCCAGCGGTCTGGTGGGCGGGCTGGCGGTCTGCTTGACGATCAAGCACACGAGCTTCGGGCTGGATCCCTCGATCTACATGATCGACCACCTGCCGGTGCGCATGCTGCCCCTGGAGTTCGCGATGGTGGGGCTGGTGTCGATGGCCATCAGCCTGCTGGCCACGGTGGGGCCCTCGTGGTGGGCGTCGCGGCTGAACCCGGTCGACGGGCTGCGCTACGACTGATCTGACAAAGCGGCGCGCGTTCCGAGTGGTTGCTCCAGGCGTCCAGAAGGGCAGCTAAGGGGGCTTAGTGGTTGCTCCAGGCGTCCAGAAGGGCAGCTAAGGGGGCTTAGTGGTTGCTCCAGGCGTCCAGAAGGGCAGCTAAGGGGGCTTAGTGGTTGCTCCAGGCGTCCAGAAGGGCAGCTAAGGGGGCTTAGTGGTTGATCTAGGCGTCCAGAAGGACAACTAAGGGGGGCTTAGTGGTTGCTCTAGGCGTCCAGAAGGGCAGCTAAGGGGGCTTAGCCGCGTCGCTCGGGGGGTGAGCGCGGCAGCTCGGGGAGCTAAGTCGTGTTACTCAGGCGGAGAGCCTGCGAACTCAGCGGGCCTGGCTGCGGCTCTCAGGGGGGAAGGGGCGCTTGCGGGAGGGGCCGACCTGAGGAAGGGCGGATCCACAGGTCGGCCTCCGAGGCGTTTTAGAGGGCCCGTGCCGGGCGAACGGAGCGGGCCAGGTCGAGGGCGTGGTGCTGATGGTGGGCGGCTTCGGCGTCGCGGCCCAGCGCGCTGAGTGCCTGCGCCAGAAAATCGTGGCCGCGGTAGACGTCTTTGGGGACCCCGCGCTCGGTGGCGCGTCGCAGGCTCTGGCGCAGCAGGGTCACGGCCTCGTCGGGCTCCTGGCCCAGGTAGCACATGGCCAGGGCGCGCAGGTCGTGGGCGCGCTGCTCGCTGTAGCGATCGTCATGGCGACCGGCCAGGCGGGCCGCTTCATCGGCCCAGTGCATGGCCAGCGCGTAGTCTCCGGCGTGGAGTTCCACCGAGATACGAATGCGTCGAATCTCGATGACGAGCGCCTGCAGGCCGTGGGCGGCGGCGAAGGAGAGGGCCTGATCCAGGAGCTCGCGCGCCGAGTCGATCTGCCCCTGAAAGCCGGCCAGGCGCCCCCGGGCGATCAGCGCCCGGCACCGGATCGCGGGCAGGGTGTGGGCGCGGGCCAGCTCATCGAGGTCCTGGAGCGGTGCCAGGGCCCGGCGGTTCATGCCGCGTTCGCCCCACATCTGGGCGCTGCGCTGGAGGAGGGCGGCGCGGGCGCGGGGCTCGGTGCGTCCGGCGTCCCAGCGGGCGTAGAGGTTTACCGCGCTCTCCACGCGCTCCAGCGCCGCGGCCGGGTCGCCGAAGCGCTCGTACCATCCGGCCATCGCAAGCGACGCGCGGGCGATGAGCTCGGGGTGTTCCAGACCGCAGGCGGTGCGCCAGGCGCGGTTGAAGTGGCCGCGAGCCTCGTCGAGGTCGTCCTGCTGCATGGCGAGCTGGCCCAGCAGGAGCTGGCTGCGGGCAAAGCCGCTCTCGTAGCGCGTGGCCTCGGTCAGCGCGCTGAGGGGATTGAGGATGTCGCGGCACTCCTCGATCATGGCGAGCTCCAGAGCGAGCTCGGCGGCCTGCAGGAGCAGATCCACGCGGGTCTGGGGCACGCCCAGGGCGTGGGCTCCCAGCAGGCCGGCCAGGTGGCGGTAGTAGCCCAGGGCCGTGCGCTGCCAGGCGTGTCGCTGGAGCCAGTCGCCAAACCGGGCGGCCAACGCCAGGAGGGCGCGGCGGTCCTGAGCAAAGGCGTAGAGGCGGATCAGCGTGGGGGTGATCCCGCCCTGCTCGCCAGGGGCGACGCGCTGGCAGAGGTAGCGGGCCAGGGCGGCGGCCCGGCGGTCGATGTCGCGGGAGCCCTGCTCGCCAAGACGCCAGGTCAGCCAGTTGGGGACGGCCAGGTGGTAGTGATCGGGCAGGGGCTGGCGCAGCGCACCGAGCTCCAGGAGCGAGGCCGCGGCCTGCTCGATGTCCCGGGCCGGCATTGCGGTGATGCCCGGCAGATCCGCGGCGGGCAGCGGGCGCTCGGCCAGCGCCAGAACGCTCATCAGGGCATCGGCCGCCGGGTTCGCCTGGCTGAGTTCTTCGGGGGAGAGGGGGCCGGGCCCGCGCACCCGGACCGCCTCCAAATTCTCGGGGGGGCCGGCGTTGAAGTGCGAGCGCATCGTGTCTTCGGAGGCCGTGCCCATGATCAGCAGCACGGGCCAGGCGCCGATGGAGGCAACCAGGTCGCGGAGCACGTCGAGCGAGGGGAGATCGAGGGCTTCGATGTGGTCGATGAGCCAGACGAAGGTGCCGCCGGCGGCCTGGTGCCCGATGAAGGCCGTGAGAATCTCGACCAGGTGGGCGCGCCGGGTTTCCCAGCCGGAGTCGGTGCCCTGGCCAAGCTGCCAGAGGCGCTGGAGGGTTTCAGTGGCGGCCCGGGAGACGCCCAGGTCGCGTAGGGTGTCGATGGCGATCCGGCGGCGCTCGGGGGCTCCGGCCGCGGGGGGGCCGGCCAAACACGCCAGAAGCATCTCGCTGAGCGCGCCGAAGGGGCGCAGGCGGTCGTCGTCGCCGATCACGAGCAGGTACGACGTGGTCTCGGAGCGCCGGGCCGTGGCCTGGGCCAGACGGTCGAGCAGGTGCTGGGGGCCGCGGCCCAGGCCGCCGGCCAGGAGCGCGGCTTTGCCGCGGCCGCGGTGCGCGGAACGCAGCAGCGACTCCAGCGCGCCGGGCAGCGGCGGGGCCTGGTGAGCTGCGTCGCGCCCGCCGAGGCGGCTGGTCGGCAGCCCCTGGGCGGCTCGCTCCAGGGGCGCGCTCGGGTGGAAGGCCCCCCCGCGGGCAAAGGCCGACTCCAGCTCATGAACACTGATCTCTTCGAGGCCCACTTCCTGGATGGGTTCGTCCGTGGCGCTTTCCTGCTCCCGACGCCGCAGCTCCTGCATGGCCATGGAGAGCAGGCGGTTGTCGGCCTGAAGGTTGTTGCCAAAGAGGTAGCCGATCAGCTCCTCGTAGAGTTGACCGGCGCTCTGGGCGCGACCGCTCGGATCGGGCACGAGCATCGACTCCAGGATCTGCTGGAGAGGGCGCGGGAGCTCAAGGCTCTCCGAGACCGCAGGAATCTGAGCGGCCCTGGCCCGGCGCCGGACCTCCTCGATGTCCGGGTGGGCGTAGGGGTGGGCCCCGGCGAGCATCTCGTAGAGCATCAACCCCAGTCCGAAGATGTCGCTCTGGCGGGTGTGGGGCTCGCCGCGCATTACCTCTGGCGAGGCGTAGAGCACGCGCTTGAGGACGTCGTGATCGTCGATGGGCTCGATCAACGCCATGGCTCGGGAGAGGCCGAAGTCGGTGATTTTGACCTCGCCATCGTAGGAGAGCATCACGTTTTCGGGGCGCAGCGAGCGGTGGAGGATGTTGAGGTTGTTGAAGTTGAAGTCTTTGCGTCGGTGCGCGTAGTCGAGCCCCTTGGCGACCTCGCTGGCGATGAAGACCGACATCTCCTGGGACCAGCGCTGCCCGCTGGCGCGCGAGAGCTTGAGCGCGCGGGCCAGGTCCATGCCGTTGATGTACTCGACGGCCACGTAGAACTGCTGGCGCTGCTCTTCGCGGCCGAGGTCCAGGACCTGGGCGATGTTGGCGTGGCTGAGCGCAACGGCGCGCTTGGCCTCCTCGATGAGGATGTTGACAAAGTCCGGGGCCGCGGCAAAGCCGGGGTGAATGACCTTGACGCACAAGATCTTCTCGAAGCCTTCGACACCAAGGCTTTTTGCTTTGTAGACGTCGCCCATATGGCCGTGGGCCAGGCGAGCGACGAGCTGATATTTGGCAAAGGCTTCGGGTTGAGCCAGGCGCTGGGTGCGTCCCATGAAGACCTCGGGCACGGGGGGGAGCGGGCGAGACGTGAACTGCCGGCGCGACGATAGCGCAAGGCCGTCGGGTTGTCATCGCGATGGGGAGACTTTTGGAGGCGGGTGTGTAGCTTTGAGTGCAGAGGTGTCGCGCCCGGTGTGCGGGGGCGTGGTCCGGCCGGGGCAGGGGAGCCCGGCTGCTCCCGGCGATGGTCCGGGAGCGGACCTACGAATCACGACATGGACGAGGGGGGGAAGCCATGCCAGAGGCGCGTGTGCTGAGGATGGTCATCGGCCTGGGGTTGGTGGCGTGCGTGGGGTGCCAGAGTGGTCCGCGGGGCGGCTACGGTGGTGGTCCGCCGCCGGGGAGCTCCGCGCAGGTGGTCGACGAGGAGTTTGGGCCCTTAAGCCAGGAGCAGATCGAGGGGTTTCATCGCGAGTTAATGAGCCAGTACTCGCAACTCGACCTCCAGTATGAGCGCTACGATGAGGCGATGGCCCGGGCCCAGCGCGACGGATTGATCGCGATGCCCGCCGAAATCGCCGAGCAACACGAGCGCCTGGGGCGGCGACATCTGGGGCTGGCGCGTCATCACGAAGATCGCCTGCTCCTGGAGCTGGGCGACGACGAGGCGCGCGGGGTGGACCGGGAGCTGGCCGAGATCAACCGGGCGCTGGGCAGCTGGCACCAGGGGCGAAGTACCGCCGCGCAGATCCCGACCGAAGAGGAGAGCGACCAGCTCTGGTTGCTGCGCGAGGAGTTGCTCTCGGCCCGGGATCGGATGCTCCAATTTTACACCCCCGGCGATGAGCTTGATGACACCCTCGACGATATCCCGCCTCAGGCGCCCGGTGAGCCGGCCGGGGACCCCTGGAGAGAGAGCCCGCCGCCGCCCGAGGAGTACTGAGGGCTCCGGCGTGTTGCATCGGCGTCTTCGTGCGTTTAAGACAGGGGCGACTTTGAACCAACGCCTCGACGCGCAGGAGACGCCATGGGCCGCAAAGATAACCAGAGTTACTACGACGAGTTCGCCGCCTGGTACGAGCGCGAGCGCCACGACGGTTACCACCGTCTCATCGACGACCTGGAGGTTGACCTGGTCAGCCGCTACGGCCGGGGCAAAGATTGCCTGGAGGTCGGCTGTGGCACCGGGTTGATTCTGGAGCGCGTCTCCCGCGTGGCCCGTCGGGCGGCCGGAATCGATCTGAGCCCCGGGATGCTGGAGCAGGCCCGGGCCCGCGGGCTGGAAGTGTCCGAAGGCTGCGCCACCGAACTCCCCTTCGAAGACGCCTCTTTCGATGTCGTCTACAGCTTTAAGGTGCTGGCGCACGTCGAAGATATTCGCAAGGCCGTGGCCGAGGCCGCTCGGGTGGTGCGCCCCGGCGGCGTGCTCCTGCTGGAGTTCTATAACCCCAAGAGCATCCGCTACCTGGCCAAGAATCTGGGCGGCCCGCAGAAAATCTCCGAAGAGACCCGGGAGTCGGCGGTCTACACCCGCTGGGATGACCCGGAGACGATCGCCGGTTACCTGCCCGAAGATGTCGAGTTGATGGAGTGGGCCGGGGTGCGTGTGTTTACCCCGGCGGCCTTCCTGCACAAGGTGCCGGTGGTGGGCTCCACGTTGCGCAAACTCGAATTTGTAGCGCGCGACAGTCCGCTGAGCCGCTTTGGTGGCTTCCTGGTGGCCGTGGCCCGTCGCAAGGCCGACGCCGAAGCCGACATTTCCTTTCGCAACGCCGAGGCAATCGGCTAAGCTCGGGGCGGAAGTCGTTCGCAGCCGGTAATCCCTGGCCAGGAACTCCGCCCGATGAAGACCCTCTATAAAGAGCCGCTCTTTGGCAGCGATGGGCTGCTGCGCATGGAGCGCTTCGCTCACGATAGCACGGAGCTCTTCGCGAGCCTGCTCGCTCATCTGGAGCGCCTGGGCCGGCGGATGTTTCTGCCGCTCGATCTGCTCATCGTCCTCATTGAGGCCGGGCAGCAGGAGCTGGCCCAGGCCGTAGTCGAGGGCGCCGAGGGCGCGCTTGCTCTCCCGGAGGTGTTGCCGCGCCTCAGGGTGCTCGCCGGGGAGTTGGATGAAGACGCCGACGGACAGGCCTGCTTTGATCAGGCCTGTTTTTCGCGCGGCTTTACCCGAATCCTGGAAGAAGCCTGGGAACTCGCCCTGGGGCGCGGGGCGACCACGATCTGCACCGCCGATCTGGCGCGCTGCGTAAGCTGGCGGGCCGAGGTGGTGGAGTCGGCGTCCATCCGGTGGGCGATCCGGAGGCTCGGCGAAGGCCACGGTGACGAGCTCTTTGATGAGCGCGGCCTTCTTCGCCTGGAATTCTTCGATGACGCCAGCCGGGGCATTCTCGAAGGGGCGATGAAGATCGCCGCCTCGCATGGAACGTCTTTTCTGGGGACCCCTCATCTGGTGGCCGTGCTCTGCTCGGTGCGTGAGTCCGTGCTCTGGCGTTCGGCTCACGCCCGGGGCATGGAGCCCTCGCGACTTCGCCAGGAGTTGTTGCGGTTGATCGGGAGTAAGCCCGAGGAGCTTCCGGTCTTCCTGATCGGTCGCAAAACCCTGACCCCGCGCATGATTCGGATGCTGCAGTACGCCCGTCAGCAGGGCAGCGAGCGCGTCAGCGAACACGATCTGGTGACGGCGTTTCTCACCGATGGCGGCTCCTCCCTGGAGCTGGTGCAGGCGCTGGGGCTGGAAGAGGAGATCCGCAGCGCGTTGGGGGAGCCGCGGGTGCTCGCCGGGGTGGCGCCGGTGGAAGCCGCGGTGCGCCTGGCCGCCCGACGGCACGCTTCGCCGACGCTCGATACCCTGGGCCGCGATCTGACGCAGGCCGCCAGCGAAGGGCGTCTGCCCGAAATCGTAGGGCGCGAGCGGGAGCTGGAGCGGGTGTTTCATGTGCTGATGCGGCGAGAGCAGCGCAACCCGCTTTTGACCGGCGAGGCCGGGGTCGGAAAAACCGCCCTGGCCACCGCACTTGCGCAGGCAATCGCCGAGGGCAAGGCCCCGCGCAGGCTCCGGGGCTGCCGTGTGGTCGAGATCAATGGTGCCAGCCTGATGAGCGGCACCAGTTACCGCGGCGATCTGGAGGCGCGCATCACAAGTTTGCTGGAGGAGGCCAGCCGGGATGTGATCCTCTTCATCGACGAGGCACACGCCGTCTTTGCTCCGCGCTCCGGGAGTAACGCCCCGGCAGAAGTTCCCAATCACTTTAAGAGCGCGCTGGCCAACGGCTCGATCGCCGTGGTCGGGGCGACCACCGAGGCGGAGTACCATCGCTGGTTTGAGCAGGACCCGGCACTCAAGCGGCGTTTTGAGCGCGTGGAGGTCGGGGAGCCCGATGCGGCGCTGGTGCGTGCGATTCTCGAGGCGCTGGTACCAACGCTTGAGGCAGACTACGACGTCGTCGTATCGCCCGCGGCGGTGGAGGCCGCCATCGAACTCTCGACGCGCTACATCCCCGAGCAGCGTCTGCCGGATAAGGCCAAGAAAATCTTGATGGACGCGGCGATCTCGTTGGCCACGCGTAGAAGCGAGGCTGCGGAGCTCACGCCGGAGGTCGGGCGTGCGGAGGTGGCCGAGCAGATCCACGTGAAAACCGGCGTGCCTACCGAGCGTCTCCTCTGTGGTGAGCGCCCCTGGTGGGTGGGTCTGGAGGAGCGGCTGGGCGAAGCAATTGTAGGCCAGGAGGGCGCGGTCGCGCAGATCGCGCGCGCGCTGGTTGGGAGCCGGCTAAAACACGCCCATCAGCGCCGTCCCCTGGCCACGCTGGCCTTTGTGGGCCCTGCGGGTGTCGGTAAATCGACGGCCGCCCGCGCCCTGGCACGGGAGATGGTCGCCGACGAGCGGGCGTTTATTCGTATCGATCTGGGAGACTTTCAGGAGCCTCATTCGCTGAGTCGGCTGATCGGCTCACCGCCGGGCTATGTGGGCTACGAAGACGCCGACGTCCTCGTTACGCCTCTGCGCCGACGTCCCAGCAGCGTGGTGCTCCTCGATGATTTTGATAAGGCCCACCCGCGCATCCAGGAGCGCCTGCTCCGCGTGATCGCTGAGGGCGAACTGGTCGATACGCGGGGGCGTAGTGCCGATGTCACCCAGGCGATCTTTGTGCTGAGCGTGTGCGTCAGTCCGGTCGCCGCCCGGCCGATTGGCTTTTCTCAGCGCTCCCCAGGGGCCCTGACCGGCATCGACGCGGAGCTCGCTGCGCGGATCGTCCATCGGGTCGATGCCGTCGCTCACTTTCTGGAGCTGTCGGGAGATGGAGCCACCGGGGCCCGGCGTTTACTCGCGCATCTGCTCAAACGCTTTTGTGCGCACGCCGCCAGCGAGTATCAGCTGGAGGTGGCGCTTGACGAGGACCTTCGCCAGATCCTGGAGCGTCGGGTGAGCTCGCTGGGAAGCGCCCGCGCCATCGAAGAGGCGGTGGATGAGGTGGTGTACCGGCCGCTCACCGAGCTTTTGCTACGAGGAGCCTCGGGCAGGCAGGTGACCCTGTGCTGGGACGCGGAGCAGGGCCGAGCGGTGGTGCGTTAGACGCGTCGCGCTTCTAAAACCAGGGGAGGGCGCACGGAGAACAGGCGGGAGCCAGATCAGCTACTGGTCGACGCCGTGTCGGATGCTTCGGTCTCCTCGGCGCCAATCGGGTGCAACGAGGTCGACGTGATCTGGCGTTCGCGATGGGAGGCTTGCTTGCGTTTTTGCGCCTCTTCTTCCATCGCCATCACCTCGGCCAGGAGGTTGGTATTGCAGCTGTGGCAGCGTGCGTGAATGATTGCGCGGCCTCCGAGAACCAGCCGCACATCGGGCGCCCCACACTTATAACAGCGAACATTAAATACCACGCTGGCCTCCGAGCCTGACGGTGCTCTCTGCTGAGCACCGGTTACGAATGTTAAAACTAGCGCAGAGCAAAGCGTCAGGGCAAGGCAGCGCTGTACTCAGGAGCGGGGGCGCGGCGCCGTGGGCGGAGGCACAGGTACGCGGAAGACGCCTTCCCAGTGATTCCATTGCAGCACTTCGGGCTCGGCGGTGTCGCCGTCAGCGGCGCTAAGCGGGGCCCAGCTGATCGCCGGGTGTTCATCGCCGTGCAAGAAGGTGATCGCGCCCAGTATCTGAACGTCCGCATCGGCGCTGGGTTGATGGGCAATGCGCTGTTCGAAGATCTTTCCGACGAAGTCTCCGATCACCTTGTAGATGCCCACATAATAGTCGCGTCCGCCCTCATCGCCCCGACTTACGGCGTAGGGGAGAAGGATCTGAAGCGTTCCGTCGTTGACGACGCGCAGCGCTCCGGCACGAAGCTCGGTAATGCCTTCCCAATCCACCTCCTCGCTCAGGGTATGATCGAGGTTGAGTCGGGCGTGAACGCGCCCCTCTTTGTAGAACTTCAGGTCTTGCCCCGGGGTGTAGATGGCGGCGCCACCTTCCTGATCGCGCACAAAAGACCCGGTAAAGGCCAGGGCCTCGGCATCTGGTGAGGTGCCGTACTGGGATGCAAAGCGCGAGCGTTCGGCGTCGCTTTCAAGATCGACGCGGGCCTGAGCCACGAAAGGGTCGATGGGCTCGCGTTCCCGGAGCGATGCCTGGGCATCGGGCTGCGGGGCTTTTCGCTCCAGACGACGGGTCTGAGCACTGGCCACGGCCTCGGGCTCCGCGGCCTCTTCACTCGCGTCGCCGACAGCTTCGTCGCCGACGACTTCCTCGTCGGTGCGCTCTTCGGGGAGGGTGTCCTCACTCTCGTGCATCGCCCAGAATTCATGGGCATCAAGCTCGGCCAGCGTGAGCGCCCGTTGGAGCTCATGCTCGACAATGATCTGCGCGCGCAGCTCGTTGGTGAGTGTAGGGGACGACTCGCAGACCATGGGACGCAGGGCGTCGCGGGTCATCGAGCAGCCGCTCGCTGACCACAGCGCGGCGCTGCTCACCAACACCAGGAGCGCTCGTCGGGTTCGCTTTGAAGACATAAGCAAAGGGGGCAAGAGGGGCGGATTGAGTCAGGGATTGAGCCCGGCCAGATGAAAGTTGGGCCGGCTGTTGCGGGTCCAGTAGCGCAGGTACACGTGTTGGAGGCCGACCTCGGTGGTGCCCAGCGCGCGAGCCGTTGCGATCGACATGTCGAGGATGCCGCGCCAATTTTTGTCGGGAGAGCTCGAGACTACAAAGTCCCATTCCCCATCGTCATTCACAAAGCCGTAGGGGCCACGATCGTTGATGCGGCACCAGACACGTCGTCGGTTCGCGCGGTTTTCGATGAGGACCATCGTATTAAAGGGCAGCGAACGATGAGCGCAGGTGTACTGCCACGGATCAAAGGGCTCGCCATTGGCGGTGACCTCACCGTGCCAGGCTCCATCACCGTACCAGGAGGCCAGTCCGGCCTGCTGCACCGGCGGCAGCTCTACTTCGCTCCACTCCATCGTTTCGCCGGAAGCGGCGAACTGCGAGTACATCGCGACAAGAACAAGCCAGTTGATCAGGGACATAAAAACGCTCTCGTAGAGGCAGTTTGCGTGCGTAGGCGACAAACATTTCGTTACGCACCCGGCGATGGCTCTAGTCGAAATGCAAGGGCTAGGCAAGCGTGGAACATTAGGCACCGGCGTGTGGTGCTCAACCCCGGTGGCGCCCGTAAGGTTGTTAACACCGGCGCCGCCCCGCGCCCGGGGGGGCGTGGCGTGTCCCCCGGCTGCGGAGCCGAACGGGAAGACGCAGGGAGACCTGCCTCTATAAAGGGGAAGCACGGGGTTAAGGGGGATTTCACCTTGACAGCAGGCGGGCGTTTTTGTGTTTTAGTCCACTACCTTATCGGCGCTGATGGAGGGGGTCGGCACGGATATTGAATAAAAACCCGTCAGTGTTAGCAGGTGAACGCTTGATAACATCAACTGACGGTTTGGTTCGGTGCTTCACCGAGATCTGACGGAGGACGGTAATGAGATTAGGAACGACCTGGCGACTGATGGCCGGGGCCGTAGCGACAGTAGCGGTTAGCAGCGCGGTGGGATGCGTCGAGCAAGTCGGCGATATCAACCGCGTGCAGCCCAATGTCGTGGAAAAGGCCCTCTTTCAAAACGACGACGAATGGTACATGCGCCAGACGGTGACCGACACCGACATGCAGGCGTCTGTGGTGTTCGCCGCCATGGAGAGCTCGCTGAAGCGGGTTCGCTGGACGGTGACCGAAAACGTCCTCTACGCCCACTCCACGGTGGAGCTGGCCGAAGGGCTGAATGACGGCCTTGATGAGGAAGAGTCGCGTCGTCTGGGAGTGGTCGCGGCCTATCCGATCCGGGGGCACTTCGACATCCAGCGCTCGTACAACCCCTCGACCGGGGAGCCGAACAACCAGATCGTCGAGAACGCCAGTGACCGTCCCTGGTACGAGCGCAAGTACATGCGCGTGGACTGGTCCAACAACAAGCTCGACGGTTTTGGGATGTTCCAGAACCAGCTGGGGCGTTTTGCCTCCGCCAGCTGGTCGGTGCCCCAGGATGACGGCAAGATCGATAAGGATCGCACCCGGATCTCGGAAGACTACATCGACACGGTCGCCGAGTACTCCTATGAGCCCGACCTCTACGCCTGTTACGGCGCGTACGGCTATGACACCATCTTCAACTGCGAAGGTGGTCGTGTTCGCGTGCGCTCCTCCTTCTTGAAGGTTCCCGAAGAGGAAACCTTCATTCCGATGCAGTACACCGACAACATGCAGCTCACTCGCGATGGCAGCGAGATGGGTGATCCGATGTTGGTGGCGTCGATCTACGACCAGGACCTCGGCTACGAGGTTGAGGTTGAGTGTAACGACCAGGTCAAGGGCTGGATGCTCCAGCGCTACGGCTATGAGTGGGAGCGTCTCTGCGCGCCGGCGACCTTCGATTACCACCAGCGCTACGGGTATTTCCGCACCGAGCGCGTAGCCTGGGATCGTTTCGTGGGCGCGGCCGACGATTCGCGCCTTTACTACGCGAACCGCTGGAACATCTGGCAGACGATGCTTGATGAGAGCGGCAACGAGCTTCCCTTTGAAGAGCGTACGCCGCAGCCGATCACCTACCACCTGAACGCGGAGTACCCCGAGTTCATGTTTGAGGCGGCTCAGGTCACCGCCGAAGAGTGGAACAAAGCCTTCCGTCACGCGGTCAAGGTTGCGCAGGGGATCGACGACGAAGCGCTCGACGCTGTTCTGATGGACGAGTACGGTCACACCCAGATGTACCGTATCGTCGAGAACAGCTGTCACCCGGGTCCGCTGGTCGAGTGGAAGAACACCTACGGCGCCGGGAAGGCCGCCGACCGCACCAGCCCCACGCAGCTCTTCCGCGAGTTCGTCGGGAACCCCGGCAGTGATGAGGCGCTGGAAGCTGCGCTGTGGGAGCTGCCCAACGCTTCGCGCGTTCAGCTCTGTGCCGAGCTGGAGTACGCCACCGAGGTGCGCGACGACGTAGACGCTCGCTTCAGCTGGGAGCGTGTCGGTGACCTGCGCTACAGCTTCTTCAACTGGGTGGAAACGGATGTGCCCTGGGCCGGTTATGGTCCTTCGGCGGCCGACCCGATCACCGGTCAAATCATCAGCGGTAACGCCAACTTTGCCGGCGGTTACATCCGTCGCTCGGCGCTCTACGCCGCGGACCTGATGCAGTACTTCAACGGTGAGCTCTCGGATACCGACATCATGTACGGGACCCAGATCCGCCGTGACCTGTTCCACAATAGCGACACCGCCAGCAACCGCTTCGGGTTGAGCCCGGAGGTCAAGAATGAGGTGGCACGTCGTTCCGGCGTCAGCCCCAACTCGACCAGCAAGGTCGGGCTGAGTGAGCGTCCCGAGTACCACGAGCTTCACGACTTCATTCTGGCGCACGGCAAAGATCGCATTCAGCGCGAAGCCGATATCGTCTCGATGGCCAGCGATAAGCTCGCCGCGCGCGACGAGCGGATGGTCGAGTTCCTTCAGAACCCCGACGTCAAGAACTTCCTGATGCGCGACGTGGAGACGGCCATGGCGATTGAAGCCACCGCCCGCGAGCGCTTCGGTCCGCAGTTCGGCGATGAGCAGCTGCACCAGGCCTACCTCGACGTGCACACTCCGCGTCAAACCTTCGCGCGCACGGAGCAGCGTGATCGTATGCTGGCAGAGCGCAGCATCATGACCTACGACACGCTGAACCGTTCGGCGGAAGTGCTGGTCACCTACCAGGGCGCCGCGGATTACTTCAAAGGCAAGAGTCGCACCGATATTATTGAGTACTTCATGAACAAAATGTTCATCGGTACTCAGCTCCACGAGATCGGTCACACGGTGGGTCTGCGCCACAACTTCGCGGCCAGCACCGATGCGCTGAACTTCCACGACGAGTACTGGCACATCGAGCAGGCGGTCGTCGACGGCACGATCACCCGCGAAGAGGCCTACAGCCTGCAGGGCGCGCTTGCCGAGCAGATCACCGGCAAAGAGATCGATTACGCCAGCCAGGCCGAGTACCAGCTTGCCAGCGTGATGGACTACACCGGCGATCTCACCGGCCGATTCAAGGGGCTGGGTAAGTACGACTATGCCGCGATCGCGTTTGCCTACGGCGAAGCCGTGGAAACCTGGGATGATTCGGTTCAGCTTCCCAACCTCCTGGAGCAGGACTCCTGGTTGAGTGACTACAAGCAGATGCCGCGCATCCTGGCCGGTGCTCCGGCCAGCGCGGAAATCGACCCGGCGACCTACGCGCAGGGGATCGACATCCTGATCAACGGCCGTACCTACAAGCCGATTCGGGAGGTGAAAGAGCGCCGTCGTCAGGGCATTCAGGCCAACACGGTCAACTGGGCCAACTTCGACCTGAGTGCTGAGAACCAGCCGAACCTGGATCGCACGGTCTCCTACGAGTTCTGCTCCGATGAGTACCGCGGCGGTATCCTGAACTGCTCGATCTGGGACTTCGGTGCGAACCAGCGCGAGATCGTCAACCACAGCTTCAACACCTATCGCGCGCTGCAGACCTTCTGGCGCTACCGCCGTCACCACATCAGCCGTGGCTACGAAAACTACGGCAACTACATCAACCGCGTGTACTCGACCTTCCAGATGGCGCAGGAACCCTTCCGTTACTACGGGCTCTACCGCTTCTATAACCTGGGCGACTACACCGATGACCTGCTGGCGGCGTCCATCGATACCTTCAACTTCTACAACGAAGTTATGGCGATGGCCGAGCCGGGCCGCTTCTGCAAGTACGAGCCGGCCAACTCGCGCGTCGATGAGGGATGGTACTTCGATCTGAACAACACCTACCTGCCGGCCGACTACCACGTCGACCTGGGTGAGTGTGATGACTACATCGACATCCCCAAAGGTATCGGTAATCACTACAACTTCTCGTTCACCGACGAGTACGAGTACCGCATTGACCGCGTGGGTACCTACATCGACAAGATGGTCGCTTCGCAGTCGATTTTCGACATCAACGCGAACTTCGCGCAGAGCACCTTCTTCACGGACTTCCGCGCCACGAACCTCTCGTTCTGGACGGTGTTCAAGGATGAGATGCTGGCGATGCTCGAAGGCGTGCTGCTCGGCGACTACAGCGAGTACGGCGGTGTGGTTTCCAACGGCAAGTACCAGGATCCGGTGCCGGTTAGTGCGGAAACCTTCGGTCTTGGCCTGAGCCACCCGCAGGAAGGGATGCCGCGCATCTTCACCCCGCAGTCCATCAACCATGAGTTCAACATGATGGTCGGCGGTCTGATCTACAACTCGACCTGGGAAGACCGTTACGTGGACTTCTCGCATTACCTGAAGATCGGTGTGACCAACGGTCAGAACCAGGCCTTCGGTGATGAAGTTGTGGTCAAAGAGTTCGTGCACCCGGTGACCGGCCAGATCTACCAGTCGGCCGATGTTGAGGGTCGCTCGGTGGCGGGACGGATGATCGATCGCGCCAACGAACTCAAGGCTGAGTACTACTACGGCCAGGAGCTTCTGGAAGGTGCGACCCCCGGGACGCCCTACTATGAAGATGCCCGTGAGTACTTTGAGACGCGTAACGAGCAGCTTCAGAACGTCGTGGCCAAGATGGACATGAGCCGCTTCGTGTTTGATGCCCTGGGTGCCAGCATCCAGCGCTGATTCTGGCATCCGCGACCGGGAAACCGGTCGCGGAGATAGCTGACGACGCAACAAAAAGCCCCGGCCGAGCGATGCTCGGCCGGGGCTTTTTGTTGTGTGGCCGTCGGCGGGAGGGGCCGGGGTGGAGGCCGCGCTCAGTCGCTCGTGGTGAAGTGCTCGCGAAGCACCTGGGCCTGGACTTCGAAGATGGTCTCGAGTTCGGAGCGGATGGCACGCGTGATGAACATCGAGAGCCCCGGCACCGAGATGGAGAACTCCATGGTCTGCACCACGCGGCTTGTCTGTCCGGTGGCCTCAGCGATGATCTTGAGCTCGCCGTGGTTGGAGTACACCTGATTCCAGCGCTCGGGTATCTCGGGCACGATCTGATAGGTCAGGCGATGGCCCGTGACATCCACCAGGGCGCGTTCTTCCCAGTGGACAAACTCAGGGGCCTTATCTTCAAAGCGCTTAAGAAAGCGGGGCAGCCGGGGGCGAGCGGTGTAGCGGGCGATGCGCTCGGTGCTGTGCGCGTCGAGCTCCCGGATGGTGAGCACCTCTACGTCGACCACCTGATCGAGGCGCGGCACCAGATCCTGGTAGTAGGTGGGATCTAAGATGTAGCTGAGGATGGCCTGGGGGAGGGCCGGAACAATGCTCTGATGTTCAACGTGCATGGTGGCCTTTCGTCGTAGGGGAGCAGTGAGCACACGTTAAGCACCACTTCGATGAGCGCAATATCTAGGAGGGCGTCGCGCTCAGGCAAAATCTCGGCGGGAGAAGATCAGGTAGGCCAGGCTCAGCAGCAGTGTGACGCAGACCCCGGTGTAGAGCAGGGCCTGGAGAAGGTAGGTAGAGCCGACCGCCATTGCGTTGGCGAGTTCGTAGGAGAGGTTGAGTTTTTCCAGGTCCGGGATCACCAGCAGAGCGGCCTGGAGAATCAGGTGAACCGGGTTGCCCTCCTGGGAGAACTGGCGTGCGGCATCGGCGAGTTGAGGCGTAAGACTGCCCAGTACAAAGAGCCCGAAGGTAAAGAGCGCACTGAGGAGGGGGCCAGAGAACGCGCTGAAGAAGAAGGCGGTGGCCAGCACGATCATCAGCTGCATCCAGGAGCCCAGGTACGTGGCCAGATGAAGTGCCCCGACGTCATAGCCCAGGGCGAGGGCGGCCAGGGCTTTGGCCCCAAACATCAACGCCCAGCAGAGGGTGAGGATGGCAGCGCTGGCCGCGTACTTTCCGACGAGAAAGGCGCCGCGGGTCACCGGTTTGGAGAGCACGGTGAAGATCGTTTTAGAGTCGATCTCGCGCCACAGCGCGTTGACGCCCTGGTAGATCGCCAGCGCTACCAGAAAGAGGTGTCCGATGACGAAGACTAGATTGTTGAAGAGGCGCTCTTCCTGATGGAGGCTCAAGGCACCAAACGCGCTGGCTGCACCCAGCGCTCCCAGGGCGGCCAGCAGAACGGCGTAGAGGACTTTGTTTCGCAAGCCTTCGAGGAGGGTGTTGAGCGAGAACGCGCTGATCTGTCGCAGAGTTCGCATCATGGCTGCGCCTCCCCGGCGTCGTTGGTATCGCGAATAAAGACGTCTTCCAGGCGCTGTTTCTGCGGTTGGAGGCTCTCGACGCGGGCGCCGGCCCGGGCGATGAGTTGCAGTGTCTCTTCGAGGTCGATGTCGCCCCGAAGATCGACACGAGCCACGTCACCGACGTCAAAGTGGTGGAGCAGGCGCGGGCCAAGCTGCTGGTTGAGTTCGTCGGACCAGCCCCGGGCGAAGAGTTCATAGCGCAGGATCTTCGGATCGAGGAGCTCGTGAATGAAGCCCGTTTCGCGCACCCGGCCGCGGTGGACCAGAGCGACGCGGTCGCAGATCTCTTCGACGTCGGGGAGGATGTGGCTGCAGAAGAGAATCGTCTTCCCACGGCGCCGAAGCTCGACCACCAGATCGCGGATCTCTCGCCGCCCGATGGGGTCCAGGCCGGACTGAGGCTCATCGAGTACCACAAATTCCGGGTCTCCCAGGAGGGCCTGGGCAATGCCGGCACGCTGCTTCATCCCCTTGGAGAACTTCGAGATCGGGCGGTCCAGGGCGTGGCTCAGGCCCACCTGGCCGAGGAGCTGTTCGGCGCGGCGGTCGCTCTCGGCCAGGCTCAATCCGAGGAGGCCGCCGTAGTAGCGCATCAGCTCGCGGGCTTTGAGGTGGGGATAGAGGTTGGGGTTTTCGGGCAAAAAGCCCATGCGCGCGCGGGCGGCCGTGTGGGTGACCGGCATCCCGAAGAGGCGCACCTGCCCCCGATCCGGACGCACCAGGCCGGTGATCATCTTGATGGTCGTGGACTTGCCGGCGCCGTTGGGGCCGACCAGCCCGAAGATTTCGCCGCGGCGGATCTGAAAACTCACGGAGCGCACGGCCTCGACCCGTTTACGAAAGAAGCCTACGCGGTAGGTTTTGGCGACGTCCTGAACATCGAGGACGAGATCTTCAGTCATAGGAACTGCTCGGTCGATCAGAGGGAGGTGTCTGGCGTAAGTCCGATGTCGTCGGGACGATACAGTCCGGGATCGCTGAGCGCAAAGACGTCGGGCGGCAGGTAGTCGCGGCGGCGATGATCGCGCTCAAAGGCCTGTTGGTAGGCTTCGATGCGGGCGACTAGCTCGCGTCCAGCGCCCAGCTCGTAGAGGCGCCGAAGTAAAAAGTTCTGCTGGTCGGGGTCGCCGGCGGCAAAATAGGCCTTCATTAAAAAAGCGATCTCTTCGGGCGAAGCCTGCAGCTCATGCTCTTCGAGGTCTCGGCCCTCGACCCGGGCTCGAGCTCGCACCACGCGGCGCTGGAAGCTGGTGGCCAGCAGGAGCATCTCCGGGGGGGCCTCGGGGATTTCGCTGGCCATTTTGGCATAGGTGTAGGCCTCTTCCATATCGGCCAGGTGCTCTTCGGGGGGGCGCTCGTAGGTATGGCCGATGTGATTGGCGGCGATGGCCCGGGCGAACTCCCACTCGTCGGGGAAGGTCTTCAGGCCGCGCTGGAGGATGACGTTTGCCTGGGCGATGTCGTCGGGTGTGACGCTGGGCGTGGAGAGCGTGCGGGCGGCGTTATGCCAGGTGTAGACCGGCTGAAAGCGTGGATCGAGATCGATGATTGTGTGGGCGAAGTCGGTGGCTTCGCTTGCGCTGCGCCGGCTGAGGTAGCGACTGGCGCCGTACTGAATGGCGTTGACCCAGATAAGGTCGGCGGCAGCGGCCCGGTGGTTGAGTGAGGCGACCGCGATGGTGGAAGCCGGCGGGAGCACGTAGCTCGCGGAGTGGGTGACCCGTCGAGTGGTGCTCTCGAGGGTGAGCGTCAGACCGAGATGCAAGAAGGCGAGGAGTGTCAGGACCAGAGCAGAGAGCCCGAGTGCTCGTCGAATTGGGGGGGAAAGGCGAGGCATGAGCGGAGGCCGGCGAAGGAGCAAAATAAAGAGAGCCACAGCTCCTTAAAGGAGCTGTGGCTCTCAGTCTAGCCTACATCAGGTCCAACGAGACATCTTAAAGGAACTCGTTGAGGGTGTAGGGGGGGAAGCAGGTGGCGCCCAGGTTGGTGCCATCTTCGATGTCGGCTTCGCAGTCCAGGATGACGGCGTGCGAGTCGGTGATGGCTTCGGTGCAGGTGGTGGTCGCAGCGGCGGTGCCCGTGAAGTCGTGGCAGGCGGCGACCTGGAAGGTCGCGGCGCCGCCGGTGCCGGTGCTCTGAATGTGGTAGCCGAAGTAGGTGGGCTCTTCGAGGACCAGATTCAGCTTATGCAGCGCCGCGGTGTTGAGGGCGGCGGAGTTGTCGGTATCCGGGACACCTTTGGCACCACCGACCGGGAAGTTGACGTGGGTCGTGAAGCTGCCAGCGTCGCCGCCGGGGAAGACCTTGTCCGTAAGCGGCACGGGCATGCCCGGGCGCTCCGCGCGAGCGGTGACTGCACCCGACACGTCAGCGAGGTGCCAGGGCTGGTCGCCGGTAGGAGGCGAGAAGACCTGGTCCCCTTCGAAGTAGCCTTTGGCCGCACCGGAGACGTTGGAGAGGATGTTGGAAGCCTCAGCCGTCTTGGAGCGGTTGATGTACTTGATGAAGGCCGGGATGGCCAGGGCGGCGAGGATACCGATGATCGCGACGACGATCATCAGCTCAACGAGGGTGAAGCCTTTTTTGTTGGTGCGGAGTTTCATCAACATGGTCGCTCCTTCGTAGCGTGGGGTTGGGGGTGCTGCTTGATGACGACACCAGGGTAGAGCAAGGACCCTGCCACTGCTTCACAAAAAGTAAAATAAAGTTCAGAAATCGCGTTTCTGCCCGTCAGCCGTGGCGATCCCGGAGGGGGATGTGCGGGAGGGTGGCGAGGCGATGCGGGCGGGCAGGGGCGGGGGGTGACGCTCTACGGCAGTCGGGGTGACAAAAATTGTCACCCCGGTTGGGTGCTTCAGGGGAGGATCTCGATGGGTTCGGGCATGTCGTTGGCAAAGAAGACCATCAGGGCGTCGTTGCCCAGCTCGGATTGGGTGACGAGCACGCCAAACCAGGGAGCGTTCTCGGCGCCGGCGCCGGTCGGGGTGACGCCGGCCGGGCAGATGGTGCAGGCGCCGCCGACGTTGGCTTCCACTTCGATGGTGACGCCGTGGCCGACGGTGGAGCTAAACTCCAGCAGGTTGGTCCATTCGGGGCGCTGGGCTTCGGCGAGCGAGGCCGAGTACATCGTCGTCGGCTCGTAGTAGCGGTTGTTGCGCGCGCGGAACTGCTCCTGCCCGCGGGCGATGTCCATGGCGTACTGTTTGAGCTGGGTGACTTTGCCTTTTTGAATGTATTTGCTGTAGCTCATGCCGCCCAGGGCAGCGAGCACCCCGACGATGGCCACAACGATCATCAACTCGACCAGAGTCATGCCGCGGCGATCGACGCGGGCGGCAGCGGGCAACAGGGAGGCGATGCGTAGAGCGAGCGTGTTCATGGGGGTCTCTCCTCGGTAGGGCGGGAAGTGGCGAATCAGTCGTCGTTAAGGCCGTACTTGTCCAGGCGGTAGCGCAGCGCCCGGAAGCTGATGTTGAGCAGGCGAGCGGCTTCGGTCTTGACGCCGCCGGCGCGTTCCAGGGCGCGGGTGATGAGGTTGCGCTCGAGTTCTTCGACGAGCTTTTCCAGGTCGACGCCGGCCTCGGGGACCTCGATCTCGCGGGCGACCCGGGAAAAGTTCTCCTCCTGGAGGTGGTAGGGGAGGCTCTCGGTGGAGACCAGGGAGCCGGTCTCCAGGGTGACGGCGCGCTCCATGATGTTTTGCAGCTCGCGCACGTTGCCCGGGTAGTCGTAGGTGGTGAGGATGCGCAGGGCGGGGGCGTCGATGCCCTCGATGGGGTTGCCGATCTCGGTGGCGTAGCGCTGCAGGAAGTGTTCCAGCAGGAGCTGCACATCGGAGCTGCGCTCACGAAGGGGGGGAACCTCAATGGGGATGACGCTGAGGCGGTAGTAGAGGTCTTCGCGAAAGCGTCCCTGGCGCACTTCGTCTCGGAGGTCGCGGTTGGTGGCAGCGACGATGCGGCAGTGAACGGGAAGCTCGCGGGATTCACCGACCGGGCGCACCTTTCGCTCCTGCAGAACGCGCAGCAGTTTGACCTGCACCGAGGGGGGGAGCTCGCCGATCTCATCGAGGAAGACGGTGCCCTGGCCGGCGGCGACGAAGAGCCCCTCTTTATCGGCCATGGCGCCGGTGAAGGCGCCTTTTCGGTGCCCGAAGAGTTCGCTTTCGATGAGATTTTCGGGGATGGCGCCGCAGTTGATGGGCAAAAAGGGCCCCTCGGCGTGCGCGCTGTGGGTGTGGATGGCCCGGGCGACGAGTTCTTTGCCCGTGCCCGATTCTCCGTGAATGAGCACGGTGGTGCGGGTGGGGGCGACGCGGGCGATCATCTGGAAGACGCGCTGCATGGCCGGAGAGCGGCCGATGAGCTCGCCCATGCCCTGGCGGTGGTCGAGGGCGTCGCGCAGGTAGAGGTTTTCGCTCAGAAGCAAGAACTTCTCGAGCGCGCGGTTCACGGCCGCGCGGGCCTGATCGAGCTTGAAGGGTTTTGTGATGTAGTCGTAGGCGCCCAGCTTGATGGCGGAGAGGGCGGTCTCGGCGGTGGCGTAGGCGGTCATCACGATGACCTGGCAGGCCGGCTGGTCGCGTTTGACGGCCTCGAGCACATCCAGGCCGCCGATGCCGGGCATCTTCAGGTCGGTCATCACCAGCTTGAAGCGCTCCCCGGCTTTCAGGCGTGCCAGTGCGTCTTCGCCGGTGGAAGCGACTTCGACGAGGTGGCCATCTTTGCGCAGCATGACCCCTAAGAACTCGCGCATGCTGCGCTCATCGTCGACCACAAGCACCGCGAGATCGGGGCGTGGCGAGGTGTCTGGTGTGGGATCGCTCATCGTAGAAGAGGTCCATTTTGTAAAAGTTCGAAGCGAAGCTGGCTCTAGGATGCCTCTTCCGCCGGCTCAGGGGAAGAGGCCGCGGGAGTGGGAGGCAGATCCTCGGCGGCAAGAGCCGGGAGCAGGAGCTCGAAGCGGGCGCCCTTCAGGTGTGCGGGGGGCTCCACCGCGATGCGGCCTTCGTGGGCTTCGGCCAGGCGAAAGTTCGTGGCCAAGCCAAGTCCGGTGCCCGTTTCTTTGGTGGTGAAAAAGGGATCGAAGATGCGTTCGCGCAGCTCGGGGGCGACGCCGGGACCGTTGTCTTCGACCGCGAAGCGCCAGGCGGGGGCGTTGCGAAGTCGGGCCGGGGAGAGCTCCAGGCGCAGGATGCGTTCGCCTTCTGGGAGGTTGGAGATGGCGTCGCCGGCGTTGATCAGCAGGTTCCAGACGATCTGGCGCAGGGCCTCGGCATCGATGGGCGCGAGCATCTGAGGATGGGCGGGATCGAAGTCCCGGATGAGGGAGAGGCGATCGCGTTCTGCCTGGGGGCAGTAGAGTTGCAGGAGTTCTTCGATGAGGGCGCGCAGATCGCGAGTCTCGGTACGCAGGGGGCGCGGCTGACTGTAGGCCAGAAAGTCAGTGATCAGCGCGTTGAGGCGGTCGACCTCCCGCAGGACGATGTCCATCAGGACTTGATTCTCCTGATCGATGGTCTCATCGGTCCGGAGCATCTCGACCGAACCGCTGATTGCGGCCAGGGGGTTGCGGATTTCGTGGGCGATGGCCGCGGAGAGTTGGCCGATGGCGGCCAGTCGCTCGGAGCGTTTCATTTGCGCTTCGAGTTTTCGGATCTCGCTTAAGTCCTGGAAGATGATGATCTTTCCCACCTCGTCAGACTCGGAGTTTCGCAGGGGAGAGATCGAGAACCCCAGGTGGAGTACGCGGCCATCGGGGCGGGTGAAGGGGCCTTCTAAGCGGGGGTTTTGGGAGGCGTCCGAGCGAAGCGCAGCGCTGGCCAGGCCGGGGAAGAGCTCGCGGAGCGAGCGTCCGAGCACCCGGGAGGCGGGCCAGGCGGTGATCTCTTCGGCGGCGCGGTTGATAAAGATCACGCGTCCGTCAGGCGCAATGGTCAGCAGCCCGCTGGAGAGGCTGGCGAGGATATGTTCGTTGAGTGCGCGAAGTTCTTGAAGATCGACGTGGCGTCGCGCGAGTTCTTCGGTGGCCTCTCCCAGGCGCCCGGCCAGGTGGCCGGCGAGCAGCGCGATCATGATGCCGCCCACGCTGTTGATGATGACCTCGTAGGCCAGCGTGCTCCAGGGCTGCGGGGAGAAGGGCGAGGGGAGGATGGGGTGGGGCAGGACTCCGGCGGTGATCAGCGCCAGGTATCCCAGGGAGATCACGGTCACCAGCGAGGCTACCAGCGCACCGGCGCGCCCTAGAACGATCGCGGCGTTGATGGTCGTCAGGTGAAAGAAGAAGAGAAAGAGGCTCTCAAACCCGCCGGAGACCAGTGCCAGGATGGCGGTGACCGCCAGATCTCCGGCGATCTGAGCCCAGGCCAGCCGCTGGGTGCGCGTTTGACGTCGCAGGGCCAGGGCATGGGCGATGGTGAGCAGGTAGGTGCCGACGATCAGCCCGAGCAGCGTCAGGTTGCGGGGCTCGGAGACGCTGGCGAAGGTGCGGACATCCAGGGCGACCGCGCTGCCCAGAAAGATGGTGACCAGGACCACCCGAAAGACCAGTAGGCCTTTGAGGCGGTCGCGCTGTCGGTCGCGCGATAACAACATAAGGAGAGGAGGGTCGCTTTAAGCGGGCTCAGGCGGAGATATTACCGGCCATTTCGAAGATCGGCAGGTACATGGAGATGAGCATCCCGCCGACGATGCCGCCCAGGCCGACCATCATGATGGGCTCAATCAGCGCGGTCATGCTCTCAACGGCCACGTCGACCTCGTCTTCGTAGAAGTCGGCGATCTTGTTGAGCATGGTATCGAGGGCGCCGGTGGCTTCACCGACGCCGATCATCTGCACGACCATTTTGGGGAAGATGCCGGTTTCCATCAGCGGGTCGACCATGTTCTGGCCTTCGCTGATGCGCTCGCGCACATAGTAGATGGCCTTCTGGATGGTCATGTTGCCGGCGGTCTTGGCCACGATATCCAGGCTGTCGACGATGGGCACGCCGGAGGAGACCATGGTGCCCAGGGTGCGGGTGAAGCGGGCCACGGCAGATTTTTGGAGGAGGTCGCCGATGACGGGGACTTTAAGCGCGACATCGTCGATGATGGCCCGGGTGGGCTTGTAATTCATCAGGGTGGAGACGGTGAAGCCAATGGCGACCATGCCGCCGGCGATGTAGAGGAAGTTGCCCTGGACGAACTCCGAGAGCGCCATCACAAAACGGGTCGGCGCCGGAAGTTGGGCACCGCCGCCCATATCGGCGAACATCGCGGCGAAGGTCGGGATGATCTTGTAGAGCATGCCGATGACGATCACGATCGCGATGACGATGACGATGGTCGGGTAGGTGAAGGCCCCTTTAATGCGCCGGCGCAGTTTCTGGGACTTCTCAATCTGCATCGCCAGGCGGTTCATGACGGCATCAAGGATACCGGCGACCTCGCCGGCGGCGACCAGGCTGACGTAGAGGTTGTCAAAGGCGCCCGGGTGCTTGGCCATGGCATCGGAGAGGGTGGACCCGGATTCGATGTCTTTGCGGATGTCGCCGATGATGCGCTGGAAGCCCTTATGAGGCTCGTTGCTGCCCAGGAGTTCCAGGCATTGCACCAGGGGAAGCCCGGCATCGATCATGGTGGCGAACTGCCGGGTGAAGATCACCAGGTTGTCATTGGGGACGCGGCTGCCGCCTTTGAAGCTGAAGCTCTTGGTGGCCTTCTTCTTTACCCTGGAGACATTGATCTCTTGCTGACGAAGCCGCTGCTCCACCTCTTCGGCGTTGCTGGCGTTCATCTGACCCTTGCGGGCCTCGCCGGAGCGGTTGGTTCCTTCCCAGACAAAGACAGGCATTGCTCACCTCAGACGCATATGAAGGGGCGGGCGGCACCCCAGGCCCCCCCGGGGAGGGGGGCGGAGGATCAGGTGTATCGAATGGACGAGCTTCGGTTGCGGGGGCCGGAGCCCTTGCCGGAGCTTCCCGGGCCGCCGCCTTGCTCGAGCATGGTGCGAAGTTCTTCGGGATCGTTGGAGCGGGCCAGGCCGTCTTCCACTGTGATCTGCCGGTCGCGGATAAGCAAGAAAAGAGACTGATTCATCGTCTGCATAAAGCTGCGCGACTGTCCGACCTGCATGGAGCTGTAGATCTGGTGAATCTTGTCTTCGCGGATCAGGTTGCGGATGGCCGGGGTGGGCACGAGCACCTCGGTGGCCAGCGCGCGTCCACGTCCGGAGGCATGGGGGATGAGCTGCTGGCTGATGATGCCTTCGAGCACGAAGGAGAGCTGCGCGCGAATCTGGGACTGCTGGTGGGCCGGGAAGACGTCGATGATGCGGTTGATGGTCTGCACGCAACCGTTGGTGTGCAGCGTGCCCAGCGCCAGGTGGCCGGTCTCGCTGATGGTGAGGGCGGCTTCGATCGTTTCGAGGTCGCGGAGCTCGCCGATGAGCACCACGTCGGGGTCCTGGCGCAGGACGTAGCGCAGAGCGCTCTTGAATCCGCCGGTGTCGGCGCCAACTTCACGCTGGTTGACCAGGCAGTTTTTGTGCGGGTGGAGGTACTCGATCGGGTCTTCGATCGTGAGGATGTGCATGCGCTTCTCGACGTTGATCTTGTCGATAAGCGCGGCCAGCGAGGTGGACTTTCCGCTGCCGGTGGGTCCGGTAACCAGCACCAGCCCGCGGGGTTTTTCGGCAAAGGAGCCGATGACCGGGGGAAGGCCCAGCTCTTTGAAGCTCAGGATCTCAAAGGGGATCTTGCGGAAGACGCCGGCCACCGCGCCGCGCTGCATGAAGACGTTTCCACGAAAGCGGCTCAGGCCTTTGACGCCAAAGGAGAGGTCGAGCTCGTTATCGGTTTCAAAGGCCTGCTTCTGCTTGTCGGTGAGCACGCTGTAGCAGAGCTGACGGGTCTCGGTTGGCGAGAGCCGGGAGGTCTTTAATGGGACCAGCGAACCGTCGATGCGCAGCTGGGGCGGAGCACCCACGGTGATATGAAGATCGCTGGCGTTTTTATCGACCATGATCTTGAGCAGCTGATGCAGATTAGCCATAGAGCTCTCGGAACAGAGGAGGGGAAACCAGTCATTGGGAAGGGTAGCCGGGCCGGGGCGGCCCGGCTACCGGAGCATTCAGGTTCAGCGGTCCGGGGCGCTGTTGCGCACGACCTCTTCGGGGGTGGTCACGCCTTCGAACATTTTGAGGATGCCGGCTCGGCGCAGGGTGTTCATCCCCAGGCGAATGGCTTCGGCTTTGAGTTCGGCGGTGGAGTAGCCCTGGAGGATGTAGTCCTTGATGGCGTCGTTCATCCCCAGGACCTCGTAGAGCGCGACGCGGCCGCGATACCCGGTGTCGCCACACGCGGAGCAGCCCTTGCCGTGGTAGACCGGTCGATCCAGCCACTCTTCGGGGACCTCCATCTCAATGAGAGTCTCCCGCGGGACGTTGTAGACCTCTTTGCAGTCGGGGCAGATGCGTCGTGCCAGGCGCTGAGCAACGACCACGTTGAGTGAGGCGGTGACCAGGAAGGGCTCAATGCCCATGTTGAGCAGGCGGCTGATGGTGCTGGGAGCGTCGTTGGTGTGCAGCGTGCTCAGCACCATGTGACCGGTAAGCGCGGCTTTGATGGCGATTTCGGCCGTTTCAAAGTCGCGGATCTCGCCGACCATGATGATGTCGGGGTCCTGACGCAAAAAGGAGCGCAGGGCGGCGGCGAAGTTCAGGCCGATCGATTCGTGCATCTGGCACTGGTTGATGCCGGCCAGGTTGAACTCCACCGGATCTTCGGCCGTGGAGATGTTTTCGCTGGTTTTGTTCAGGTCGCTGAGCGCGGAGTACAGCGTGGTGGTCTTCCCCGAACCGGTGGGGCCGGTGACCAGGCACATGCCGTAGGGGCGGTGAATGGCGTCGAGGAAGGTTTTGAGGGCGCCGGGGTCAAAGCCCAGCTTGGTCATGTCGAGCTGGAGGTTGGACTGATCGAGCAGACGCAGGACGACCTTCTCGCCAAAGAGCGTGGGGAGGACGCTGACGCGGAAGTCCATCTCTTTGTTACGTCCCATCTTCAGCTTGATGCGACCATCCTGGGGCAGGCGCCGCTCGGCGATATCCAGGTTGCTCATGATCTTGAGACGGGAGGTGATGGCGTTTTTGAGTTTGAGCGGCGGCCGCATCACTTCCTGGAGCACGCCATCGACGCGGAAGCGTACCCGGAACTCCTTTTCGTAGGGCTCGATGTGAATGTCGCTGGCGCCGCGTTTGATGGCATCGACCAGGATGTGGTTGACCAGGCGGATGACCGGGGCGTCTTCACTGGCGCGGGCCAGATCGTTGATGTCGGCGGCGTCCTCTTCGTCGACGTAGTCCACATCGTCGAGATCGAGTTCGCCGAGGATGGCGTCGTAGTCGACGCCGGCGCTGTCATCGCCGCCGTAGTAGCGGTAGATGGCCTGCTCAATGGCGGACTCACTGGCGACGACCACCTCGATGTTGTAGCCGGTCATGAACTTCAGGTCGTCGATGGCGTAGATGTTCGACGGGTCGGCCATGGCGACCACCAGGGTGGCGCCGCTGCGGTTGATCGGCAGGCATTGGTGGCGCACCGCGACTTCTTTGCGGATGAGCTCAATGATGGGGGCAGGGACCTCAATCTCGGCCAGGCTGACCGAGGGCACCCCGAAGTGTCGGCTCAGAAAGGAGGTGAGTTCGCCTTCTTCGACAAAGCCCAGGCGAGTGAGCTCGTAGCCCAGGCGGCTGCCATCGCGTCGCGAGCGATCCTGGGCCTGCTTGAGTTGGGATGGCGAGACGAGGTTCTCGCGGACGAGCAGCTCTCCGATACGTTCTTTGGACATGTGTCTTTGCCGTGCAGAGGGGGGTCTACCACCATCGGGGGGGGCAGCGGTGGCCTGCTGCCCGAATCGATCGCTGGTGCGCAAGACCCGGGGTATGAGGTCGGGCGATTGTCGTACGCCGGATTGTGGGAAGCAAATTCTCCGGAGGAGGGTACCAAGGAGGTCAAAATACTGTCAATTTGGCCAGCGAGCTTGCGTGGTTGGCGATGGTGAACACGATCGGCCGGGCGCCGCGCCGCGCAATTGAGATGCTAACACGAAGTGACGCGGGGGCCGACCCCGTGCGATGCCATGGTGATGATGTGACCAGCAAGGGTGCTTTGGAGGCGGTGGTTGAGCTCAAAGGGCTGACCAAGCGTTATGGTGAGTTAAAGGCGGTGGATGATGTGAGTCTGGCCATTGAGCCTGGCGAGATTTTTGCGTTGCTGGGGCCCAACGGGGCGGGCAAAACCACGATGATCGGGTGCGTGACCGGGATGATCACCGGATTTGAAGGCCGAGCGGCGGTGGCCGGGCTGGATGTGGTGGAGAATTACCGGGTCACCCGACGCATGGTGGGGCTGGTGCCCCAGGAGTTGAATTGGGACGCGTTTTTTACGGTGCGGCAGGTCTTGGAGTTTCAGGCTGGCTACTTCGGGGTCAAGCCCACCCGTGGTGAGATCGACGCGCTTCTGGACCAGTTCTCGTTGCTGGAGAAGGCCGATGCGAACACCCGTTGGCTTTCGGGAGGGATGAAGCGCCGGCTGATGATCTGCAAGGCGCTGATGCATGACCCGGTGGTCCTCTTCCTGGACGAGCCCACCGCCGGGGTGGATGTGGAGCTGCGCGATGAGCTCTGGGGGTATGTGGAGGCGTTGCGCGAGCGGGGGACCACGATCGTGCTGACCACGCACTACCTGGAGGAGGCCGAGAAGTTGGCCGACCGGGTGGGGATCATCAATCAGGGGAGGTTGTTAAGGGTAGATGATCGGGAGGCCTTGCTGGAGGCCTTCGGCCGCCGCCACGTCTCGGTGACCCTCTCGGAGATTCCCTCGCCCCAGGTGCTTGAGGCGCTGGGCCCGCATCAGGTGGAGGTAGAGGGGCGCACGCTCACCCTGAGTTACGGGCAGACCGAGGGTGACGAGGGGGGAGAGGTGGACTTCTTTCTGCGCGCGATCGTGGGGGCCGGCGCCCGGGTTGAGTCGGTGGAAGGAGGACGTAGTTCGCTGGAGACGATCTTCAGGGAGGTGCTCCACGGCGACCTCGCACAGAAGGAGGCGATGCGATGAGGACGTCGGAGGAGACACGCGCGAAAGCCCGAGAAGCCGCACTGGCCAAGATCGCGCGCTCCCGGGAGGTTGCCCGGGAGAAGCAGTACCTGGGGGTGTGGACGCTCTTTTATAAGGAGATTCTGCGCTTCTGGACGATCGCCGGGCAGACCGTGATCAGCCCGGTGATCACCACGATGCTCTACTTTCTGGTCTTCGGGTATTCGCTGGGCGATCGCCTGCAGGAGATTCAGGGGGTGCCTTATATGGACTTTCTGGTGCCGGGGCTGGTGATGTTGGCGCTGATTACCAACGCATATATCAACTCGGCGTTCAGTCTGTTTATCACCAAGGTGCACGGCACGATTGTCGATCTCCTGGTCACGCCGCTGACCTACGTGCAGTTTTTGAGTGCGTATGTGGCCGCGGCGGTGGTGCGGGCGATGCTCATCGGCACGATCATCTGGCTGGTCGCCTGGTTGATGGGGGCCTCTCCTTTTTACTCGGTGCCGATTGCGTTGGCCTTTATGATGTTGACCTCAACGGCCTTTGCGTTTGGCGGCGTCGTGGTGGCGATCCTGGCCGAGGATTTTGACCATATTAACCTCTTTCCGAGCTTCTTGATCACGCCGCTGACCTTTTTAGGCGGGGTGTTTTACTCGATCGGGATGTTGCCCGACTTCTGGCGTAGCGTGTCGCTCTTCAACCCGGTGCTCTACATGGTGAACGGGGTACGCTACGGGATGGTAGGCGTCTCGGATGTGCCGCTGTGGCAGGGGGCGCTGTTGCTGGTGGGGTTGAATGTGCTCTTCGGGGCGCTGGCGCTGTGGTTGCTCAAGACCGGCAAAAAGCTGCGCGACTGAGGGCGAAGAGGGGGGCATAAAAAAAGCGCGTCTCGAATGAGACGCGCTTTTTTTTGAGTAGCGGGGGCAGGATTCGAACCTGCGACCTTCGGGTTATGAGCCCGACGAGCTACCTGGCTGCTCCACCCCGCATCAAGGTCGATGCCCCGCGGCATCGACGACTAAATTGTAAAGTAGCGGGGGCAGGATTCGAACCTGCGACCTTCGGGTTATGAGCCCGACGAGCTACCTGGCTGCTCCACCCCGCAATAAGACTGACAAAGCATCTGTCAGTGTGCGTTTCGAGTAGCGGGGGCAGGATTCGAACCTGCGGCCTTCGGGTTATGAGCCCGACGAGCTACCTGGCTGCTCCACCCCGCAATAAGGCTGACAAAATGTCTGTCAGCGTGCGTTTTGAGTAGCGGGGGCAGGATTCGAACCTGCGACCTTCGGGTTATGAGCCCGACGAGCTACCTGGCTGCTCCACCCCGCATCAAGGTCGATGCCCCGCGGCATCGACGACTAAATTGTAAAGTAGCGGGGGCAGGATTCGAACCTGCGACCTTCGGGTTATGAGCCCGACGAGCTACCTGGCTGCTCCACCCCGCATCAATCGCGGCGGGCTGTGTTGCGCCGCTGCGTCTCAGGGAAGCGGAAGGTAGGGGGGGCGCCCGAAGGTGTCAAGGGGGTTCTAAGAACTTCTTAACAAAAGCGTTATTTCGAGCGATTTCGGCGCTTTTTCGCTCGATGATCGGGGAGAGCACCGCGATCGATGGCTTCGCGCTCTCGTTTCTGGGCGCGTTTGGAGAGTCGGGCGCGCTCGGGCATCACGGCTTCGACTTCTCCGTAGAGGTCGAGGACTTCGGCCTGGGTCAGGGAGCGGAAGGTGCCCGAGGCGATGCCATCGATGGTGAGCGGTCCGATGGAGATGCGGCGCAGCTTCATGACCGGTCGTTCGATGGCCTCGAGCATGCGGCGAATCTGGCGGTTTTTCCCCTCGCTGATCACGATCTCCAGCCAGGTGTTGCGGCCGTTGTCGCGAATCAGGCGGACTTGAGCCGGCGCGGTGACCTCGTCGGGGCCGATCTCCACGCCCTTGCGCAGCATCTCGAGCTCGGGGCTGGATTCGTTAAGCAGCCCGCGCACTTTGACGGCGTAGGTCTTGGGGACCTCGTGGGAGGGGTGGGTCAAAAGGTTGGTGAGCTTGCCGTCGTTGGTCATCAGCAAGAGGCCCTCAGAGTCCCAGTCCAGGCGTCCCACCGGCCAGATGCGGGGCATGCTCTCGGGGAGCAGGTCGACGACTACCGGGCGGCCCTCCGGATCGTTGAGCGAGGTGATGTAGTTGGTGGGTTTGTTGAGGAGCAGGTAGACGTAGCTCTCGGGCAGGCGGACGAGCGAGCCCTGGAACTCGACGGTGTCGCGAGCGGGGTCGATCTGGGTGCCGAGTTCTTTGCAGACTTTTCCGTTGATCTTGATGTGTCCGGCGAGCATGTGCTCCTCGGCCTTGCGCCGGGAGCAGACGCCGGCTTTGGAGAGGAACTTCTGGACGCGCATTTCCTGGGCCATGATAGGGATTCCGGTGTGGCAGGTCGTGTGAAACGAAGCGGTTAAATGGGGAGTGCGAGATTCGGGTGAGGGCGACGGGCGTCAGGCTCGCGCGTTAGGACGCGCCCGGGGAGTCGTCGGAGGAGGCGCTTGCCAGGCTGGCCTGTGTGCTCGGAGCCTGGTCTTGCTCATCGGCCGCTGGCGAGTCCTCGGGTTGGTCGAGCCCGGCGTGCATCTCAATGAGGGCGTGGAGCTCGCTGGCTTCCAGGGTGGGAAGTTCGGCGATGCTCTCCAGGCCGAAGAAATCCAAGAAGCGCGGAGTGGTGCCGTAGAGGTTGGGTTTACCGATGTCATCAAGGCGTCCGACCACCTCGATGAGTTGGACCTCCTGGAGGGTTTGGAGCACGCCGGAGGAGTTGACGCCGCGGATTTCGTCGATTTCGGCGCGGGTCAGGGGCTGTCGGTAGGCGATGATGGCCAGAGCCTCCATCGCGGCGCGGGAGATGCGTACGGGGCGGGTTTCAAAGAGCTTGCGAATGGCCTGGCCGATCTCGGGATCGGGGTTGGTGCGCAGCTGGTAGCCGCCGGACATGCGCACCAGGTGGATGCCGCGGGCCGGGCCGGCGTATTCGAGTTCCAGAGCGCGCAGGACCGTGTGCAGCGTTTCGGCGCTGGCCTCGGGCAGGGCGTCGCGGAAGCGATCCAGGGAGAGGGGCTCCTCGGCGGCCAGCAAGAGCGCCTCAACCCGGGCGCGGATGGTCTGTTCGTCGTTCATGGCGTGTCGTAGAACTCCAGGGTCTGGCTGACCTCGACGATGTCGATGACGGCGCGCTCAATGATGAGGGTATCCGGGCCGCCGAGCCGCTGTTGGAAGAGCTTGATCATGCGCAACTTGGTCATTTCCAAAAGCGCCAGAAAGGTTGTGACGACTCGGTGGCGGGTGATGCGACTCTCGCCGAAGAGCGACTCGAAGGGGATGCGCGGCTCGTCGCGCAGGATTGTGGAGATGTCCAGGATCATGCCGCGCAGGGTGAGTTTCTCCCGGGTGATTTCGTAGGCCCAGTGGGGCTCTTCGCGTTGCTTTTCGATCACGCGGCGCAGCGCGGCGACCAGATCGCTGATGTCGGCCTCGCGCAGCTTGGGGGGGCCAACCTGTTGGCGTTCTTCCTGGGCGCGGGGCGCCGGCAGGAAGAAGTCGCGCTGGAGCTGGGGGCGATCGTCGAGCTGTTCGGCGGCCCACTTAAAGACCTGATATTCGATCAGGCGGCGGACGAGTTCTTCGCGGGGATCGGGGCCGAGTTCATCGTCGTGTTCTTCGGGGTCGGGAGGCAGGAGGGTGCGCGACTTGATGTAGACCAGGGTCGCGGCCATCTCCAGCCATTCGCCGCCGACGGTGAGGTCGAGCGCCTGGAGCTGGTCGAGGTAGCGCAGGTACTCGGCGGTGATCAGAGCGATGGGGATGTCGAAGATGTCGACTTCGTGCTCGCGGATCAGATCGAGCAGAAGATCCATGGGGCCCTGATAGGTCGGCAGATCGAGGTTGAGCTCGGCGGGGACCTGGGCGTTGTCGACCGCGTGGCGGTCTTGGGAGGCGCTCTTCATGGGCGTAGGTGGCGAGTCATGCTCGCGGGTGGTGGTCATCGTAGAGGCGCTTGAGGCGCTCTCGGGCCACGTGGGTGTAGATCTGGGTGGTGTTGATGTCGGCGTGGCCCAGCAGTGCCTGGACGATGCGCAGGTCGGCACCGCGCTCTAAAAGGTGCGTGGCGAAGCTGTGGCGCAGCTTATGGGGACTGATGGGTTTATCGATGCCGGCGCGTTCGGCGTAGCGTTTGATGTTTTTCCAGAAAGCCTGGCGGGTCATCGCACCACCGCGGCGGGTGACAAAGAGCGCCGGTGAGGCGCCGGGACCGCCGGCGTTGGCCAGGAGTTGGCCGCGTGCCTGGTCCTCATACTCAGCGAGCGCGTCGATTGCAACCTCACCCAGGGGGACGACTCGCTGTTTGGATCCTTTGCCGACCACGCGCACGTATCCGGCGTGGAGATCGACCTCTTTGATGAGCAGGGTCACCAGCTCGGTGACGCGCAGGCCGGTGGCGTAGAGGACCTCCAGCATGGCCCAGTCGCGTAGCCCCTCGGGGCTGGAGCGGTCGGGGGCGTCCAGCAGCGATTCAACTTCGTCGAGGGAGAGCACGGTGGGCACGCGGGTGCCGTAGCCGGGGGCGTCGACGTGGGCGGTGGGATCGCGCTCGATGGTGTGGCTGCGGCGTAAAAACTTAAAGAGCCCGCGCACGCTGGAGAGTTTGCGGGAAATCGTGCGTGTTTTGACCGACTCGCCGAGTTGGTGGGCGAGAAAGGCGCTGATATCGGCGTCGGAGATGGCCTCAATCGCCGGGCTGGGGCGGGGGGTGTCGCTGTGGGCGTCGGTGAGGAAGTCGCTGAACTGGCTCAAGTCGTTGCTGTAGGCCAGGAGGGTGTTTTCGGCCAGGTGTCGCTCGACTTTGAGATGAAAGAGGTAGGCGTCGATGGCTTCGTCGAGCTTCATGGGGGCTCCGTGACAAAGGGAGTGGCCTGGCCGAGCCTAAGGGGGGGCGAGCCATAGAACAAGGTGCAGTCGGTGTGGGGATCAGCTCTCGGGGAGGCGGGCCAGGGCCTGGCTGATGGCGTCGATGACCTGGCCGGTGCGCCGGGCGTCGAGTTTACCACCGTGGGCTTCTTCGACGTAGAAGTTGTCGATGGCCTGGCTTCCCAGCGAGTCGATGCGGCTGACACGGGTTTCCACGCCGGCTTCCCAGAGGGCGCGGGTGATCTGGTAGAGGAGGCCCAGGCGATCGGGGGCGCGGACTTCGATGACGGTGAAGTGTTCGCTGGCGTGGTCGACCTCGCGCACTTCGGTGGGCATCTGGGGGATCGGTCGGGGCGAGAGGCGACTCTCCTCGAAGCGTTGCTGGAGGAGTTCATCGACGTTGAGGCGCTCTTCGAGGACGTCGACGATGCGGGAGGTGATCTTCTCGATGCGGCGGGGATCGTCGACGGCGCGGGGCTCGGCGACGGGCAGGGCGGCGGGGTTGAAGTGGGCGATGTGGAAGATGTCCAGGGTGCGGCCGCTGGCGGTGGAGACGATGTCGGCAGACATGATGTTGACCCCGGCGCTGGAGAGGGCGCCGGCGATGCGGGCCAGGGTGCCGGGGGTGTCGACGGTGGAGACGATGATCTCGGTGATGCCGCGATCGGGCAAGGGGGCGACCTCGACGGCGACGCCTTCGATGCGGGTTTCGACATCGTTGCGGCGGGCCCGGGTGTAAGCGGCGAGCTGGCGGGCCAGGGCGTCGGGCTCGGCGTGGAGCAGGTGTTCCTGGGGGAGATCGTGGAGGAAGGTGTCGATGTCGCGGGGTTCGACCGGCGCGTCGCTGAGATCGAGGACGCGGCGCTCCAGGCGCTGGCGGATTCGGCGCAGGCCGCGCGGGTCGGCCAGGTGGCGTAAATCCCCCTGTTCAAGCGCCTCGCGCACCCGGCGGTAGAGTTCCATGAGCAGCGTGGCGTTCCAGTCGTTCATCACGTCGGGGGCGACGGTGCTCATGTCGCAGAAGGTCAGGGCGGTCAGCAGGTTGAGGGTGGGGACGTCGCCCAGGCGTTCGGCCAGGTCGTCGATGACGTGGGGATCGGAGAGGTCTCGGCGGCGGGAGGTCAGGCTCAGGGCCAGGTGTTCGCGGACCAGCATCGCCAGCAGATCGACCTGGGGAGGCTCTAGTCCCAGGCGGGGGCCGATGGATTCCATGAGCAGGGCGCCCTTGCGGCTGTGGTCGCCGCCGCGGTTCTTGCCGATGTCGTGGAGGAGGCAGGCCAGCAGGAAGACTTCGCGTTCGGTGATGGTGCCGGCCACGTGTGCAAAGAAGGGCCAGCGCCCGGCGGCGTGCGGGTCACCGGCGAGGAGAGCGCGGCCCAGCTCCAGGCACTTCAGGGAGTGAACGTCGGTGGTGTAGACGTGGTAGACGTCGTGCTGGACGTGGCAGATCAGCGGGTCGAACTCGGGGAGGGTGCGAGTGAGCACGCCCAGGTCCAGGAGGCGCTGCGCGGTGCGGGCCGAGGTGGTGGGGGAGGTTAAGAGGGCGCGCAGGCGGGCGGCGCGTCGGGGGGAGGTTTCGTCGCCCATCGGCCAGGTGCCCACGGCGGCTTCGATGGCGGCTTCCAGGCGCGGGTCGAGCAGGGCGTCGTGATGACTGGCCAGGCTCAGCGCATCGAAGACCTCGTCGGCGTTGAGCACGTCGCTGTGTTCGGCGGGAAGTTGAAGTTGGTCCCCGAGCAACTCAAAACTTCCCAGAGACTGCACCGATGCCGGAGGGGTGGTAGTGGCCCAGCGGCGGAGCATGCGTTCACAGGACACGCTGACCGAGCGGGCCTGCCAGTAGTAGGCACGCATCAGCGACTCGACCTGGGGGGTGAGGCGCTGGCGATCCTGTTCGTCGCGGGGGCGAAAGCGCGCGACGATCTCGTCGGGATGGGTCTCTTCGAGGGCGTGTGGGGTCTGCAGGCGAAGTTCGTTGAGACGAACCAGAAGTTCCTGGTCGGCGAAGGTGAGGCGGTCGCTTTTGCGGCCGTGGATTAGGTGGAGGGTGTTGCGGGTGGCCAAGATGGCGTCGAGGCGCTCGACGTAGCGTCGGCGTTGCTCGGCGTCCCAGCCCACCTCGGCCCGGGTCTGGGTGCGGGCATCGAGTCGCCAACGCGTGCGGGCGGCCCAGCTGATGCAGTTGAGATCGCGCAGGCCGCCTTCGCCGTTTTTGGCGTCGGGCTCCAGCAGGTAGACGGTCTGGCCGTGGCGCGCCACGCGCTGGCGGTGTCCCTCGAAGAGTTGTTCGACGAAGGAGGCGCCCTGATCCCGGGCGCGCAGGTGGTCGATGGCGGCGTCGCGGTCGGCGGCCGCCGAAGGTGGGCCGCATAGGGGGCGCAGGTCGATCAGGGCGATGGCCGTGCGCGGATCTTCGGCCAGGGCTTCCGGGGTCTGCGCCGGGGTGCGCACCGCGTGGCTCAGGCGCAGTCGGGGGACCCGGGACCAGGCCATCAGGCGCTCGACGGCCAGGGCCAGCTCCGGGCGTTGGAGCCAGGCCTCGTCGTTGAGGGCGATGAGCACGTCGATGTCGCTGTGGTAGGCGAGCTCATCGCGCCCGTAGCCGCCGGTGGCGTGGAGTGAGGCGACCTCGCGCAGCTGGTCGCTGGAGGCGTGTCGCCACAGGGTGATCAGCCAGCGGTCGGTGACCCGTCGCAGACGGCGGGCGATGTTGAGGCCACCGGCGCCCATAACGATGGCGCGAGCGATGTTGTGGCGCGAGGCCATGACTTCGGCGTTGGCCTGAGCCACCGCCTCGGGTATGGCGAGGGGGCCGGGGTCGGTCACTATAGGTCTCCAGCAACGTTTGGCGTTTAAGACGCGGCGCGCACCCACCGGGCGCGCTGAAGTCTCGCTCCTAACACTCCCTATCCGTCGCACCCAGAGGAAGATGATGCCAGAGAGCCCCGCTGATCAAGCCGAAGTGCCCGTGGAATGTCTGCGGCTGACCCGAGATCTGCCCGGAGTCTCCGGGACGCTGAAGACGGTGCCCGAGGACTTCGTGGTGGAAGAGATTCCGGCGTATGAGCCCTGTGGAGAGGGAGATCATCTCTTTTTGTGGGTCGAGTCGCGTGATGTGGACGGCCGCAGCCTGCTGCGCAGGCTGGCGGCTGCCTTTGAGGTGGATGAGGGCGAGGTGGCCAGCGCCGGCACCAAGGATCGCTTCGCGATTACCCGCCAGTGGTTCTCGGTGCCGGCCTCGGCGCTTGGTGGGCGTGCGCCGGCGGAGGTGGTGGGGGAGATCGACGCGAAGGTGGCGATTTTAGATGCCCGGCGCCATACCAACAAACTTCGCACGGGGCATCTTCGCGGCAACCGCTTCGAGCTGCGGGTTCGGGAGCTGGCGGTCCTCGATGACGATCAGCCCGGGGATGTGGCCGCGCGCATCGAGGCGATCGCCGCCCGACTGCGGGATCAGGGGGTGCCCAACTACTATGGCGAGCAGCGCTTTGGGCGCGAGGGGCAGAACTTAAGCCGGGGGCTTGCCTGGCTCAAAGGGGGGCGCGGGCCCCGGGGGCGTTTTCAGCGTAAGATGGCTGTGAGCGCGGTGCAGAGTGAGGTCTTTAACCGCGTGCTGCGCCGGCGCCTGGAAGATGGAAGCTGGCGGCGAGCGCTGGCGGGCGATGTGTTTGAGAAGCTCGAGAGCGGTGGGCGCTTCTGGGTGACTCCCGAAGAACTGGCGGAGATTCAGGAGCGGATCGACGCCGGCGAGCTGGTGATCACCGGGCCGATGCCCGGCTATAAAGAGGGCCTGGTCGAGGGGGCGGCCGGGCAGATCGAGCAGGCCGTGCTCTCGGAGCTGGGGCTGACCTGTGAGATGTTTCGTACGGCCGGTAAAATGGGGCGCGGCGCCCGGCGCGCGCTCACCATCGCGATGCCTGAACTCCGGGTGACGCACGAAGAAGAGGGAAGCGCACGGGTGGCCTTTGAGCTGCCCTCGGGCTCGTATGCCACGGTGGTGATGCGCGAGTTTCTGGGAGGCAAAGAGGACTTGGACGACGCGCCCCCCGTGGTATGATGTCAACGGTCCAGAGCGCATCTTTTGCGCCCTTTAGGGGCGATTGCAGACGACGAGGAATGCGGTGATCCGAAGAGAACTTCAGGCGCTGTCGAGTCCGAACTTCCAACAACTGGCGGTCCATTGTGGGCTGGACATCAGCGAGCTCGATCTCTCGCAGCTCTCCCGGCGGCGGCTGGTGGCGCCGCTGGAGGTCAGTGGGGAGGTGGAGGGAGGGTACACTCGGCTGCATCTCTTTGTGCTGGCGCGTTATCTGGAGGCGGTGCGCCCGGTGCGTCACCCCTGGGGCTCGCGAGCGGCCGGGCATACGCTGGATGAGGTCGCGGAGCTGGGGCGCGAACTCGAGGCGATCTTTGAGGGGCTGGGGCAAGGGCGTGTGGGAGAAGATTTGCTCTCCCGGGCCGACCGGGTGCTGCGCGAGCTGGAGCGTTTTCTGGCCGGTTGCGATCCCTTCGGCCCGCTGGGAGAGGTGATCGATCTGCTGAATCCGGAGTTTGTCGCGCGCCTTCGCAACCAGGGCCGCCTCTACGCGGAACTTCGCGGGGCGTCGCGGGCGCTGGCCGACGCGCTTCAGGTCGGCGAATCCCGGCCGGCGCGGGAGCCGATGACGCGCCCGATGTTCCAGTTCGACGTCGAGGCTGCTGCTCGCCAGACGCCCACCGATGAGCTGCGCTCCACGCAGGTGATCGATGAGCCGATGGAGACCTCGGCCCGGGCGCGCGAGGCGATCGATGAGGTGTTTTCGGCGGCCTCCGAGGTCTCGGAGAGTGCCGAGGAGGAGCGAGTTCTGCCCCGTCAGGCGCGCCAGACTCCGGCGTCGATGACCCGCGATGAGCTGCGCTCCACGGCGGTGATCGAGGTCTCGCTGGAGGATATCGATGTGCTCGACGAAGATTCCTTCTCGGAGCCTGCGCCGGCGGAGGCATCGGCGCCCGAGGAGCTTCACGAGCAGGTGACGCAGGGCGATGAGGCTTGCGAGAAGGGGCAGCTGGCCGAGGAGAGCTCCGATCCGATCTTGCTCACCGAGGAGAAGCCGGAGGTGGAGGCGTCTCGGACGTTTCGCCGGGCCTCGCAGCCTACCGAGCGCACCCTGGAGCTCAATGAACGTCTGGCACGGCTGCGCGCCGATGACGGGGAGCGCAATCCGCCCACCGCGATTCAAGCCGATGCGACCGATGAGCCCACGGCGCCCACCCAGGATTTGAGTGCTCGCATCGAAGAGCTTAATCGCCGCCGGGAGACCTATCTCAAAGAACAGGCCTGGGAACCCCTGGCCGAGTTGTATGAGAGTGGCATTGAGCTCTTTGCCGATGCTGGCGAGCGTCAGCAGGTCTTTTTGGTGTTGGCGATGCTCTACGAGGTGAAGCTGCGCCAGAAAGAGAAAGCCTTTGACGCCTTTGCCCGGGCCTTTGGTGAGCGTCAGGCTCTGGCCGGCCGGGGCAAGGCGCTGGAAGGGCTGCAGCGTCTGGGACGTGCAGCGAGTCTGCATCAGGGCTACGTGGAGTGGCTGCAGATGCAGCTCTCCACGCCGCTGGACGAACAGGAGCGTGAAGGGATGCAAAAAGAGCTCGCTCTGGCCCTCTTCTCGGACCGTCAGTACCAGAAGGCGTTTCTGTGCTACGCTTCTTTTCTGGCCGATGCTCCGGAGCGCAACGTCACGGCAGAGAGTCTGGCTCAGCTGGCGCGCCTCGGGGAGTACATCGAGGCCGAAGAGGTGCAGAGCTTCTACGACGATCTGCTGGAACAGGAGCTTAGCCCTTCGATTGCCGGGTTGATTCGCGAGCAGATCGTCCAGGGCGAGCAGGCGCCCTGACCCGTTCAGGGGAGAGGGTTCAGGCTTTCTCTGGGAGGGGGCGCTGTGCTAACAATTCGATACTTGACAGGTGGGTTTAGGTCCTTTGGTTGTGCACGGGCTGGAGCCTGCGGAAGGAACCTCGGCCCCTGTCGTGTTTGTGACGTGCGGTGCACATCGGTAGGCCGCGCACAGCTTAACGCTCTGGCAACGCCCAGGAGATCCCGGTGAAGATCTGCCCCTCATGCAACGCACGTGTTCAGGAGCACGAGAGAACCTGTCCGAGTTGTGACCGGGTCTTTGAAGCGCTCGTTCCCCGGCAGACGATGATGGGGATTCCCGCCTTCGTCGATGAAGAGTCGGACGCTGCGGTAGGTCAGGGGCGCACTGTCGCGGCACCGCGGAGCACGCTCTTCGGGCTTCCGGCGATCACCGCCGAAGAGGGGGCGGGCGATGAGTACGACGCGCGCACGGCGATGGTTTCGGCAGCCGATCTTCCCTTCGGAATGCCGGAAGAATCCCTGGAAGAGGATGATTCGACGCGCCAGGTCGACGCCGCGAAGCTGCAGGCGGCGTTTCAGGCACAAAAGGGTGGTGCGAAAGCCACCGCGTTTGGTTTGCCCTCTCCGGTGCCGGCGCGGAGTCCCGCCCAGACCCCGGTGGCGTTTGAGCAGCCCGATGATCAGAGTGACGTGCTCTCGGCCTGGGGGCTTGCCGAGGAGAGCAGCGAGGAGCTGGCGACTCAGGTGATCTCGCCGGCAGATTTTTCAGATCCGGGAGCGGGTGGTGGCGACATGTCCGTCAAGGGGGCCGGTGCCCCACGTGGCGAGTCCCGGCGTCTGCATACGTTGATGGGGATGTCGCTCGAAGAGGAGAGCGATCTGATGGGTGGGGGCGCCATGCGGATGGGCGGTGCCCAGGCCGACGCCGACGGCGCCCCGACGCAGGCGATGAGCCTTCAGGAGCTGCGGGCCGGCGCTGAGAAGTTACAGAAAGGTAAGAGCCTGCGCGATCGTCTCAAAAAGGGCATGGAGAAAGCGCAGCGGGAACCCTTGCCCACGCCGAGCGATCTTCGCACCGATGTGATGCCCGGGCACGTGGTTGAGCCGCTGGTCGAAGAGCAAGTGACGAATCCCTTTGAGCGTTCTTCCAATCGCGACACCCCGCGCAGCGGGGTGTATCGCGTGGCGAGGCGCGCGCGCTCGGCGGGCACTTCGGAGGACGCATCGGCGGGGATGGCCGAGGACTCCGGGGTGCTGGGAAGTGCGGGGCCCTATCAGGTGGGCAGTCATACCAGCGAGGCGCCTTTTGGACAGCACGAGGCGTCGCGCACGGCGTTTCCGGCCGGTCCTGCGGGGGCTACGCCGCAGGGGGAGCGCAAGGACTTGACGCCGGGCTCGGGGGCGTCGGCGAGTAGCCCCTGGGAGAGGACCTCCGGTGGCACCGGACCCCGCTTTGGTATCACCCTGCCGGAACCGGGAAGCGTTGGAGATGTTGCCGGGCCGACAACGCCCGAGACGCCTGTGGCACCGGCGAGCCCCTCGTGGGGGGGCGGAGCGCCCGCGCCCGGCGCCGCTGCCTCCGGCACGTCGCCGCTGGCGAGCGCGCCCCACCAGGAGACGTCGAATACATCGGGCTTGGGTTCGCCATCGCACCATAGAGCGTCCCAGCCGCCGTCGGCTGCTGGCTTCGGGGAGACGGCCTCACCAGGTACGCAGCCCGCTGCGAATGCGCCGTTGGGCGGGGCGTTCGGGGCTCCTTCGACGGCGCCGGGAGGCCACCAGCCCTTCGGGGCGATGCCCGCCGGCGGTGCGCCGCCGATGGCGGCCCAGCCCCAACGGCTCACCACGCCCCGGCAGACCGAAGATTTTGGGCCGTCTCCGCAGGTCGCCCCTGTGGCGCCGGCGGCGGCCGGCGGCGCTGAGGCGCTGGTGGCGACCCTTCAAAAAGTCTGCGGCGTGATGGCCGGGCTCACGCTGGTGCTGGCCACGGGGATGGGCGTGATGGGAGGAGCGGCGCTCACCGGGCTGGCACTTGTGCCGGTGGTCATGGGGCTGGTGGCGTTGCTGCTGCCCTTCTTGCCGGTGTCGCGGCGTATCGCCTCGGTGGGTTTTGCGCTGGTGGCCTTGGGAAGCCTGAGCGTGGTTGTGACCAGCGTGATGGCCGGCGCCGCCGAACTGGCGCTCTTTGTGCAGTTTGGCGGCGGGTTGCTGGCGGCGTTTGCCGCGGCCTTTCCCCTGGTGCTTAAACTGGTCAAGCCCTCGAATGCGTGACGCGCTGCGGCGATCGCCGTGCAAGGCGTTAAAAACCTGCTAAAGTGGGTGCGCGCCGGCGCGTCGCGCCGGCTTGAGTTGAGGTGCGCCCCTGGCGAGCAGTCGTGGCTCGCCAGGGGCGCCAGCAGGCTGAGGTATGCGCTGTGAAGGTGATCGTTCAGAAGTTTGGGGGGTCGTCGCTGTCCGACCTCTCCCGGATCCGTAAGGTGGCCGAGGCTATCGTCGCCACCCGTGAGCGCGGCTACCAGGTGGTGGTCGTCGTCTCGGCCATGGGGGATACCACCGATGAGTTGCTGGGGATGGCCAATGAGCTCGCCCCCAGTCCGTCGCGTCGGGAGCTGGATATGCTCCTCTCGGTGGGGGAGCGCATTTCGATGGCGCTGATGTCCATTGCCATTCAGGCTCGGGGCCACGAGGCCGTGAGTTTGACCGGATCCCAGTGCGGTATCATCACCACGGCCAGCCATTCCAATGCCCGGATCATCGATGTGCGCCCTTTCCGGGTGCAGGACGAGCTCGCTCAGGGGCGGATTGTGATCGTGGCGGGATTTCAGGGCACCAGCTATCGCCGCGATGTGACGACCCTGGGACGAGGGGGCAGCGACACCACCGCGGTGGCGTTGGCCGCGGCGCTGAATGCCGAGGCCTGCGAGATCTACAGCGATGTCGATGGGGTGTTCAGCGCCGATCCTCGGGTGGTCTTAAGTGCCGCGCAGCTCGCCAGCCTGAGCTACGAAGAGATGCAGGAGATGGCACGCGCCGGCGCCCGGGTTCTTAACGAACAAGCCGTCGAGTTCGCTCGCCGCGCGCAGATCGCGCTCTACGCCCGCAGCACCGAGAAGCGGGGAGAGGGAGGCACGGTGGTGCGCGTGGATCTGCCGCAGGACGAACTCAAGCGTCTGGAGGATGGTCGCCCGGCGGTGGCGGTCAGCCACATTCGCAGCGGGCTCTGGCTGCGTGCTCAGGCCAGCGCCGATCGGGTGGCCGAGGCCATTGAGCGCCTGGCGGTGGTGACCTACGACTGGCAGGCCGGTCGGAGGTTAGAGGCATTTGTAGCGCTGGATGATGTGCACGGCGTCGATGCGCTGGAGCGCCGGCTCCGCGATCTGGGAGCCGATGTGGAGGTGGGGCGCCAGGGGCTGGTCAGCGTGGTGGGGCTGGGCGTCGGGGGCCAGGCGCGCTGGAGCCGCATGGGCCAGGCGGCGCTTAAAGAAGCCGGTGTGGTAACCCTGGCGATGAACGCCAGCCTGGCGCGCTTGAGCTGGGTGCTTCCGCAGGAAGCGGTCGAGGAGGGGGCCCGGGCGCTGCACCAGGCCTTTGTCGACGCTTAAAGGGCGTGAACGTTCGCAGGCGCCTGGCGTCCAGGGGGGATCAAGCCTGGTCGGCAGGCTCCAGCCAGTGGCTGAGCTCGGGCACCACCAGTTGTGACCAGCTCTCCAGAGCGTCGAAGTCTGCCTGAAGCTGCTCCAGGTTCACCCACTCGCCGGCCATTTTATCGGTTTCGCGCACGCGAATCTCGTCGGGAGCGCCCCGATGTCGGGCGCTGAAGACCACGCCCAGGTGCACCTGGCCGACCTCATTGGTGTCGTCGTTGATGAGGCCGCGGTAGGTCAGTTCCAGCGGATGAGCGATGTGCAACTCCTCGTAGAGCTCTTCGAGCATTCCCTGCCAGAGAGCGTCGCCGGGGCGGGCAGCCTCGGGAGGCGCATCGCCGGTTTTGCCCTGCGCGATGTGTCCGCCCACTCCGAGTGAGAGCTTGTCGTGGAGGCGTGCCTCTCCCTGGGTGCGCAGGCGTCGGAGCCGAAAGAGATGACGATCGTCGTGCACGATCACATAGGGGATGAGCTGCTTGTTGGTGGGGTCATGCTCCAGCGGTGCGCGCTGGCCAAACTGAGCGCTGCGGGCGATCGCGCTGTAGAGCTCGGCCTGGCGGTCGGGATAGAAGCCGTGGTGCAGTGCCCCCAGCGTCTCCAGGTGCTCTCGTGTCACATAGGCGATGATTTCGTCTTTGTACTGCGGGGCGCTCATGCTCTGTTCCTGCGTTCGAAAGCCAAATACTAAGGGGAGGGGAAGCGCGTGCCTGGAAGGGGCGCGCCGGCGGGGGCATGCTCCGGGGGAGGAGCGCTTCGGGCAAGAAAAAACCGAGGCCCCATTAAGGGGCCTCGGTTTAATGCCGCGTGTGCTCTCGTGTGCGAAGTAAGTAGGAGGGATTTTGGTAGGATTTCCAGGAAGGAAATGGGGTGGGATATCAGGAAGATATGGGGAAGGATGCAACCTACCTCGCACACGACAGAACACGCGGATTTTCAAAGAGCCTTCGTGCCGTACTCGATGCTTATAACCGGAGGTGCCGAACTTCTATTCCGTAGTGACTGTAAAGTATCAGTGCTACTGGAACTTGTCACGCAAAGTTGCTGCACTTCCTGCATCACGACCCTTAAATTACAGCGATATTGGAAAATGTCAACCACACTGTAATAATTTTTGTAAAAAAAGGCCGATTGCAGCCATTCAGGGGGCGTTATCGCCCCTGAATAGGCCGCGATCGGCGGATCGTCCGGTGGGGTTAGCGATCGCTGGGATGCAGAGTGACGTGAAGATCCTGGCCGGTGATCGACTCCTGCACCCGGAGGGACTGATCCTGGTAGCCTTCCAGGCGCAACACAAAGTCCACGCCGTGATCGCCTTCAAACACAAAATCGGTCAGCGATTGCGGGGTGGCGCCGAGCAGACGTTCCTCGTCGCTGTCGGGCACGCGGGTAAAGAGGCGCGCGCCCGGCGGATCGGAGTGAATCTGCAGCCCGGCGGAGAGGACCTGAGGGGCGGGGCTGGTCGCGGCGGGATCCTCGGAGGTGGCGAGCCGGTCCATGGTGAAGAAGAACCACCCCAGGTTGGAAAGGACCAGGATGGCCAGCGCCAGGGTGAGGAGGTAGCCGCTGGGGCGGGGGGGGATCGGTGCAGCCTGCGGTGGGACGGGCGGCCCTTCGTTGCGCGGCGCGATCGCCGGCGCGTCGGCCGGCTGGCTCGCGGGCAGCGGGGTGGGCAGGCTGGCGATCGGCTCCTCGTCGCGTTCGCCGTGTACCGCTACAGAGAGGGCCCGGGCGAAGTCGCCTGGCGAGGGGTAGCGCGCGCGGGGATCGCGCTCCAGGGCGCGCTCAATGGCCTGGGAGATGGCCTCTTCGACGCCGAGCTCGCGTAGCGTCGGCGCGGGCTGCGTCTTGATGCGCATCAGCCCTTCGCTGGCGTCGATGGGATCGTCAAAGTAGGGGTGCACACCGCTCAGGGCACGAAAGGCCAGGGCGCCCAGTGCCCACTGATCGGCGGCTGCCGGATCGCCGCCGAGCTCGGGGTCGAAGGCCTCCGGGGGGAAGGCGTCGACCAGATCGGTGGTCAGTGCAGCGTGGGGCAGGGCGAGGAGCTCTTCCAGGCTCAGCGAGACCCCGAAGAAGGAGAGGTGGGCCCGGGCAAAGGCGTCTTTCCCCTCGGGGAGGCGGACCCAGCGGGCGCTCAGGGCGCCGTGGTAGAGCTCGCGCGCGTGGGCGCGCTCCAGTACGTCGGCCAGGCGCTCCACCAGCGCGGCGACTTCCCCGGGGGGGAGGGTGCCGCGTCGCTCCAGGACCGCGGACAGGGAGGTGCCCGCCTGGCTCTGCTCGATCACAAAGGGAACGCCGCGATCGAGTTCGCCGAAGTCGACCACCGAGAGCACGCCGTCGAGGCGTCGGTGGCTGGCACGCTCGGCGCTGCTGCGGATGCGTTCCACAAGCGCGTCTTCGGCGCCGGCCTCCGGGAGGCCTTCGAAAATCACCACCTGGACCGGTAGCCCGAAGGGCTCCTGGGTGGCTGCGTAGCGAGAGAGCAGGCTGTCGGCGCTGATGCGTCGATCCAGATGGTAGCGATGCTCCAGCGCCAGGGTGCCGCCTTGAAGGTTCTCCACGCTTTACTCCGCTGCGGGCTGTTGGGGTGAGGTAGGGGCTTTGACCGGGGGCGCGGCGGGGATGCCGCCTTTACGCGGGTCGCTGACCGCGGCCCAGCTCCCATCGGGCTGGCGTTGAATGGCCTGTATCGCGTTGTAGGCGCGACGGGTCTGCAACTGATGGCCGCGCTCGTCGAGCCCGGGGGCGAAGCGAAGGTTATCAAACTCAATGAAGAGCTGCTCGGGCAGCCACTGGTGATGCAAACGGGGCTGAGCGACGGCTTCGAGCACGTCCATCCCGAAGATCAGGGTGCCCACCAGCGTGAAGTAGGTGCCGGTGATGATGGTGGGACCGCCGCTGCCGCCCACGCTCATGTAGGGCTCTCCGCGGCGCAACACAAGGGTGGGACTCATCGAACTTAAGGGACGCTTATCGGGCGCTACGGCGTTTTGCTCATTGCCCATCAGACCATAGAGGTTGGGCTGGCCGGGGGCGATGTTAAAGTCGGCCATCTCGTTGTTGAGGATCAGGCCGAAGCTCGGGTCGTAGACCATTGAGCCAAAGCGGGTGTTGATGGTGGTGGTGCAGGCGAGCATGTTGCCGGCGGCATCGACCACGCTTAAGTGCGAGGTGCCCGGGGGATCTTCGGAGGGCGCGGTGGAGCCGTAGGCTTCGGTGGGTTTCACGCTGTTGAGCTCGATGGTCTCTCGGAGCTCGGCGGCATAGGCCTTGGAGATCAGGCGCTCGACCGGGACGTCGACAAAGTCGGTATCGCCCAGGTACGTGGCGCGGTCGGCAAAGGCGTGTTTAATGGCCTCGACCACCAGGTGAATGGCCGGGGCGTCCCAGGCCTGAGATTCGAGTTCAAATCCCTCCAGGATGTTGAAGGCCTCGATCAAGGCCACGCCTCCGGAGGAGGGCGGGGGCATCGAGATGAGCTCGAAGTCCTGATAGGTGCCGGTCAGCGGCTCTCGCAGGCTGACCTGGTAGCGGCGCAGATCCTCCATCGTCAGGATGCCGCCGGCGGCCTGGACGCTTTCCACCATCGCCTCGGCCACCTCACCGCTATAGAAGGGCGCGACGCCCTCGTCGCGAAGAAGGGTCAGCGCCCGGGCCAGGTCCTCGCGCACCATCAGATCGCCTTCCTGAAGAAGGTTCCCCTCCGCGTCGCTGAAGACGGCCTTGAGTGCGGGCCACTCCTCCAGGGTGGGGGCCAGCGTCTGGAGGTGGCGAGCCAGGGTCGCGCCTACCGGGAACCCCTGCTCGGCCAGTCCGAGAGCGGGGGTGACGACCTGGTCCCAGGCGAGCTGGCCGAAGCGACCATGCAAGGACCAGATGCCGGCGGCCTCCCCGGGCACGCCCACCGCCAGGCCGCCGTGGCGAGCCAGGCCCGGCTGGACCTCGCCATCGACCACGTACATGTCGCGGTGGGCCGCGCTCGGGGCGCGCTCCCGGTAGTCGAGCACGGTGGTTTTGCCCTTTTCAACCTCGCGGTAGAGGCAAAATCCGCCGCCCCCCAGCCCCGAGGCAAAAGGATGGACCAGCCCCAGGGTCAGCATGGCGGCCGCGCCGGCGTCGGCTGCGTTGCCGCCGGCGGCCAGCACCGCGGCGCCGGCCTCCGAGGCCAGCTGATGATCGGCGGCGACCACCCCGTCAAACGACTGCACCCGGTGGGCCTGGTAAGTCGCGGACTCCGGCGGGGAATTCGGGGCTTGCTGGGCGTACGCCGGCAGGCCCAGTCCGGTGACCAGGGCGAATGTGACGGTGCTGAAACAATCAAGAGTTCGAGCCATGATCCATCCATGAGCTTGTTGACAGTAAGAGGCGACGCTCTATGCTTCGCCGCATCGCCTCCTGGCGAATTCACGGTTTTCAACGATGATCGCCAAGTGACGCGCACATAAGCGTTTTCGCCTGGTGAACCTCCCACCACAGGTCGTTCATGATGGTCCGTTCAATCTTTGGTCTCTTCGCCAAAAGTCCCTTCCCGTATATCCGAGAGATGGCCCACAAGGTCAAGGAGTGCGCCGACGAGATACCGGTGCTCTTCGACGCGGTCTTTGAGGGCGACCAGGACAAGGTCAAGGCCATCGCCGAGAACATCAGCCATCTGGAGCATGAGGTGGATGTGGTCAAGACCCGCATCCGCGACAGTCTGCCCAAGACGATCTTTATGTCGGTGGACCGTCGTGACCTCCTCGACGTGTTGGCCTCGCTCGACGCGATTGCCGACAACGCCGAAGACGTCGGCATTCTCTTTACGCTGCGTAAGATGGAGCCCCACCCCGAGCTTGTGCCGCAGCTCAAAAAGCTGGTGCGTCGGGTGATGACCACGGTGGATAAGGCCGTGGAGATCGTCGATGCGCTGGAGGTTTTGGCCGACGTCAGCTTCACCGGTCCGGAGGCCGAGCGGGTGCTCTTGATGATCGATGAGCTCAACCGCCTGGAGCACGAGGCGGACCTGGTGCAGGACGCCCTGGCCCGGCTGCTCTTTGCGATGGAGGATGACATCAAGCCGGGCAGCCTGATGCTGTGGAACAAGATCTTTAACAAGGTCGGCGACATGGCCAACGCCGCCGAGAAGATGGGCAACCGCCTGCGCCTGTTCATGTCGAAGTAAAGCCTGGAAGCATTGAGAACTGCCGTGCCCGTTTTCCGGGTGCGGCCCGCTGTCGCGCATCGGGTCTGCAGAAGGCCGAGCTGGCGGCAGTGATCAGCGAACCGTAGTACCGGGAGCATATCTCCATGGGTGTGGAACTGATCCTCTGGGTGGCCATCGCGTTTGGCTTTTATATGGCGTGGAGTATTGGCGCCAACGACGCGGCCAACGCCATGGGCACCAGCGTTGGCTCCAAGGCCATCTCGTTTAAAGAAGCGGTGATCATCGCCGCGATTTTTGAGTTCTCCGGCGCGTTCATCGCCGGCTCCTCGGTGACCGATACGATGCGCCGGGGCATCATCGATCCTCTTCTCTTCAACGATCCGGCGGTGGTGGGGACCACCGAGGGGTCCACGCTCTTTATGCTGGGGATGCTGGCGGCCTTGATCTCGGCGGCGCTCTGGCTGCACCTGGCGGCGATGCTGGGGTGGCCGGTCTCGACCACGCACTCCATCGTGGGCGCCATCACCGGGTTTGGGGTGGTGGCTGTGGGGCCCTCCTACATTCAGTGGGGCACGCTGGCCAAGATCGTGAGCAGCTGGGCGGTGAGCCCGCTGACGGGAGGGATTCTGGCCTTCCTGGTCTTTACCGTGGTGCGCAAAATGATCTTCGATGCGCCCAATCCGGTGGCGGCCGTCAAGCGCTGGAGTCCGGTGCTGGTCTTTCCGGTCTTTGTGGTGCTGGCGCTGGTGATCTTCCTTAAGGGAATGCCCGGCGTCGATCTGGAGTCCTACGGCATTGGCAACACCGAGATCTGGATGCTTTCGGCCCTGGTCGGGGTGGTGGGCTCGGCGATCAGTGCGTTCTTTGTGCGCAAGATCGATCCGCCCGAGGGCGATGACCCGCAGCTGCACGTGGCCAAAGTTGAGCGGGTCTTCCGCTACCTGCAGATCGCCACGGCCTGTTTTGTGGCCTTTGCTCACGGTTCCAACGACGTGGCCAACTCCATCGGACCGCTGGCCGCGATTGTGGGCACCTTCAATGAGGGCGCCATCACCGCGAAGGTGCCCGTGCCCACCTGGGTGCTCCTGCTGGGTGGCGCCGGCATCGTGGTGGGTCTGGCGACCTACGGTTACAAGGTCATCGAGACCATCGGGACGAAGATCACCGAGATCACGCCTTCGCGTGGGTTCGCCGCGGAGTTCGGGGCGGCGTCCACGATTTTGATGGGGAGTCAGCTGGGCCTGCCGATCTCGACCACGCATACGGTGGTCGGGGCGGTGATCGGCGTGGGTTTTGCCCGCGGGATGACGGCGCTCAACCTGGGCATCATCTGGAACATCGTGAAGTCGTGGGTCTACACCCTGCCGGTGGCCGCGGGCTCGACCATCGCCATCTACTTTGTCATGAAGACGGCCTGGTCGGCGTTTATCTCGCCGCTCTAAAGCTCTTACCGGACGGCGGCGTCGCTCAGACGTCGTCGATCCAGTCTTGAATGCGCTCGAGGTTCAGGGGAGAGATCCCCCGGGCCTCGAGCGTTTGTTTTAGGGGGCGAGTGTGCAGCTGAAACTCATGGTCGCTCAGCCCCTGTTGGACCTCTCGCTGGTAGTCCTGGGTTTCGAAGTAGTGCCGCAGGCGCTCGGAGATCGGGTAGACCATCAGCTGCTGAAACCACTGGAAAGGCTCTTTTCGGGGGGCGTTTTTGTTTTCGATCATCTCCCAGTAGAGCCCCCAGGAGGCGGCGGCCACCGAGGTTTCGGTCAGGGGGAGGACATCGCGGCATAACGCCAGAAACGCACCCTGCCAGTAGGGGTCGAAGTGGCGAAACTCCTCGCTGTAGAAGATCGCGTTGTGGAAGTAGGAGGGCACGGTGACCATGGCGGCCATGCCCAGACGCTGGCAGACGTTTCGCAGCAGCTCCAGTACCTGGGGGCCGACGCCCAGCCCGGGGTAGCGCTGGCCGGGCAGGGGCGGGCGCTCGGGGCTGAAGTCGGCGGCCGGGTTCTGCAGTTGCAGCCACTCGATGTTGAGCACGGGCACATGGGTGGTGGGTTGGTCGCCCAGGCCCGGGGCCTGGAGGAAGTCGCGCCGTACCAGCAACTCGACCAGGGGGGCCTCGCACTCGGGCTTCCCGCTCCAGATGCGCAGGAGGTGCTCGTCCGGATCGTCGGTGCGCAGCTCCAGGCGCTGATCGATAAAGCCGATGCGCTCTAAGTCGCGGATAAAGCCGTACTTCTCCAGCGCGATGCGCAGCCCCTCTTCGGTGTAGAATCCCAGCCAGAGCGACTCATCCTGGCCGAAGAGATCCGTGAGCAACGAGATGTCTTCGAGGCTTTCGCTGCCCTGCTGAAGCTCGCCGCGGGTGAGCAGCGTGTAGATCTCTTCATACCGTTCTCGAAAACGCGTCATCGTCGGGGCGCTCCGCGGCGGAGGGGGTCGGGTAGGGAAAGGCGCCAAAGTGCGCCCGGCGGGGAGACCCGGGGGCCAGAGGGAGTGAGGGCTGGCCGCAAGTATAGGTGCGCCCCGACGCGGTGCCAAGCCGGATGCTCAGGGGGCCGGGGGCTCGGATTGGGGCGGGGCGACGGCGTAGGTCGGGGGGCCGAAGGGGCCAAAATGAGGGGCGGGCGCGCGGTCATCGACGTGTTGAGCGATGTAGGCGTAGGCCTGTCCGGGCCGGGCGCTGCGATCGAGAAAGCGGGCGCCGGCCGCGGGCTCCAGGTCGGCCAGGGGCTCCCAGGGGGCGTCGCCTTCTGCGGGGTCAGCCGGGAGCGCCCGGCGCATCAGGCGAGTGCGCTGAGCGGGTCTGGCCTGCCAGTGGAGGAGGAGGCCTTCCGGGGTGCTGGTGACGTCGAATGTGGAGGGGGGAGCGGGGAGCGCTCGCGAAGACGTCTCCAGGGAAGCGGAGAGCTCCCAGCCCTCTGCGGAGGCATCCTGCGGGGAGGTCAGCAGGGTGTAGCGCAGGTTCTGGCGAGCGACGCCCTGCGGGTCCAGGAGCTCCAACGCGCCTTGTCGCCAGGCGTGTTGCTGCGGCTCGGAGAGGACCAGATCGTAGAGAGGGGTGGCCGGCTCGTCTCCCTGCTGGCGTTCCAGGCGCAGGCGTGCGGGGGCGGCGGTGGGGGAGGGGGGGATGCGCAGGTAGAGGCCGCGCTCACTGACGCGGCTGACCTCCAGGCGGGTCGCCGCGGCCGGGGCAGGTGCCACCACCGGCGGGCGCAGCGCCGGGCAGGCGCTCAGAAAGAGCGCCACGCCCGGGCCGAGGCAGAACATCAGCAGCGCGCGCCGGGCGCCGCTTATCGGCTTTAGAACTTCCACATCAGGCGGCCCTGCAGGGTCCAGGCCAGTTCGGCGTTGACCGAGTCTCCAAAGGGACCCAGGTCACCGTAGTGGTTAAAGCGGGGGCGATCGGGGCGCGCGCCCATGCCGGCGAAGGGGAAGAGCACACCGGCGTCGACGGCGGCCAGGAAGGTGTCGGTGGAGATGTAGCGCAGCGATGCGTCGAACTCCAGGCCCAGCCAGGGCTCTCCGGAGGGGGTGCCGGCGGCGTTGAGGGCCCGCGAGGCGATGGCGTCGAGCTGAAACTCCATGCGCTGGCTGTTGTTATCCAAAAAGCGGGCCACCGCGTAGGGGTTGGCGTAGGCGGCGTTGCTCACCGTGCCGATGACCTCGCGGAAGAGGATCAGGTCGACGTGGTAGTCGGGGCTAAAGCGCATGAAGTCGAGCTGGTCAGCGGCGCTGGCGCCCCAGCCCCAGTTGGGCGTCTCGCCACCGGAGGCCAGGCCGGCGTTGAGGCCAAAGCTGACCGGTCCGCCCAGATCGAACTCCGACTCCAGGGCCAGGCCGTACTGCAACACCGACTTGGAGGTGGGGTTGCCGTCGGCGTCGGTGGAGCAGGCCGAGGCGTTGTTGTCGCGCTGGGAGTCGTCGAAGCAGTTGGTCTGGCCGCCACGATCGGCATCAAAGCCCACCGCGCCGGCGGTGGTGTTATCCACGTTGCCAAAGGTGCCCAGCGCTTCGAGTTCCAGGCGGATCTTGCGGTCCTCGGCGGGCTCCCAGAGCATCTGGGCCCAGACGTCGGCGGTGTAGATGTTGAGGCCGCGGTAAATCAGGGTCGGGGCCGCCTCGGTGCTCAGCCCGCTCTCGTCGATGAGCGTCGTGGCGCGGTTGTGGCGGCCGGTGACGTAGAGGCCGCCGTTGAAGACCGGCCGGCGCGAATGGTGGAGGGCGTGGGCCTGACGCTCGCGGTCGGCGCGACTCAGCGGGCTGCGCCAGACCTGAGCCGTCCACTGGTGCGTGCCGTCCAGGCGGCTGAGTTCGTGGGGCGTGCCGTGATCATAGCCCAGACGATCGCTGACCACACCGGCGGAGGCGAAGTCGTAGGCGGCCATGATGTTGAAGTCCCAGGCCCGGGTACGCAGCGAGATGCGATCGACCTGGTCGCCGAAGTCGCAGTCATCGCAGGCGCCGTCGTTGGCCAGGATGCCCAGGCCCCAGTCGTTGAGCATGCGCCCGGCCGAGAGCGTTCCGAAGAAGGCGTCGACTTCGCCGTAGGCGCGGCGCAGGCGCAGCACCGGGGCGCCGGTGCTGGAGGTGTCCAGGAGCCGGCGGTCAGCAGCCGGCATGCCCGGCTCAAAGAAGCTGTGGCGAGGATCGGCGCCCAGGGCGACGTTGTCCAAAAGGTCGACCTCGGTGATCACCCGCAGGTTTTCTTTGATGTGGAAGGTCGGGGCGATGCGCAGGCGCAGGTCGCTGGTCCAGAGGTTTTTGGCCTCGGGGTTGGCCGGGGCGTCGCTCGGGCTGACCGTCTCCAGGGGCGGAAGCACCGCGGAGGTGCCCCCGGTGCCCAGGTCAAATCCGACCCGGGCCCGGCTGCGTACGCGCAGGTAGCCCTCAAGCTCCACGAAGGGGAAGTTCGAGAGGGGCGTCAGTCGGTCGAGCAGCGTGTCGTCAATGGCTGCAGCCGGTACAAAGTCGATGTCTTCGGCCAGATCGTCGAAGTCGGAGAAGTCATCCTGGGGCCAGTCGTCCTCGGCGGGCTCGGTGCTCTCGGGCGGGGCCTGCTGCACGAGCTGCGGGGCCGCCTCGGCGGGGGCCGGTGGCGGGAGGGGCTGACCCTCCTGGGCGGTGGTTTCCGCGTTCGGGTCGGCTTCCGCATCCCCATCTTCGGCGGGGGCCGCTGCTTCGGAGGTTTCGGAAGTCTCGGAAGTTTCGGCGACTTCGGCGGCTCCGAGTTCTTCGGAGGCCTGGGGTTGAGAGGCCTCGGGTTCCGGGGCCGAAGGTTCGGCTGAGGAGTCAGCAGCACCGGACGCGTTCTGGTCTTGAGCCAGGGCGTGGGTGGGGAGCGCCAGAGCCAGCACCAGGAGGACGCCAAACACAGAAGAAGAGCATTTCATGGGGAGCCTATCGAGCCGGGCGTAGAAAAATTCCACACAAAGGGGGGCGGACGCTAACACGCACCCCGGGGGGGGTCAAGGTGGCCGCTGGAGCGCCAAATTGAAGGTCGAAGTGCGGTGGTTACCTTTGTTTAGACGGTGCCACGCGATGGGGTTGTAACGCGACGACGAGGTGCGCGATGGAGATCTTCTGGAGGCAGGCCGTATTGGCCGGGGTGATGGGGGTGGCCCTGATGACCATGGCGATGGTCGCGGGCAGGGTCATGGGCCTGTCGACGGATATGGTGCGGGCGATCGGGTTGGTGGTGGTGCCGGATCGGGACCGACACCTGGTGTACCTGGTCGGGGGGATTGCGCACCTGATTATGGGGGCGCTCTTTGGCGTGGGATACGCGGTGCTGCTCACCCTGGTCGGGGCGGCGGCGATCCCGGGGGTGGCCGCGGCCTGGGGTGCGCTCTTTGGGGCGTTGCACGGCGTGGCGGTCGGGGCGGCGCTGGGCGCGCTACCGGCGGTGCACCCGCGGATGGGACCGGGGGAGGTGCTCAGTGCGCCGGGCTTCTTCGGGCGTTACATCGGGGTCGGGATGCCGGTGTTTCTGATCATTTTGCACGTGATCTACGGCGTGGTCGTGGCCGTGGTGTACAGCGCCGGGTTTGGGTGAGTTCGCCCCCCCGGGCGAGTCGCCTCGGGCTCAGATCTCGTCGCGGGCCATCCAGATTTGGGTGAGCGGCCAGGTAAAGCCCTCCATCCGGTCTAGGAGGCGCTCGGGATCATCTTCGACCAGCAGGAGTTCGCGGTGGGAGCGCTTGAGAAAGCCGCTCTCCACGGCGTGATCGAGGAAGGTCAAAAAGGGATCGAAGTAGCCGAGCAGGTTGTAGATGCCGATGGGGCGCTGGTGAATGCCGAGTTGAGACCAGGTCACCACCTCGCAGAGTTCCTCAAAGGTGCCCATGCCCCCGGGCATGGCGACAAAGCCCTGGCTCTTTTCGATCATCAGCGCTTTGCGCTGGTGCATGCTATCGACCATGTGCAGCTCATCGAGCCCCGGATGGCCGGCTTCTTTGGTGGAGAGACCGTGGGGGAGGATACCGATGGCGCGGCCACCGGCCTCCAGGACCGAGTCGGCGATTGCCCCCATCATTCCGAAGCGCGAACCTCCGTAGACCAGCGCACACTGGCGCCGGGCCATGGCGTTGCCCAGCGCGCGGGCCCCGTCGACGAAGCGAGGGTCATTTCCGGGGCTGGATCCGCAATACACACAGAGGGAGGCGAGGCTCATCGGGTACTCCTGGAGGTCTTAAGGGGGGGAGGGCATGGTGTGGGCGCGCGTTGATCGCGATCCACGGGGCCATTGAACTCTCTAGTAACGCGCCCTCTTAGAGGTGTCGAGGCTCGGGAGGAGCGCGTCGGGAAATGGGCGCCGGGGGATGTGTGTTGTCACCGTGGCCTGCATTGCGTAGATTGCGCGGGCAGACCGGCCGGCGCCGCGCCCATAAAGGGCTAAGTGCCCTCAGCGCCTTGAGGAATCTTCCCGGATGTCGGGGGAACCAGGGCCGCGCCTTCAACGGGGCGTCTGAATTCATATGGTCATTAACCCAGGCAGAGTATCGTGGCGGAACAGTCGTTAGAGGAGCGAGAGACACGCGTGGCCGAGGCCATGGAGGCCTTCTCCGAGCGCCTGCAGGAGGCCGGGCTGAAGTCGACCAAACAGCGCGACGTGATCGTCGAGCGCTTCTTCTGGCTCGACAAGCACATCAGCGCCGATGAGCTGCTGGAGGACGTGCGCGAGCATCAGCCGCGCATTGGCTACGCCACGGTCTACCGCACGCTGAAGCTGCTGGTGGAGCAGGGGTTTGCGCTGCCCAAGGATTTTGGCGACGGGCAAACGCGCTACGATCCGATTCACAACCAGGATCCCCAGCATGATCACCTGATCTGTGTGGACTGCCGCAAGATCATCGAGTTTAACGACGAGGGGCTCAACGAGCGCATCCAGGCCATTGCCGAGAAGATGCAGTATCAGGTGCGCCGAAAGAAGATCGAACTCTACGCCGAGTGTCAGATCCCGGCGTGCCCGAGTCACCCCGATCACCAGGGCGCGTAAGCGCTCTTTCACTTCCATGTATGGATAGCGGGCCGGCGATGGATGGTGTCATCGCGCAGCGCCTGTGTTGCGGCGTCTCTGGTGCTCTGACCTCACGGGGGAAGGGCGCCGGAGTAGGCCCCGGAACTACTTAACCGATTGAGGCACGCATGAAGGACGACTTTTCGATCAAGGGCGAGGTGATCGCGGCGCTGGAGGGCGTCGAGGATCCGGGCCAGGGCGGCAAAAACATTGTCGATACTCACCTGGTGGAGCAGGTCGAGGTAAAGGGCGGTGTGGCGGATATTACGCTGGTGATGCCGAAGGGGCGCGATCGCCAGGAGCGCTTTGCCATTGAAGATGCGGTGTACGACCGGGTCGAGAGCATCGACGGGGTGCTCGAGGTGAAGGTCAAGACGATGACGCCTCAGGCGCTGGAGCGTGAGCGCAATGGCGAGCCGGCGCCGGCCGTGCAACCCGGCCCGAGTGCCGGGGCGGCCCGGCCGGCGGGGCCGAAAGCGGCCCCGGCGTCGCCGGCGGCCGCAGCTCCCTCGGCTCCGATTGAGGGCGTGGGCAAGGTGATCGCGGTGTCCTCCGGTAAGGGAGGCGTGGGTAAATCCACGGTGGCGGTGAACCTGGCGCTGGCGCTTCAGAAGATCGGCCACCGCGTGGGCCTGCTGGACGTCGATATCTACGGACCCTCGTTGCCGACGCTGCTGGGGATCTCCGGGCGTCCGGCGGTCAGCAATCGCCGCATCCTCCCGATGGAGGCCGACGGGCTGCGGGTGATGAGCCTGGGGTTCTTGATGGATGAAGACACCCCGGTGATCTGGCGCGGGCCGATCGTCACCGGGATCATCCGCCAGTTCCTGCGTGACGTGGACTGGAGCGGGCTGGATTACCTGATCGTCGACATGCCTCCGGGCACCGGTGATGCTCAGCTGGCGCTGGCGCAGACGGTTCCGGTCGACGGGGCGGTGATCGTGACCACGCCTTCGGATCTCTCGCTGATCGATGCGGCCCGCGGGTTGCAGATGTTCAAGACGCTCAATGTCGAGGTGATGGGCATTGTGACCAACATGTCCAAGTTCATCGTGCCCTCGACCAAAGAGGAGTTCTTCATCTTTGGGAACCCCGCCGAGGTGGTCAAAGAAGCCGGGCGTCTGGAGACGCCGGTGCTCGGTGAGATTCCGCTCGACCTCAGCGTGCGCGAGGGCGGCGACGCCGGGCGACCGGTGGTTGTCAGCCAGCCGGAAAGCCCGGTGACGGCGGCGTTTGTGGAGCTGGCCAAAGCGGTCGCCGCACAGAAGCCGCCGCACGCCGAAGGCGCCACCGGAGAGCAGGATGCTCAACCGAAGAAGGGCCTCTTCTCCTTCTTGAAGAGTTGATCGACGCGTCGCGCTCGTCTCAGGGAGCTCCTGGCGAGCGCGACGCGTAAAATTACTTTGCCAGCATCGGTGTCAGCGCCGATAATCGGGCGCCGGTGTTTCGCACCGGCGCCGGGTTCGTTTAGGACCTGTGCATCACGAGCAGCAGCGAGTGGCGTTTGAGTCGATACGGCCGACATTTTGTGCGGGTGCGAGAGCTCAAGGATTTTGAGCAGCGTTTTATTCGACTGATCGTCGATGAACCCAACGTGTTGCATGCGCGCCATCAGGCGCTCTTTCGCTATGCGTCGGCGCTCGGGCAGATGAATCTCTTTCGGGCTCCCGAGGGGAACGACGTCTCGTTGAGTGAGGACGTCGACAGCCTGCGGCGGTGGATGGTCGAGTCGCTGGTGCCGCTCTTGCCCGAAAACGGGCAGGCCAGGGTGGACTCCCTGCGTGAAATCGCTCCGGTGCTGGCCATGCGGGTCGAGCAGACCCGCTCCCAACTTCTGACTCGCCACCTCAACAGTTTCGGGGCCGAACATCTCGACGCTGAATTGCGGCAGAAGCGCCTGGTTCTGGTGCTTGGTGGCGGAGGCGGCGCGGGGCTTGTGCACCTGGGGACCTTCGCCATGCTCAAGGAGCTGGGGCTGACCCCGGAGCTGATTGTGGGCAGCTCCATGGGGAGCTTGCTGGGATTGGTGCGCGCCATTGATCGCAGCTACGATCCGATTTCGGTCGCGCTGGCGATGCCCAGAAACCTCGACTACAACACGCTCTTTCGGCCCTTTACCGGGTATTCACGCTTTGGGTTTCCGGGGGCGTTCCACCTGAATATCATGCGCCTGGCGCGGGAGATGTTTCAGCAGCTTCTGGGCAGCGGGATGCCGCGTTTTGACGAGCTCCCGATCAAGCTGGAGATCGTGGCCACCGGGGTGCGCAAAGGCTTTCATTTTGACGACCGGGAGTACGAGCAGTCGAGCGACGAGGGGATGACCCCGCTGGCGCTCCGGCGCAAACTTAAGCTCTTCTTCGGAGCGGTGCGTCAGCTCTCCAAGAATCCACGTCTTCTCACGCAGGTGGTCTTCGGCGCGGAGCCCGGCACGGAACACTTCCCGGTGATCGAGGCAGCCGGGTTTAGCTGCTCGGTACCGGGGCTTTTGCATTTCGATGTGTTTCATGACGATCCGGAGACCATCGCACCGCTGGAGAGCGTGTTTTCCCGTCATCAACTCCTGCGCCTCTGCGATGGCGGCGTGGTCAACAACGTGCCCTCGAAAGTGGCCTGGGAGTCAGTGCAACGAGGTTCGGTGGGATCGCGTAACGCGCAGATTCTGTCGTATGACGCGTTTGCGCCGCTCTCCACCGGACGCAACCTTATCTGGATCCCGATTCAGCAGATTGCACGGCCGGCGGTGGTGGCGAATATGCCCTACGCCTCCTACCACAAGACGTTCCGCACGCCGCCCAGTCCTTTGCAGATCATCGTCAACAGCTACTCCAAGCTCAAACGCATCATTCAGTCGGCGCGCGATGAGCTGGAATCCGATGTGCCCTACATCCGCGAGTCGATGAAGGAACTCCCCCCGTACGGGACCTGGGAGATCGACTAGACGAGCCAGTCGGTGTTGCCCGGATCTTCGGCGGGCAGATGCAGCCTCAGCGGCCCGTCCACCGGCAGCGTGCGCAGCAGGCGCTCCCCCTCCAAAACCTTTACCTGAAGTTCAATCTCCGACTCGCCGGCGGCCTGGAGAGCTGCGCGATCCGTGGCCAACTCCCAGCACTGCGCGTAGGCGTGGTTTACAAGGATAGCCGGGGGCTCGGCGCTGGCAGCGTTGCCCGGGGAGGCGCCGGCGTGCAGGTGGATCCGGTGGAGGTGCGCGGTGTTGCTCAGCCCCAACTCCAGGCGATGCGCCGGAGTGAGGTCGGGGCCCGGGTCCAGACGCAGGTAGAGGTGTTGGGCGTCGCAGCCATACAGGAGCTGGTCGAGGTAGCGGGTGGTTTCAAACATCGAGCCGTAGCCGCTCTTGGGCAGGTAGCGGCCGGCGCCCTCCCAGTCAAAGAAGCCTCCGCGGCGCCCGTCGATGCGTGGCGAGATGAAGTGCTGTGGGAGGCGGTGAACAGCCTCCGCGTCGCCGTGTTTCCCGGTGTGGATGGGGCGGCGTAGCGCGTCGGGTGGGCGTTCTCCGAAGACCTCCCAGACGCGCCGAAGCAGGGCCCGGAAGAGGTCATCGAAGAGCGCGTCCTGCTCGGAGCTGAAGTCGTCGCCGTACCACCAGAACCAGTCGGAGCCCTGGGCCATCATCAGCGACTGGTGTGCCGCGCTGGCCGCGCGTTGCTCCGCTTCGTCGACGGGGGCCGGGCGGCGGCGAAGAAAGTCGCGGGCCTGTGCGAGGAGGGTCCAGGCCAGGTTGGTTTCCGGGTGGCCGATCCAGATCTGATAGTTCCCCAGGATCCAGGAGCCCGAGTGCAGTGTTTCGAGCGTTCCGGGCTGACCTCCCTCCTGGAGGTGCGTGCTGGGCGTGGTCGGGCGAAGCACGGGATGAGCGACCAGGCGCGTGTAGAGGGCCTCCAGAAAGGGGCGGCCGTCGTCGGGATAGTGCTCCCAGGGGTTCTCACCATCGAGGATGATCGCGACCACCGGGTGAGGGCAGCTCGCCGCGCGGGCGATGCCTTCAAGCGAGGAGACCAGGTCGTCGGCGGCCTCGGCCGCCGGGCGGCGAGCGTAGTCAAAGCCAATGCGATCGCTGAGACCGTGGTCTCGAAAGAAGATCGCCGGACCGAGTTCGGTCAAGCGCCAGGAGCGCCAGAGGTCGCGGTCGCGCTCAAACTCCAGGGAGTTCGCCAGGATGGCTTCATCGGTGGCGACCCAGCTCAGGTTGGCCTCCTCAAAAAGCGCCAGGGCTTCCGGAGACACCGAGCCCTCGGCGGGCCAGAGGCCGGTGGCACGTCGGCCAAAGATATGTTCGCCGAGTTCCAGAGCGCGATCGATATGCCAGCGGGCGTCGTCTGGTGCCTGAAGGCGCTCGGGGGTGGGGCGCTCAGGCGTGGCGCGTCGGGCGGAGTCGGTGTCGATCAGCAGGGGCATGATCGGATGGTACATCGGGGTGATGCTCACCTCGATCTGCTCGCGCTCCCAGAGGCGACGGTAGAGTGGGAGGACGCGCGCCATGATCGTGAGGTGCAACTCCAGGAGTTCCTGGCGATCGTTGAGGGAGAAGCCCCGTCCCTGGGCACGCCAGCGTCGGATGGCCTCATAGTCCCGGGTTGCCGCAAAGCCACACCAGGCCAGGTTAAAGAGCATCTGAAGATCGCCAAACTCCTCCTCGCCCCAGGTTTGGGCGCAGGCCTCCTCCCCGTGTTCAGTGCGCCTGGCGAGCAGCTCGGCGTAGCGCGGCAGCGACGCCACGCCATGGGTGTGATCGAGGCTGAAGAAGTGATGCACCAGCGCCTGGCGAGTCTCATCATCGAGGTCTTCGGGGGGCGTCAGCGACCAGCGCCACCAGCGATCGCGACGCCCTCCTTCGACCCACTCCTGGAGCTGGCGCAGCAGGCTGCCGGAGAAGTTAAAGGTGGCCCGCATCTGCGGGTGCCGCTCCATGAGCCAGGCCATGTCGAAGTAGGATTTGACCGCATGGAGTCGCACCCAGGGCAGCTCAAAGTCGCCCGCTTCGCCCGCGCCGTAGTAGGGCTGATGGAGGTGCCAGAGAAAGAGCACATCGAGTGGTGAGGAGCTCATTGCTCGAACTCGTAGCCTTTGGGAACCACCACCACGCCCTTATCGCTGACCGGGAAGCGGGCGCGATCCAACTCCTCGTCGTAGCCGATGACGGTGTCGGGCGGGATGACCACATCTTTTTCGATGATCGCCTTGCGAATGCGCGCGCGTCGCCCGACTTCGACCTGCTCAAAAAGCACGGAGTCTTCGATGGACGAGTAGGAGTTGACGCGCACGCGCTGAAAGAGCACCGAGTTGCGGATGGTGCCCCCCGAGACGATGCATCCCTCGGCCACACTGGAGTTGATGGCCTGACCGACGCGGTTGGTGGCCGGGTCGTCGTGCACGAACTTCGCCGGCGGGTAGTGCTGGTAGTGGGTGCGGATGGGCCAGCGTCGGTTGTAGAGATCGAACTGGGGCTCGGCGCTGATCAGATCCATCGATGCCTCCCAGTAGCTGTCGATGGTGCCCACGTCGCGCCAGTAGCTGCGTTCGCGCTCGGACTGCCCCGGGATGTCGTTGGTGGAAAAGTCGTATACGAAGCAGGCCTGGTGGCCGGAGCGCACCATGTTGGTGATGATGTTTTTGCCAAAATCGTGCGCGCTCTCATTATCGTGCGCGTCGCGGATGATCTCCTCGACCAGACCGGGGGTCTTGAAGATGTAATTGCCCATGCTCGCCAGGCACCACCCGGGACGGTTGGGAATGGGTTTGGGATGGGTAGGTTTTTCGGCAAAGCCGACGATGCGTTGCTCGTCGTCGATTTCCAGGATGCCAAAGGCCGAGCCCTGCTCCAGAGGCACCGGGATGGCGGCCACGCTCAGGTCGGCGTCGCGTTCCCGGTGTGTGGCAAGCATCTGGCCCACATCCATCTTGTAGATATTATCGCCCCCGAAGACGCAGACATCGCGGGGCTCCTCGTCGTAGATGAGGTTGAGATTCTGGAAGATGGCATCGGCGCTGCCCTGGAACCATTGCGGACCACGGCGCTGCTGGGCCGGCACCGGATCGATGTAGTGATCGATGAACTGCGCCAGATGCCAGCCGCGGCTGATGTGGTTTAACAGGGAGTCGCTCTTGTACTGGGTAAGCACTTTGATCTTGTAAAAGCCGCTGTTCACAAAGTTCGACAGCACAAAATCAATGATGCGGTAGCGCCCTCCGAAGGGTACCGCGGGTTTGGCGCGGTCGAGGGTCAGAGGTCGCAGGCGCTTACCTTCGCCGCCTGCCAGAATCATGACGAGAACGTCATTCATAGCGTGGTCCACCGGGTCAAAAGAGAGACGAGTGGAGCGAGACGGCGGCTCCGCGAGTAAAGGGTACGGCGCGGGACTGCGAATTGTAGGGCTAGCCGGGCGGAATCAAGCCCAAAAAGTAAGCGGCGCCGGCTCCCAGGAGGACGACGAGCAGGGCCACGATGAGTGCGGTTTTACCAACGCCTCCGGAAGCCGGGGCGGCGCCCGGACGATGTGCCGGAGGCTGAGGTTCCATAGGTGCCGGCGGGGCCGGTTGCGACGAAGGCATCGGCCCGGGTTGACCGGGCTGGACCACCGCATCAGCCGGCGAGGCCTGCGGCGCGCGCGCTGACCCGGGCAGGGTTGGCGGGCGTCCCTGGGAATGGGGCTTGCGGGACGCAGCAGTGCCCGGGCCTTTGATGGCCTGGAGGGCCGAGGTGGAGCGGCCCAGATCGGCCAGCCCGGCTTCCTGCCAGGAGCCTGACTCCCCGGAGGAGGGCTGCTCCGGAGGCGCGGCGACCTCGCCAACGCTGGTTTCGTTGCCAAATCCCAGATCGGCCCACATGCGCGGATCTTCAAACTCGCCGGTGCCACTACCCGGCTGGGAGGCTTCGCCCTGGTCGGGCAGGGAGTCGTAGTGCTGGGTGAGGTAGAGGTCGAGGTCCTGAATCTCTTCGAGGCTCTTGAGCTGGTTGAGCTGCTGCTGGATGGCCATATCCACGGCCATGTCCTGCACGGTGCGCGCGCGTTTGGGGCGCTTTTCAATCACGGCGCTGACCAGGTCGGAGAGGTCGTAGCTCGTTACCACCTGGCCATGAGCAAAGAGGAAGGTGGCCAGCTGACGACCGAGCTCCTCGGCGCTCTGAATGCGCCTGGCCGGATCGCGCTCCAGCGCCCGGGCCAGTACGGCTTCGAGTTCTGCCGGAACGTCGGGGCGCAGCTTGCGGATCGAGGGGATCTGAGCCTTGCGTACCAGCTGGAGCGTGCCGTAGTCCGATTCTCCCAAAAAGAGTCGGCGCCCGGCGAGCATCTCCCAGAGCAGGATGCCGACGGCGAAGATGTCGGTGCGCGCGTCGACTTCCTCGCCATGCGCGGCTTCGGGGGAGAGGTAGCCGAATTTGCCTTTGACGACGCCGGGGTCGGTGATTTCGGCCTGACTCTTGGCTTTGGCCAGACCGAAGTCGGTGATTTTGACCTCGCCGGCGCGCGAGATCAGCACGTTGGGCGGACTGATGTCGCGGTGCACGATCCCCAGGGGGCGGCCGCTCTGGTCGACCTTCTCGTGGGCGTGCGTGAGGCCTTTGCAGATCTCAATGGCCATGTGCACGGCCTGAGCCACGCTGATGCCCTGCCCCTGGCGGGCGATAAATTCGATGAGCTTTTTGAGGTTGGTGCCGTCGACGAACTCCATGACGATGAAGTAGGTGCCGTCGGCAATCCCCAGGTCGAAGACCTGCACACAGTTGGTGTGGTTGAGGTGCAGGCTGACCTTGGCCTCGTCCAGGAACATGCGCACAAAGCGCTCGTTCTGGGTGAGGTTGGGCAGGATGCGCTTGATCGCGACGAGCTTTTCAAAGCCCTGCAAGCTGGTGGAGTTGGCCTTGAAGACCTCGGCCATACCGCCGGCGTCGATGCGCTCGATGACTTGATATCTGGGTTGCGCCATGAAGGGCCACACGTCGCGTTCGAGGTAAAGTCGGAAAGGGAGGCGTGCGGAGTATAGCCCAGGGATCGCGCCGGGCCAACCGCATCTCGGGGGAGCAGGCGTCCGGGGGCAAAAATCAGGTCAGGTTACGCAGCGTGGGGTGGACCGGGCGAGTGCGAAGGCCGCGCAGCCGGTAGAGATCGACGTGTTCACGCTTACCCTTGAGGCGCGTTGGGGGCAGTTTCTCGCTGGTTACCAGGTTGGTGACTTCGGCAAAGGTCGATTGCCCCACGACCACCTCGCCGGGCCCGGCCGATGCGCAGATGCGGCTGGCGGTGTTCACCGCGTCGCCCATTACCGTGTAGTTCATGCTCTTGGTCGAGCCCATGTAGCCGGCGACGACCTCGCCGGTGTTGAGGCCGATGCCGATCGAGAGGGTATGCCCCTGGGCGTCCTGGCGGTTGGCGTTGAAGGTGTGCAGGATCTGCTGCATCTCCAGCGCGCAGCGCACCGCCCGCTCGGTGTCATCGGGGTGTGAGATGGGTGCGCCCCAGACGGCCATGATCTCATCGCCGATGAACTTATCGAGCGTGCCCTCGTATTTGAAGATCACATCGACCATCAGCTCAAAGTACTCGTTGAGCAGCTCGACGACCTGCTGGGGCTCGTGACGCTCGCTGTACGAGGTAAAGTTGCGGATGTCGGCGAACATCACCGTGGCCCGGCGCAGCTCGCCACCTTTTTTGAGTTCCAGGCGGCCGCTGACCACCTCCTCGACGAGCTGGGGAGAGAGCAGGCGATGGAGCTTCTCGCGGGCGAGGATCTCGCTCTCCATCTGCTTGAGCAGGCGGTGATGCTCAATGAGCATGGCAGCCTGACGGGCAAAGCCACTTAAGATCTCCAGATCCTTCTCGGTAAAGGCGCCGCTGGCCACCTTGGAGTCCAGATGGATCACGCCCAGGATCTGCTCATCCAGCAGCAGGGGCACGCTCATCGTGGAGCGGATGTTACCCAGGATGATGGAGTGCGCCCCGGAGAAGCGGCTGTCCATCATCGCGTCCGAGGAGAGCACGGCCTGCTTCTCTTCGATGACCTCGTTGAGGATGGTGCGCGAGATCCGGACATCGCCCACGTGGACCTGCTCGGTACGTCCGCGCACGACCATGGGGACCAGGCGATCGGTGCCCTCCAGGCGCAGCAAGATCACGCCGTGATCGGCCGGGAAGATCTCAAAGGCCTTCTCCAGGATCTTCTCGAGCAGGATGTCGAGATCGGTCTCCACGCCGATGGACTGGCCGAGCTCGTGGGCGATGCGCAGCTTCTCGTAATCCTGGCGCAGGGCGGTGGTGTCGCTGATCTGGCTCTCGGGCAAGAAGCGCGCGCTGATATTCTGGGCGATGCGGTTGCGTACGTGGCTCTCCAGCTCGTCGGTGTGAATCGTGACTTTGTTCTGGGAGCGACGGTCGGTGGGATCTTCCTGAAAGATCAGATCGGTGGCGCCCACGCTGATGGCGTCGCCGTTGTGCAGGAGCTGCGGCGCATCGAGAAGCTGGCCGTTGAGGTAGGTGCCGTTGCGGCTGCCGCCATCGCGCACCACAAAATGGCCCTCGATGTTGCGTTCGATCAGGGCGTGCTCTTTGGAAACCACCCGGTCGAGGATTTGAATATCCTGCTCGGGGTGGCGACCAATGCGCGTGATGTTGTTGAGGACCTGCGTGCGCTGAATGCCACGCGTGTCGCGATAGATGACCTTCGCCATAGCCGAGCTCGGTAAGAGGCAGTGCGTCAGATTTTCTATCGAAGTTTGCCTTCCCTTTCAACGCGCGTTCGCGTTACAAGCCGGCGCTCTCACGCCGAGCTAAGGGGTGGCGAGCGGGCGGCTCGCGGGGAATGTGGCCCGGGCTGCCAGCCGTTGTTTGCGCCCGGAGTCCTGCCGGCTGAGCCCACCTGTGGAGAAGAGATGGAGTCTGACGAAGCGCGGATCTTGTTGGTCGACGATGAGGTCGCCCACTTAAAGACCCTGGAGCGCCTGTTTAAGAAGGAGGGCTACCAGGTGGCCACGGCCGAGGGCGGTCAGCAGGCCCTGGATCTCTTGCGGGAGCAGCGTTTTGAGCTGGTGCTCACCGATCTGATGATGCCCGACATCGACGGCATGGATCTGCTCAAGCTGGTGCAGGCGCTTCAGCCCCAGGCCGAGGTCATTTTAATGACTGCGTTTGGCACCGTGGAGCGCGCGGTGCAGGGGATGAAAGAGGGGGCCTACGACTTTGTGGCCAAGCCGATCAAGCGGGCCACGATCTTAAAAGCGGTGCGTCAGGCCCTGGAGCGGCAGGCGCTGGTCGAGGAGAACCGTGAGCTCAAGGCCCGGCTGGCCGAGGTCGAGGAAGAGCGCAGCGTGGTCGGCCAGGCCCCGTTGATGCGTGAGGCCGTCGATCGGGTGCGTCAGGTAGCCCCCAGTGATGCCACCGTGCTGATTACCGGGGAGAGCGGCACCGGAAAGGAGCTCTTTGCCCGGATGATCGGAAGGCTCAGTCAGCGGGCCGACAAACCTTTTGTGGCCATTAACTGCGCAGCGCTGCCGGAGTCGATCCTGGAGAGCGAGCTCTTTGGCTACGAAAAGGGCGCGTTTACCGGCGCCACCCAGCGCAAGATCGGTCGCTTTGAGGCCGCCCACGGTGGGACCCTCTTTTTGGATGAAATCGGCGAGCTTTCGCCCCAGGTCCAGGTCAAGCTCCTGCGTGTGTTGCAGGAGGGGGCCTTTGAACGCCTGGGGTCGAATACGCCCACCGAGGTCGATGTGCGGGTGGTCGCTGCAACTCACAAAGATCTGGAGGCGGAGCTGCAGAAGGGCACGTTTCGCGAGGATCTTTATTACCGACTAAATGTCATCGACATCAAAATCCCCCCGTTGCGCCATCGGATCGAGGATGTGCCGCTGTTAAGTGAGCATTTTCTGAGGCGCTATAACTCCAAAAACCGGCGCGATATCAGCGGGTTTAGCACCGAGGCTCGGCGCGCCCTGGAGGGGTATCACTGGCCGGGGAACGTGCGGGAGTTGGAGAATGTCGTGGAGCGCGCGGTGGTGCTCGACCGCGATGGCCGTATCGATGTCGACGACCTTCCCTCACAGCTGGTAGAGCGTCCGGCGAAATCGCGTCACATCACCATCCCGCTGGGGACGTCGCTTGAAGAGATCGAAAAGCGCGTGCTGCACGAGACGCTGAAGATGACCCAGGGAGATAAAAAACTCGCGGCCAAGCTGCTGGGCATCGCCACGCGTACCGTGTACCGGAAGCTTTGAGCCAATCGAGATGACAAAATGTCATCGGGTGGGCGCAGATCCGGGGTCGATTGACAAAATGTCAATTTCGGGGGGCGGGCCGCCGAAGTTCGGCGGCGGGATACAAAAAGATGCGTCAAAAAAAGATGAAGAAAGGTCGCATAAATAAAGGTCGTGACGGTGTTGTGAAGCGTGGAGTGTGCCGGGTTGGGATGATGTGGCGTGGTTTTTGCATTTTGTTCGGCTGAAGTGCCGCTGAAAGACCTCCGCGGTGCGATGACGCCCTGCGGATAAGCCGCGACGAGACGAGAGCTATGGAAGCGTTTTTTCGAAAATATCAGACCGCCATTATTCTGGCCGTGCTCGGAACGGGCTCGCTGCTGTCGGCGCTGATGGTCAATAACTTCGTGGCCGCTCAGCTCGCGCCTTTTACGGTGCCCGAGGCTCCGGATTACGAGGCGATGCGGGAGCAGGGGGAGCGCCAGAGCGCGCGCCCTCGTCAGGAGAAAGGGTGGAAGAGCGCCATCACGGAACGCTGCCTGTTCGGGTGTGCCGAAGAGGTCGACCCCAACGTCTGTCCGGAAGGCTGCGGCGATGGCGAGGTCTGCGAGGCCGGGCAGTGTGTGCCGGCACCGGAGGACGGGGCCGGGGGCGATGATGTGCCCACGCTCAGCGACCTGAATCTGGTGCTGAGCGGGGTGATGGTGGCCCGCAACCCACGGTGGTCGATGGCCATGATCAAAGACAACACCCAGAACAAGACTTTGATGGTCGGGGTGGGTGACCTGGTGGCCGAGGGGGCCGAGATCGTGGAGATTCGTCGAGATCGGATTTTTGTGGAGCGCAACGGCAAGCTCGAATTTATCCGGATGGAGGGGGCCATTGGTGGCGACCCGAGTGCATCCGGGGCTCCGGCAAGCCGGGAAGGGGGCAGCGCCCGGGCTCGACGGGCTCCGGGGCAGGAGAAGGCGGCTAAGAGCGAGGCTGCGTCGGCCGCCGGCGGTGTGCAGCAGCAGGGGCCCAATGCCTACAAGGTGGATCGGGCCATGATCGAGCGTCAGCTGGCCGATCCCACCGCGTTGACGCGGCAGGCCCGGGTGATGCCGAACTACCGTGACGGGGAGCCCAGCGGGCTGCGTATGGTAGGCGTGACGCCGAGCAGCTTTTACTCCCAGATGGGCATCCGCAGTGGGGATATCCTCCAGTCGGTAAATGGCTCGGCGATCACCAACCAGCGTCAGGCCCTGGAGCTGCTCGAGAAGTTGCGCAACGAGAAGAAAGTGGTCATCGAAGTCGAGCGCCGTGGGCGGGTTGAGAAGCTCGAATACACCATTGAATGAACCCGGTGAGTTTGGTGGTGCGGTGGCGCCGCTGTGAGACCGGTTGTGATAGCCCGCGCAGGCGGGCGATTGAGAACACGATGCGAATGAACGTTTTGAACTCCCAACAGCAAGAGACGATCGTGACGAAGGCAGTCAATAAGAGCGCACGCCGGCAGCGGCGAGCTGCGGTGGTGGGCGCGTTGATATCGGCGATGTTTCTGGGCGCGGCGCCCTCGGCATTTGCGCAGGGAGCGGCCAGTTCGGATGAGCCGGCGGTGCTGAAGCGTGGGCAGCGCAGTCCGTCGGCCCAGAGCGACCAGGCGCAGGGCCAGCAGGACGCCCAGGGTGGCGAGCGCTCCGAGACGACCTGGCAGGAGCAGTTCAACCTGCCGCCGAACTTCGATCCCGGCTTTCGCGCGCGTCGCACTCCGGCGAACACCCGGGTGACACTCGACTTCCGGCAGTCCAGCCTGGAAGACGTGGTGAAGTTCTTTTCGGGGACGATGAACATTAACTTCATCATCGCCGACAGCCTTCAGGCCAATAAGACCATCACGATCATGGCGCCCGAGGAGGTCACGCTGGCCGAGGGGTATCGGGCCTTTTTGGCGGCGCTCAACATGAACGGTCTGACGGTGGTGCCGATGGGCAACTTCCTCAAGATCGTGGAGTCGGGTCAGGCCATCACCGAGCCGCAGCGGGCGTATGAGGCCGGCGATGCGATCCCCAATGAGGCCCGCATGGTCACCGCGATCGTGCCGGTGGAGCGCGGGGATGTGGCCGAGATTCAGGAGGTGATTTCTAACTTCCTCTCCTCCAGCGCCTCGGTGGTGCCCTACGGTTCCAGCCTGATCATTACCGAAAACGCGTCGAACCTGCGCCGGGTGCAGTCGCTGGTGGAGCGTCTGGATCAGGGGGAGTCGGCTTCAAACCTCTACGTGTATCGAGTGCTGCACGCCGATGCCACGGAGGTCTCGGAGCGACTTAAGGAGATCTTCGATACGAAAGATGGCACCACCAGCGCGGCGGCGCCGCAGACCGCGGCCCAGCGTCGGGCGGCGGCGCGGGCACGGCGCTCGGGGAGTCAGCCGGCCGAGGCCGAGAGTTCGGCCGAGAGCGGAACGCTGGATGTGCAGATCACCGAGATCATTGCCGATGAGCGCACCAACCAGCTGATCATCGTCTCCAATCAGCGCTCCTTTGAGCGTATCCGCGAGATGATCGAGATCCTGGATGTGCCGACTGCCGTGGGCGGTCAGGTGCATGTGAAGTTTCTGGAGTACGCTAACGCCGACGAGCTCTCCCAGACCCTGAGTCAGCTGGCCAGTGGAGTGCAGTCGCAGCAGGGGCGCGCTCAGGGGCAGCCGCGCGCCCAGACCACCGGCTCGGAGGGGGTGGGCTCGATTCTGCAGGGCGAAGTTCAGATCACCGCCTACAAGCCGACCAACGCGCTGGTGGTCGTGGCCTCGCCGCGGGACTACGTGGCGCTGGAGCGGGTCATCGACCAGCTCGATGCGCCGCGTCGTCAGGTGTATGTCGAGGCCGTGATCATGGAGATCGGTCTGGATATCGATCGCAAACTCCAGATCGGTGCCAATAGCCTGCTGACCCAGGATATGGCCTTCCTGCTTCCAGATGAGCTTGTAAGCTCGGGAGCGGTAGAGGACACCCGAGGTTATGGTACCTGGCAATCGAACTTTAGTGGGTCTACTGAGATGGATGGGCCGGGAGGAGGTTTGGGGTTGGTGGGGCCGATGTTGTCGGTACCCGGGACGTCGATCTCGCTGCCGACGTTCGCGCTCCTTTTGCAGGCCTCTCAGACCGATGATTCGGTGAACATCCTCTCGACCCCCTCGATCCTGACGATGGACAACGAAGAGGCCGAGATCGAGGTTGGGGAGCGCGTCCCGATCGCGCGCACGCTGGGAGTGGGTGGTGGCCTGGGGAGTAGCCTGTTGAACGCGGGAGTCGCGGCGGCCGGAGGGGCCAGCGGTGCGCTGAGTGGCCTGGGAAGTGCGGCCGGCTTGCTCGGTGGCGTGGGTGGCCTGTTGGGGGGGGGGACTCAGTTCGACTACGAAGATGTGGGCATTACGCTGCGCATTGTCCCCCAGGTAAATGAGAGCGACTACGTGCGTTTGGAAGTCGACCAGGAAGTCAGTGAGCTTAAGGGCGCCGGTGGCTTGAGCGCGGCCACGCCTACCCGGACTCGCCGCAACATCAGCACGACGGTGTTGGTGCGAGATCAGTCGACCATTGTGATCGGTGGTCTGATGCGGGACGTCGAAAACGAGACCATTAATAAGGTGCCCTTCCTGGGAGATATCCCGGTGGTCGGGCTGCTCTTCCGCAATACCAGCGTGCTGACCTTCAAGCAGAACCTGGTGTTGATGCTCACGCCCTACATCATCGAGAGCGAGGAAGACATGCAGAAGATCTACGAGCGCAAGATGGAAGAGCGCCGGGAACTGATGCGTCTCTTTGCCAGTCGCGACATGGAGTACATGGCGACGGTGAACTTCCAGAAGAAGAGCGGCCTGCTGGAGCGTATGCGCCAGCGTCTGAGCAGCGTGGTGACCGAGGAGGAGGCGCGTCGTCAGGCACTTGAGCAGTTCGATGACGAGGGGCCGCGTTATCGCATTCTGGGCGGTTCGGAGGCTGAGAGCGCCGAGCCGGCCGGTGAGCCGAGCGAGCAGCCCGCCCCCGAGGGTGCGCAGCCGCAGGGCGAGGAGTAAGGCATGTATAACCGTCAGCCTCTGGGCGAGATTCTGATGCAGATGGGCAAGCTGGAGCCTTCCGGGCTGCAGCGGGGCCTGAAGACGCAGGCCGAGAAGGGGGGGCGTATCGGCGAGCTGCTCGTGGAGATGGAGCTGGTCAGCGATGAGGATGTCGCGCTGGCGCTCTCCCGGCAGCTGGACTACCCCTTCGAGCCCAAGATCGAGGCGGATGCCATCGACCTGAGCCTGTTGGAGCGCCTGCAGCTGGGCTGGGCGCGCGACAACGGCGTGCTGCCCTTTGACGTGCGTCGCGGCTTTGTGATGGTGGCCACCGACGATCCGTTGGCGGTCGAGGTGCTCGATGAGGTGCGTTTTTTAAGCGGCATGGAGGCGATGCCGGTGGTGGTCCCCACCACGGCTTTGCAGGAAGCGATCAACAAGGCGTTTGATCGCAAGAGCCGTCAGCTGGGCGCCGGGCTCGATGAGCTCGACGAGGCCGAGAACCCACACGCCGAAGAGGCCAGCCTGGACATCAATGACCTGCTCGACGCAGGGGATGATGACGAGGCGCCGGTCATTCGCTTTGTGAACAGCCTCTTTGTGCAGTCGGTGCGAGAGCGGGCCAGTGATATTCATATCGAGGCGGGCGACAAAGAGATCACGGTGCGTTTCCGCATCGATGGGGTGCTCAAAGAGGTGGCCAGTCCGCCCAAGCGTTTTCACTCCTCGATCATCACGCGCATCAAGATCATGGCCGGGCTCAACATCGCCGAGAAGCGCCTGCCGCAGGATGGTCGTATCCGCATCAAGATGGCGGGCAAAGACATCGACATCCGTGTGGCGACGGCGCCGGCGGTGCACGGGGAGCGCATCACGATGCGTCTGCTCGACAAGTCGGCGGTGCTTTTGAACCTGCGCGACATCGGTATGGCTGAGGATCATCTGCGCGACATGATGCGGCTGATCTTCCGCCCGCACGGCATCATTCTGGTCACCGGTCCCACCGGTAGCGGTAAGACGACCACGCTCTACAGCGCGCTCAGCGAGATCAACAGCCCGGATAAGAACATCCTGACGATTGAGGACCCGGTCGAGTACCAGCTCGAGGGGATCAGTCAGATGCAGGTCAATCCCAAGATTCAGCTGACCTTTGCCGCGGGGCTCCGTAGCTATCTGCGCCACGACCCGGACGTGATCATGGTCGGGGAAATCCGCGATGTGGAGACGGCGGAGATGGCCATTCAGGCCTCCTTGACCGGTCACCTGGTGTTTTCGACGCTGCACACCAACGATGCGGCCGGGGCGTTCACTCGCCTGACGGACATGGGCGTGGAGCCTTTCCTGGTGAGTTCGACGGTGATCTGCTCGCTTGCCCAGCGCCTGGTGCGGCGGCTGTGCAGCGAGTGCAAGGTGGCGTATCAGCCGACCGCCGAGGAGCTGATGGAGGTGGGGCTGACGCCGGCGGTGGTGGCCGAGCGCACCGGTGGGCACCTGTTTAAGGCTGGTGAGGACTCCAGCTGCCCGAACTGTCTGGGGCTGGGCTACAAGGGCCGGATGGGCATCTACGAAATCATGCGGGTGGAGGATGAGGTGCGGCGGCTGGTGATGAACCGCGCTGACGCTTCGACCATCAAGCGGGAGGCCGGCCGTCAGGGCATGCGCAGCCTGCGGGATGATGGCGCGCTCAAGATTCTGGCCGGCAGCACCACGATTGAAGAGGTGATGCGGGTCACGCAAGAAGACTTTGTTGAGGCGTAAGCCCGGGCTTAAAGGCACAAAGGTATGCCGGTTTACGAATACAAAGGCCTGAATAAGGCCGGAAAGACGGTGAAGGGGATTCTCGACGCCGAGAGCCAGAACGCGCTGCGTCAGTCGCTCAAGGCCAAGGGGATCTTTGTGACCGAGGTCTTCGAGGGGCGCGGAGGGCGCGCCGGCGGAGGCAGCGGAGATGTGGAGCTGGGCAAGCTGCTGGAGCGGGTCTCACTGAGCGATATCGCGGTGCTCACCCGCCAGATGGCCACCCTGATCCGTGCGGGGATCCCGCTGGTCGAGGCGCTTAACGCGCTGACCGAGCAGGCGGAGAAGGAAGAGCTCAAGCGCACGCTCAGCGATGTGCGGCGCAAGGTCAACGAGGGTTCCAGTCTGGCCAATGCGTTGAGCGATCACCCCAAGCACTTCAGCAATCTCTACGTCAACATGGTCAAGGCCGGGGAGAGCTCGGGCAATCTTGATATGGTGTTGAGTCGCCTGACGGACTTTCTGGATGCGCAGATCGAACTGCGCGGCAAGGTCATCGGCGCCATGATTTACCCGCTCTTGATGATGGTGGTGGGGATCGTGGTGCTCGGGCTGATCTTCACGTTTGTGATTCCCAAGGTCACCGCGATTTTTGAGGACCAGGGCGCGGCGTTGCCCTGGATCACGTCGGTGCTCATCGGGATCAGCAATATGCTCAGCAGTTACTGGTTCATCGTGTTGCCGCTGATTGTGGGGGCGGTGGTGGGCTTTGTGCAGTGGAAGCGCACCGAGAAGGGCACGCGGACCTGGGATCGCTTTATTTTGAAGACGCCGGTGGTGGGGCCGCTGGTGCGGATGATCGCCATCTCGCGCTTTGCCAGCACGCTGGGCACCTTGCTGGCCAGCGGGGTGCCGCTGCTGACGGCGATGGACATCGTCAAAAACATCCTGGGGAACACCCGGCTGGTCGAGGTGATTGAAGATGCGCGGGTCAACATCCGCGAGGGTGAGAGCATTGCGCAGCCGCTGAAGCGCTCCGGGGAGTTTCCGCCCCTGGTCACCCATATGATCGCGGTGGGTGAGGCCTCCGGGCAGCTGGAGGAGATGCTGGAGAACGTGTCGATCAGCTACACCCAGCAGACCGACATCCGCATTCAGGCAATGACCAAGATTCTGGAGCCCTTGATGATCGTGGGGCTCGGTGTGGCGGTGGCGGTGATCGTGTTTGCCGTCATGATGCCGATTTTGAAGCTCAACCAGACGGTGATGTGACACGCTCTGGCCGAGAAAAGTCCACCTTTAGACGCGACACCTGTGTGGCGTCATCTGCACGCGAGGCCGCGTGCTTCAACAGCAAGAGGAGCAAGAAGATGAAGATGATGAAGCGACGCGAAGCGATGGTTCGGGCAGCGGCTAACATGAAGTCGGCCCGCGGGATGACGCTGGTGGAGATCATGATCGTGATCACGATCATGGCCTCGATCATGGGTGTGGTTGGCGTCTTTGTGTTCGGGGCGATTGACCGGGCCAACGAGCGCACCGCCACCATCGAGATTCAGCAGCTCAACCAGCTGGTGAACTCCTTTTACCTGACGACCTCGCCCAACCGCCTGCCCAACGAGCTGGAGGAGATGACTCAGGGGGCGGCGCCCTTGACCAAGGACATCCCCAGCGATCCCTGGGGCAGCCCCTACGTGTATGTCAAGAATGGCAACCGCGACTTTGAGATCTTCAGCGTGGGCCCGGATGGCAGCGAGGGCACCGAAGATGACGTGCGCCCCGAGTAAGGGCTGAGAGGCGGGAGACGCTATGAAGACTCTGCGAGCACGGCTGAAGCTGTGGCGCGCCTTACCAGGGCGCGGACGGCATCGGTGCGCGCGGGGGATGACCCTGATCGAGATCCTGGTGGTGCTGGTGATCGTCGCCGGGCTGATGGGCGCCGGGATCTCGATGATGGGCGTGCTCACCAAGAGCAAGCTTCGCGATGAGGCGATGCGACTGACCTCGGTGATCAAGTACGCGTACAACCAGGCCGCCTTAAACAACACGCAGTATCGTCTGGTGCTCAACCTGGAGACTGGCGAGTACTTCACCGAGATGAGCGAGGCGCCGGTGGTCGCGCCACAGCCCGATGATGACTTCGCCGAGGGGTTGCTCCCGGAGGAGGCGCGGGCGTTGGAGGAGGAGCATCGGCAGAACAAGCGCTCGCTTTTTGATGAGAGCGAGGACGATCCCTTCGGCGTGAGCCGCCGGGTGGGATACGAGCGGGCCGAGGAGGCGGTGGTCAAGCTCACCAGTCTGCGCAACGGCATCGAATTTGAGAGCGTGCGCCTGGCCGGGCGAGAGCTGCCCTTGACCCGGGGACGCGCGGCGTTGCGCTTTTTTCCCAACGGATTTCAGCAGGAGGCCGTGATCGTGCTGCGCGATGAGAGCGGCGGTCGCTACAGCCTGGTGACCGAGCCCTTGACCGGGCGGGTGCGTATCTACAGCGGCGACTGGGAGCCGGAGGGCGACTTCGGAGAGGTGGAGCGTGATGATTAACAGGCGTCGCACATCCCGGGGGTTTACGCTGGTGGAGGTGTTGATCGCGCTGGCGATTCTGGCCTCCGCCCTGACGATTCTGATGGGCACGGTCTCTCAGAGCGGTCAGCAGTCGGTGTATGCCAGTCGCCTGACCACCGCGAGCCTGCTGGCGCGCGGAAAGATGGTGGACCTGGAGTACGTGCTCAAAGAGGAGGGTTTCAACGCCAGTCAGCGGCAGTTCTCCGGGGACTTCTCGAGGGAGGGCTACCCGGATTTGCGCTGGGAGGCGACCGTGGACCCGGTGGAGATTCCGCCGGAGGTTGAAGAGACCTTCATGGCGCAGGTCAACAGCCAGCTCTTTGGCGGCGTGGACTCTCAGGGGGCGATGCAGGGCAACGCCGCGTTCAGCGCGGCGTTGCCGGTGTTGATGGCGCAGATTCCGGTCTTCGTTAACCAGGTTGGCGAGCGGGTGCGCCGGATCAATTTGAAAGTGTACTTCGACTACCTGGGGCGTGAGCAGCATATCGAGGTCGCCCAGTACGTGGCGGACCTGGAAAACAGCGAATTCCAGATGTTTGGCAGCCCGGATGAGTTCTCCAGCGAGGCGGAGGACCTGCGATGAGACCGGGCGCGCGCGCAGCCAGCGGGGCACGAGGCTTTACGCTCATTGAGGTGATGATCGCGATGGCGATCATGGCCGGTCTCACCGGGATCGTGTGGGTGAGCGTGTCGCAGATGTTTCAAACCCGCGATGCGGTCGACGCGCGCTTTGAGCGTTACCAGCTGGTGCGCCTGGCGATGAACCGCATGGCCAACGAGATCGCCATGGCCTACGTGGCCGGACCGCAACACGGCGGTGAGATCGTACCGGGGGAGGAGGCTCTTTATGAGAGTGAGGAAGAGCAGCTGAGCATGCAGCTTCGCGAGCCGGTGCAGTTCGGGATGATCGGTGGCGAGGACGAGATCAGTTTTACCGCCTTCGCCCATGTGCGGGTGCTCGAAGACGAGCGCGCCAGTCATCACACTCAGATCGGCTATGAGGTGCGCCGCGAGATCAACGAGGCAGGCGATGTGGTCAACCGTCTGGTGCGCCGCTCGCACGCGAACTACGTCGATGACATCACCCGTGGCGGGGTGGTGCACACGATGATCCCGGAGGTGGAGTCGCTGGAGTTTGAGTACTGGGATCCGGGTCCGGTGGATATCGGAAGCGAGCGTGAGATCGCCCAGGGGCGCTGGGTCAGCGAATGGGATACCACTCGCCGGGAGCACGCCGGGCGCCTGCCTACCCGGGTGCGTATCACTCTGGTGATGCCTGCCCAGGGCCCCCGCGGAGAGTCGGAGGTCTTCACGACTCAGACCACGTTGGGGATGACCGAGCTGCTGGAGTACTGATGCTACGTCTGATCGCAAAGAGTACACACCGGCTACTGCGGGTGATGGATCGCCCGGTGCCCACGCCTTTTGATGGACGCCCGCGGGGCGTGGCGTTGATGTTGGCGCTGGTCACGCTGGCGATCCTCTCCACGGCGGTGGTGGAGTTTGCCTACACCGCCCGGGTCAACACGGCGATGTCCACCAACGAGCGCGACAAGCTCAAAAGCTACTACCTGGCCAAGAGCGGGGTGAACCTCTCGCGCCTGCTCTTGAGCCTGCAGTACGCGCTCCAGGATGAGTCGCGCCAGACCGACGATGAGACCGGCCGGATGATCGGCCGAGCGATGCGGCGCAGCAACTTCCAGCTCTACCAGTACATGGACATTTTGCTCGGGCCCTTTAACTCCGGGAAGGTCGAGATTCCCCTGGCGAGCATCGATTTGAGTTCGATGGGCGTGAGCGGGTTCGGGGAGTTTACCGGCACCTTTGATGTGGATGTGGTCCCGGAGGAGGGACGTATCAACCTCAACCAGTTCGCCGGTGAAGAGCTCAACGAGGGCGATCTGCTGATGCTCTGCTCCATGATGCTCGATTCGCGCTACGACTCGATCTTTGAAGTGAAAGATGTGAACGGCGACACGATGAACCGGGCCCGGATGATGGAGCGCATCATCGACTTTGTGGACCTGGATCAGGAGCAGGTCACCCTGGGAGATGATTGCACCATTCGCGGCAGTGGGGGCGACGAACAACGCGTCTACGAGCGGGATGAGGCCAAGGTGGAGCCGCGTAACGCGCGCCTCACACATCTTGAGGATATTCACCGGGTGATGGGGGTGAGCGAAGCGTTTATGGAGGTGTTTGGCGACGCTTTTACCGTCTATGACGTCGACCGGCCGAATCCCAACGTGGCGAGCTTCCCGGTGTTTTACGCGATCCTCTGCCAGAACCTGGAGCTCGAAGGCGTGGACAGCGGCGGGCAGGGGCTGGGCAGCTTGTGCGCCAACAACCCGCAGGTGGGCCTTCAGGTGATGTATTTTGCGATGGCGCTTGACGGGGTGCGGGCCTTCTTTGAGAACCCGCTCTCGATGTTTATGGCCTACGTCGGTTCGAGCGAGAGTCGACTGCTGCCGGGGGCCGAGGTCGGCCAGCCGGTGGCGTTTTTGAGGCGGAGTCAGCTGCCGGAGTACATCGAGGGCTTTAAGACGAATCCGCAGCTGATGGCGCAGTTTATTAACTACTCGCCGGCCTATCAGGTCATGGCGATGGAGAACCCGCAGCTGGTGGTCGATCCGCTGGTGCCGGCGTTTCCGCAGTGGGCGGTGTCGTTTAATCGTTCGGGGTTGTTGCGTTCGATCAGCACCAGTCAGTCGTCGATTTATCGGATTAAAAGTACCGGGACTTATGGAAGTTCGAAGGCCGAGATCGAGGCGGTGGTGGACTTTGGTAAAACGCAGCGTCGCTTGCCCGACGAGCGTCTCTTTGAGGCGCTGCAAGGGGAGGAAGACGACGAGGAGGCCAACGAGGAGGTGGAGGAGCTTCGCTCGGCGTTGAAGTCCTCTCGTGAGGAGATGGCCAAGGGGCGCGTGTTGTATTGGCGGGTGCAATAAGGCAGTTAGCGAGGTGCTTCGGGGATAAGGCCCGGGCGCTTTCGGGAGATGGATAGATGGCAAATCGAATTGTAGGACTGGACATCGGGGCGTGGTCGCTCAAGGCGGTGGCGCTCGATGTGCTCCAGCGCCCGGTGGAGGTGGTGGGCTTTGCCGAGGTGGCGCTGGCGGCGCTGGCCGAGGAAGGTGCGCCGGTCTCCGAGGTGGAGCAGGCCGAGCTCGAAGGGGCTGGGTCTGAGGCTCCTGAGGATGCGGAAGCGGCCGGGGCTGAAGACGCGTCGCCCAAAGAGGGCGAGGAGGAAGAGCTGGAGGCGGTGGTCCCGCAAGCGCAGCCTTTGCAGGCCCCGTGGGTGCGGGCGCTTAAAGGGCTTATCGACCAGGGCTTCTTCGAAGGGGTGAGTCGGGTGGTGGCCACCATGCCCAACGGCGATGCGCTCACCCTGCGCCTGGAGGTGCCCTTTGAGGGCAAGGCGCAGGTGAGCTCGGTCTTGCCGCACCTTTTGATGGGCAGCCTGCCGATGCCGCTGCAGCGGGTCACCTACGACTTTGAGGTGATGGCGGGCAAGGGCGACGAGGAGTGGGAAGCGCTGGTGGCGTTTGTGGAGAGCGAGCGCCTGGGGGCGCTGCTCTCTCAGATGCAGTCGGTGGGGGTGGACCCGGCGATGATCGGCATTCCGGAGCTGGCGCTGCGCCTGGCTGCGGAGCGGGCGATGATGCTCGACGCGAGTGCCTACGCCGTGATCGATTTTGGTCATGCGCATACGCGTTTGCTCATTCAGGATGGCGAGCGCACGGTGGTCGCCCGCACCATCAAACAGGGCGGGGAGCACCTCAGTCAGGGGCTGTCCGAGGCGTTTAACCTGAGCCTGAGTGAGGCCGAGCGCCTCAAGCATCAGCGCGCGATGTTGGACGTGGATGCCACAGAGGCCGACGAGGCCCTGGTTCGGATCAGCCAGGTGTGCGGCGATGTGGTGGGACCGCTGGTCCGCGATCTGCGCAGAACGTTTCAGTCAGCCTACGCCCGGGATCGGGTGCAGGTTGAGGCGATCTTTATGTGCGGCGGCGCCAGCAGGCTCAAGGGACTCAAACCCCACCTGGAGCGCGAGTTTGGCGTGGCGGTCAGCCCCTTGAGTGTGGAGCTGGCGGTGGCCGAGGAGGCCGCGGTGGCGTTTGGGGGCCGCCAGCCAGAGGCGGCCCTGGCGCTGGGCGCGGCGCTGATGAGCGTGCGCGAGAAGGGGCAGCCCGAGCCCATCAACCTGCGCCAGGGGGCGTTTGAGTTCCGGGGCAAGTCGAGCTACGTGCGCGCGCAGTTCACACGGCTGGGAATCGCCGCCGCGGTGCTGGTGGTGCTGGGGCTGGGCGTGCTCTTGATGCAGCGCCTCGATCAGCGGGCTCAGCTCGACGCGATGAAAGACGCCGTCGCCGAACAGACCCAGGCCCTCTTTGGTGAACGCCTGACCTCACCGGCGGCCATTCGCGCGCGTCTGGGAGGGGCGGCGGGCCCGGAGCGGGGGTTTGTGCCTCTGATGAGCGCCTACGAGCTTCTGCACCTAATCACGCGTGGGACCGCGAGCGCCGGGGAACTCCAGCTGGATCGCATCGATATTGATACCGACCGTCAGCTGATTCAGATGGTCGGTGTGACCGACAGTCCGCAGTCGGTCGACCAGATCGCCGCCCAGCTGGAGCAAGAGGAATGCCTGCGCGATGCCCGCAAAGAGAAGGTGACCGTGCAGGGTGATAACCGCGTCCAGTTTGAAATTCACGTCACCAGTGATTGCTCCTGAAAGGCCTGAGACCGACGATGAGTGAAGAGCAAAAAGAATCCGGAAAAAAAGGTCTGGCCGAGTCGATCGCCAACCTCTCAGATCGGGAGCGCAAGCTTCTGGGGCTGATGTTTGCGACCTTTGCGGTGCTGGGCATCTTTGTGACCGTGATGTTGGTGCAGCGCTCGCTGGCCGATATTGAATCTGAGACCCAGACCTACGAAGACGTCCTGAACCTGTTGGCCACCGCCGCGCCGGATTACCTGGCGCAGGAGGCCGGCGGGGCGGTCGACCCGCGGGTGGAGCGCTTTAGCGACGAGGTGCTCGACAACAACACCGTGCAGCTGACCAGTCTGGTGGCCACGCACGCCACCGCCGCCAATATCTCGGTATCGAGCTACGATGAGGATCAGTCGCCGCTGGGTTCGACGCGCGGCAGCAAGGATGGGCCGATCATCGTCGAACGCACCCTGAGGGTGGACATCCGGCGCGCCGAGATGAACGCGCTGATCGATCTGCTCGATCGCATTGAGACGAGCGGCGATCCGGTGATCATCAAGCGTGTGGATGTCCGTTCGGTGGGCGGCGAAGGCATGGTGCGTGCGCAGGTGGTGGTGTCCACCTTCCAGCGTCGCGCACAGGAGGAGAGCTGATGCGAGAGCGACTGGCAGAACTGTGGGAACGCCCGGGCATTCGCCTGCTGGCTTACGTGGTCTTTGCGGTGTCGATGTTCGCCCTCTTCTTGCTGCTGACCTTTCCGGAGCGGCGAGTGCGCCAGATCGTGACGGTGCAGCTGGAGAAGGCGCTGGGGCATCAATATGATGTGACGATCGCCGAGCTGGGGATGTGGCGTCTGACCGGGGCGAAATTCGAAGGCGTGCAGCTCAAGGAGCGCGTCTCGGCCACCGAGCGCGTGGGCGTGGAAGGGGGACTGGCCAAGCAGATCTACATTGAGCGGATTTCGGCGCGTTTTGCTCCCCTGGGCAGCTTGCTGCGCCGGGGGGCCACGGTGAACTATCAAGTCGACATCGGTGGCGGAGTGCTCGAGGGCAGCTTCACGCAGTCGAGCAGCCGGAGGCTGGTCACCGTGCAGAGCGACGAGCTGGATCTGCGCCAGTCGACGTTGCTGGCCTCGTTGCTGGGCATCCCGGTCTTCGGGCAGCTCGATACCGACATTGAGCTGGAGCTCCATCCGAGCCGCCCGGTGCTGACCGGGGGAGAGATCGCGTTGACCGGGCGTCAGTTCACGGTGGGCCCGACCACGCTCAACGCCGATAGCCTTCCGGTGGCGCTGGATGTGCCGATGACCAACTTTGGCAACATCGTGGTTCGAGCGCATGTCGAGAGCGACGAGGGCGGGAAGGATCCTCGCCTGGTCATCGATGAGTTCCAGACTCGGGGGCGTGATATCAACACCGAGATCTGGGGTCATGTGGAGCTGGGCGCGCAGATGGGTCGGAGCCGCCCCCGCCTGGAGATGCGCCTTCAGGTCAACGAGGAGTACGTCACGGCCAACAGCCTGGGCGTGGTCTTTAACATGGCCGAGTTCCGCAAAGGGCGTCATCAGGACTGGTACGGTTTTACGCTCGGTGGCACCTTCCAGGACCTGGCGTTTCGGGGCGCGGCGACCGCCGCCCGCGGGCCTACGGAGCAGGCTGCCGAGCCGGCCGAAGAAGCCCAGGACTGACCCTCATAACGCTCGCCTGGCACGGGCCGGAATGTACGGGCAAAGCGCGGCGTTGGCCGCCCGTAGCCCGTGCTCTGGTATGGCCTGTGCCGGGCCACGAGCGTACTCAGGTATAACCTCTGCCCCCACGAAGTAGGTGCCATGGCGCAGTCCGCATCTCCGGGCATCAAACTGCCCCTGATCAGCCGGGACCGCGGTGAAATCGCGGTCAACGGTGCTCGCGAACACAACCTCAAAAACCTCGATTTGACGCTGCCCAAGCGCAAGCTGGTGGTGTTTACCGGCCCCAGTGGCTCGGGCAAGTCGTCGATGGCCTTTGATACGCTCTACGCCGAGGGGCGTCGCCGCTATGTGGAGAGCCTCTCGACCTATGCGCGGCAGTTTCTCGGGCAGATCGAAAAGCCCGACTTCGACCAGATCACCGGGTTGAGCCCGACGATCTCGATCGAGCAGAAGACCACCGGGAGCAATCCGCGCTCGACGGTGGGCACGATCACCGAGGTGCACGATCACCTGCGGGTGCTCTGGGCGCGTCTGGGCGAGCAGCGCTGCCATACCTGCGATGAGCCGGTGAGCGCGACCAGTGCCCAGGCCGTGGCCACCCAGCTGCTGGAGTTGCCGCGGGGCACCAAATTCATGTTGCTCGCCCCGCTGGTGCGAAACCGCAAGGGGGAGTACCGCGACCTCTTTGATGCGCTACGCAAGCAGGGGTTTGTGCGGGCGCGCATCGATGGCGAGTTCGTGGAGCTGGAGGGGTTGGAGAAGCTCAAAAAGAGCTACCGTCACGACATCGACGTGGTGGTCGACCGGCTCGTGGCCAAGCCGGAGGCGGCCTCCCGGGTGCAGGATAGCGTGGACCGCGCGCTGCATGTCGGCGAGGGCAAGTGCCTGGCGCTGGCGCCGGCCGGCCAGGACGTGGACTGGGAGGAGCGTCTCTTTAGCACCGAACGGGCCTGTGCCAGCTGCGGGACGGCCTTTCCGGAGCTGACCCACCAGAGCTTCTCGTTCAACAGCCCCCTGGGCATGTGTCCGGGGTGTCAGGGGATCGGCGCCACGCCGCAGGTGGACCGCGGGTTGCTGGTGGTCGATGAGGCGAAGAGCCTGGGCGAGGGAGCCATCGAGGCCATCGGCCCTCTGCCGGCGCCCGGTGGGCGCAAGTGGCGCTGGCATGCCGAGGTGGCAGACCTCTGGGAGAAGCTCCAGACGTCGGCGCAGGCTCAAAAGATCCCGCTGGACCGCCCCTGGGCAAAGCTAAGCGAGTCGGCCCGTCAGTACGTGTTAGAGGGGCCACAGGATGTAAAGCGGGGCTACAAAGGCTTTCGAGGGGTGGTGCCCTTTATTGAAAAGGCCCATGAAGGCGCGTCGAGCAAGGGGGCGCGAGACTTTTTCACCGAGTTCATGGGCTCGCGCACCTGCCCCGAGTGCGAGGGGCGCCGGCTGCGCCCGGAGAGCCGCGCGGTGGTGTTCCGTGGGGAGTCGCTGGCCGAGATCAATCAGCTCGATATCGATCAGGCCCGCGCTTTCTTTGAGCAGGTGGAGCTTCAGGGGCGCGAGGTGTTGATCGCCGAGGAGTTGCTCGCGGAGATCCGGCGCCGGTTGCGTTTTCTGAAAGACGTGGGGCTCTCCTACCTGACCTTGAATCGCGCGGCCGGGAGCCTGTCGGGCGGTGAGAGCCAGCGCATTCGCCTGGCCAGCCAGCTGGGCAGCGAACTCAGCGGGGTGCTCTACGTGCTGGACGAGCCCAGCATCGGGTTGCATCAGCGCGACCATAACCGGCTCTTGAGCACGCTGGAGGAGCTGCGCGACGCGGGCAACTCAGTGATCGTGGTTGAGCATGACCGCGAGACGATGGAGCGCGCCGATCTCCTGGTCGACTTCGGTCCGGGCGCCGGGCGCCTGGGGGGTGAGATCGTCGCGGTGGGCACCCCGGACGAGGTCTGCCAGGTCGAGGGCAGCGTGACCGGCGATTACCTCTCCGGGCGCCGGCGTCTGGGCTGGCCCGAGACGCGGCGAGCGCCCGCCGAGGGCGTCTGGATCCGCGGGGCGCGTGAGAACAATCTCAAAGATGTGGACGTGCACATCCCCTCGCGGGCCTTTGTGTGCGTGACCGGGGTGTCGGGGGCCGGAAAGAGTACCCTGGTCAACGACATTCTGTACCCGGCGATCGCCCGCAAGGTGTACTTCAAGCATCGCTCGGTGGGCGAGCATGACGCCATCGAGGGGCTGGAGCGCTACGATAAGGTCATCGAGATCGATCAGAGCCCGATCGGGCGCACCCCGCGCAGCAATCCGGCCACCTACACCAAGGTCTTCGATCATATTCGGGGGTTCTTTGCCGAGCTGCCCGAGTCGAAGATGTACGGCTTTGAGGCCGGGCGCTTCTCGTTCAACGTGGCCGGCGGGCGCTGCGAGGCCTGCAAGGGGGCGGGCGTCAACCGCGTGGAGATGAGCTTTCTGGCCGACGTGTACGTGCCCTGCAACCTGTGTCTGGGCAATCGTTTTAACGCCTCCACGCTGCGGGTGCGCTACCGGGGGCATTCGATCGCCGATGTGCTGGAGATGACGATTGCCGAGGCGGCCGATCTCTTTGAGGCCCACCCCAAGATCCGCCGCATCCTGCAGACCCTGCTCGATGTGGGGCTGGATTACATGAAGCTCGGGCAGGCCTCACCCACGCTCTCCGGCGGGGAGGCCCAGCGGGTGAAGCTGAGCCGGGAGCTGGCGAAGCTGGCCACTGGAGATACGCTCTACATTTTGGATGAGCCCAGCACCGGGCTGCACTTTGAGGACATTCGCAAGCTGCTCAAGGTCGTCGATCAGCTGGTCGATGCGGGCAATACGGTCGTGATGATCGAGCATAACACCGACATCATCGCCTATGCCGACCACGTGATTGACGTGGGGCCGGAGGGTGGCGTTGAGGGCGGCCATATCGTGGCGCAGGGGACACCCGAGGAGGTGGCTCAGGTGGAGGGGTCGTACACGGGCACATTTTTGCGCGAGCTCTTTGAGGCGGCTGCGGAGTGATTGGTTCGGGAGGATTCTGTCATGACATCAAAGGGTTGCGATGAGGGGGGGCTCCAGGGGGTGGTGCCCTTTGAGACTTCTGATGGTTCGCTGACGCTCTACGACCAGGAGCGTGACGTGCACTACCGTTCGCGCCACGGGGCGGTGAGTGAGTCGCGTCACGTGTTTTTGGAGGGGAGCGGGTTGGTGAGCCGCCCGGGTGAATGGCGCGTGTTGGAGCTGGGCTTCGGCGCGGCGGTCAACCTCACGCAGTGCGTGCAGGCGTTTCGCCAGAGCCCGAGGGCCACGCGTCTGATCTATCATACGGTGGACTGGCGGCCGGTGAGCGCTGAGCATCTGGCCTTTCATGAAGGGGAGGGCGGTGAGTTGGCCCGGGCGGTGGCGGACGCCGCGCAGGCCTGTGCCGGGGAGGCGGTGCGGGCGCTCTCGGAGGACGGGGCGATTGAGGTCGTGCTGCACGCCGCGCCCTGGCAGCAGGTGCGTCTGCCCGAAGGTTTCTGCGTCGATGCGGTGTTTCATGACCCCTTTGCCAAGGAGGTCAACCCGGAGGCCTGGAGTCCGGCGTGTTTTGCGTGGTCGCTGCGAGCCAGCAGTCCCGACGCGCGCCTGGCGACCTATTCGGCGGCGACGGCCGTACGTCAGGCGATGGTCGAGGCCGGCTGGGTGGTGGCTCGGGCCAGGGGGCCGGGGCGCAAGCGGGAGATGACGGTGGCCGCGCCCGCGGCTCCGGGGCTTGGCGAGTTGAAGATCTGGGGCGGGGCATGAGCGAGCGTGGTCTCCTGGTCGTCGGTGGCGGGCTCGCCGGGCTCTCGCTGATCGATGCGCTGCTGGCGCAGGGCGCCGATCCCGGCACTCTCACCCTGGTGGACGCTGCGCACCCGGAGCGCGGCTCCAGCTCGCCGGCTACCGTGTTGCACCCCTTTGCCGGGCGCACGATGGCGCCGGGCCGGGCGCACTGGCGGGCGTTTTTGATGAGCTGGTCGATCCTGCAAGGGTGGTGTGAGCGCCACGGCCAGGGTCTGTGGCGTCAGGCGCCGATGATGCGCCTGCTCTCCGGCGATAAGCTCAGCCACAAACTTGAGGAAAGCTGGGACGAGGGGCGCGCGGCGTATCCCGAAGGCGTGCAGGTGGAGCGGGTGCAGGGAGAGCGCAGCCGGGAGCTCCTGCCGAGCTGGGAGGGGCTCCCGGCGCTGCTCTATGAGCACGCCGCCGCGGTGGACTTGCCCGGCCTCTGCGAGGCCTTGCTCGCGCATGCGCTGGCCCGGGGCGTGCGTCTGGTGTCGGGTCAGGTGCAGGCCTTGCGAAAGGGCGATGAGGGGTGGGTGGCCGAGGTCTCAGGCCAGGCGCAGGCGCCTGGAGGCGCCCGGGTGGTGCTGGCCACCGGGGCGTTGCTCCCCGAGCTGATGACCGGCGCCGACCTGCGTGAGCGTCCTGGCGAGGTCGGGGTCTGGCCGGCGAGTGCCCCGCTCCACGACCTGAAGGTGATGATCAACAGCCACGCCAATATCTTCGAGCTCCCCGGGGGCCAGGTGGGCGTGGGGTCCACCTACCTGCGTGGTCCGGCCTGGCGAGCGCGCGACGCGGCGCAGGCTGCCGACGACCTGCGGGAGAAGATGGACGACGCGCTCGGCGGGCAGCGCCCGGGCCTGGCGAGCGCGATCTGGCGCGGGGTGCGCGGGGTGTACGGAAGCGATCATCGCCCCCTGGTCGGGGCGGTAGCCCGGGAGCCGGGGCTCTACGTGATGGCCGGGTTTGGCTCCAAGGGCCTGACCTGGGCCCCGGCGATGGGGCGCGTGTTGGCCGCCCATCTGCTGGCGGATGCGCCCCTCTGGGAGGTGATCGACGCGCGGCGAGCGGGGCGGCTGGAACTTCGCCGCTGAGGCCCACCTCCCACCTTGCGCCCTGGTTTCGCGCTGCGTTAAGCTCGCGGCGACCGTACCTTAAGCCCGCCTTTGCGGTCGTAGCGCCCTGTGCGCGCGATCGGCGACCTCTGTATCAGGAGCATCATGAGCGGTGATGAAACGCTAACGCTGGACGATGTGCTCGACGATATCGTGCTCATTCTGAGGACGGTGTGCGAGCGGGTCGAGCTGACCACAAGCGCGAGCTACGACGAGGTGCAACACGCACTCGGATCGCGTTTGAGTCTGCACCTGCTCAGCTACGTGCGACATCTCGAGCAGACCGGCAGTCTCACCTACGACCGTATCAGCGATGAGCTCCGGGTGAGCGAGGCTGGTCAGGCGATTCTCGACGACCCGAGCGAGTCGGCCTGGCGAGCGGACGCGCGTCAGGCCTTTGGAGAGCACTTCCCGGAGGAGGTGGAGGACTCGGCCGCCGATGCGTTGGACGACGCCGCTCAACCCCTGGAGGGCGCCTCGTTGGAGGCGAACTCCGCGCCCGAGGTCCTGGCAACGGAGCCAGGTGCATCTGAGCCGGCGGCGCCGGCCGTCGAAACGAACCCCCCGAACATCTCGAACATCCCTGCAGGTGGAGGATCTGTGAGTCAGGCCTATGAGCGACACGACGAGCTGGGCAGCGGCGGCATTGGTACGGTCTACCGGGGCACGCAGTCCCGGTTGAAGCGGGCGGTGGCCATCAAAGAGGTCCGCGAGATCTTTAATGTGTTTGCCGGTGTGCAGCGCGACGACATCCTGCGCCGCTTTGAGCAGATCGTGCAGACGCAGGCCGCGTTGATGCACCCCAACATCGTGCAAATCGTCGATATCTCCACCGATGGCGAGTATCCCTTTGTGGTGATGCAGCTGGCCCCGGGCGGCAACCTGCGCCGGTTGATCGAGGTGGAGAATCGCCCGCCCCTGGCGGTGGCGCTGAAGTACTTTTTCCAGATTTTGCACGCCCTTAACGCCGCGCACGACCAGGGCGTGGTGCACGGCTCGATCAAGCCGGAGAACGTGGTGCTGGACCATGCCGGCAACGCGCTGGTGACCGACTTCGGCATCTCGCGCGTGGTGGAGCGCGAGGGCGGACGTGGCAATCAGGTCTACGTGGGCGTGGGCACCGTGGCCTACATGAGCCCGGAGCAGTTCCAGGACCCCAACCGGGCCACCGTGCGCAGCGACATCTACTCGCTGGGCATCATGTTCTACGAGATGCTCACCGGCAAAGTGCCCGGTCGTCGGTCGCCGATGCCCTCGAGCTTCTTCCCCGACATTCCGCGGGCCCTCGACGATATCTTCGACCGCATGTCGATGGATCGGGAAGAAGATCGTTACGAGAGCGTCGACCAGATCATTGCCGACCTCTACGCGGCCGAAGATGTGATGGCGATCCTGGATAAGCGCAGCGGCGTGCTCTTTTTGCGCGACCCGCTGTTGCACGGCGAAGTGGGCATCGCCGGGGTGCCGGCGGCCGAGCCGGGGGCCAGCAGCGCGCCGGTGGCCTCCGTGTCGGTGGCGGCCTCGGGGCTGAGCGCGGCCATCAGCGATGCGATCGAAGAGGAGGTCCTGGGCCTTGGCGAGGACTCCTCCAGTGTGGGCGAAGACGACTCCAGCGTGGAGGAAGAGATCCCCGAAGAGCTGGCGTTCGATTCGGAGGTTGAAGACCCCTCCGACGTCCTCGGCAAACTCGACAAGTATGGCGAACTCTTTGAGGACGATTAATGACATCGCCCCGGCTGATCGACTTTGAGGGGACCTTTCCCAGGCTGGAGCCTTCGGTGTTTGTGGCACCGGGGGCCAAGGTCATCGGGGAGGTGAGTCTGGGGGGGGACTCCAGCGTCTGGTACAACGCGGTGGTGCGCGGAGATGTCTGCCCGATCACGATCGGGGCACGCACCAACCTTCAGGACCTGGCCATGGTGCACGTGACCGGGGGGAAGTTTGCCACGGTGATCGGCGACGATGTCACCGTGGGACACCGGGCCGTGATCCATGGTTGCACCATCGGCGACCGGGTGCTGGTAGGGATGGGGGCGATCATCCTGGACGGGGCGGTGATCGAGGATGAGTGCATCATCGCGGCCGGAGCGCTGGTGACACCGGGCACGCGCGTGCCCGGCGGCAGCATGGTGATGGGAGCGCCGGGCAAGGTGGTGCGCCCCTTGACCCAGGCCGAGCGCGCCGACCTCCTGCGCTCGGCTGCGCACTACGTGCAGATGGCTCGCCGACACGGCGGACCCACCACCGCGATGGGTGGGGGCGGCGTCGGCGGGTTGCCTTAAGAGCAGGGCAAGAGCGTGAGCTTCAGGGGGATTTCGGGGTCGGGAGGAGTCCCAGGCGGTTGCCAACCTGCAGGATCTTGAAGCCCTCGATGGTGTCGAAGCCGGTGGAGGCGCGGCAGTTGGGGTGATTGGTCAGCAGGTAGCGCTCAAAGCGGTGCGCCTCCGGGGCCCAGGTCTTGACGTGCGGGATGCGCTCGGAGCCGCGCGCGGTGGTCTCACAGCCCTGCTGGAATCCCTGGCATTGCTGATTGTCGAGCTCTTCGATCTCGCAGATGTCGTAGCCCTCAACGTCGTCGAGGTTGGCCAGGTACACGCGGCTGGAGGCCAGGGTGCGCGCGGTGTTGGCCGCGTCGACGCGCGCCAGCTGCACGTTGCCCACGTTGGGGGAGGAGGCCCGGGAGTCGATAAAGACGATGCCGGACTCGTGGCGCAGCTGCCGGGGTAGGTCGTGGCGCATCTGCCAGCCCACGGCCCACATGGCGGCGTCGATCACATTGAGGGGCAAGAGGGAGAAGTTGCTGTAGAGGGGGCCGTCACCCGCGCGCTCAAAGGGGCATTGGTTCAGCGGTGTCTCGAAGACCTCGAAGCTGCGGTCGATGCGCCACATCTGGTCGTCTTCGGGGCGCATATGCGCCCAGACCAGCTGGGTGGTGGCGTCGTTCGGGCAGCGCGCGTTGGTGGCCGCGGAGCCGCAGAGCACGAGGGCGATGCGGTTGTTGCGGGCGCGATCCTCGTAGACCTCGACCAGCCACATCTCGCGGTCGGCGGCGGTGCAGATGCGCGGGAGGGGATCTTTGTCGATGACCTGGCCGGCGACCTGGCGCAGATCCTCGATCACGCGCCAGGTCTGGGGGATGTACTCAAAGGGCTGAAAGCGCCAGCCCTGGTCGCCGCGGTGCCAGGCTCCCAGCGCGTCAAAGCGCGGGGGGCCCGCCTGAGGTGCCTCCCGGGGCAGGAGTCCGCCGGTATCAAAGACGGCAAAGAGGGGCGCCTGGTCGTCGCCCGAGGGGAACATGCTCAGGTGCTTCTCCGGGCGCGTGGCCCGGGCATCGTCGGTGTCGAGAACCTCGATGCGAAACGCGATGTCGCCCAGGGGCATGGCCGCGATGTAGGGAAGCGCGCCCATTCCCAGGGCGACTTCCAGTACGTAGCCGCCCTCGGTCTGGCGCGTGGCGGCCTGAACGTCGCGCGCGTCCAGGGGATGCGACGAGCGATAGCGGGCAATCTGGCCCGAGGGGGTGATGGCGAACGCGGCGTCGGCGCGGGCCTCCAGGGTGTTGCGCAGGGTGGCCGGCAAGGAGTTTAAGAGGGTGTCCAGCTGGGGATCGCGCAGCGAGATCACCACCCCGTCGAGAAGATCCTGGGGATGGGAGTCGACCAAGACGTCATCGCTGACCTCGACCCAGAAGTAGATAAAGCCCTCGTCGGCGTCGACGGTGGCCTTGAAGCTGGCGTCCTCGGGGCCGGTCCAGCGTCCGGAGCCGGCGATGAGGTTTGTGCGGGTGTCGAAGGCGCGCAGCTTGCTCAGATCCCAGCCTTCGGGCACCGCGTCGATGGTGCGGGAGGTCTGCGCCGAGGCCTCGGGGATCATGTAGAGCTCATCGGGCTCCGCGGTGGGGCGCTCCACGGCTCGACGGGGGGCCTGGGTGGGGGCATCGAGGATATCGGTGCGCTGGCGCTCGGACTCGGCGATCGCGAAGGGATCCACGCTCACCGGCGGCGCGCCGCCACAGGCGTTGAGAAGGGTGAGCGCGCCGGCGGCGAGGAGCAGCGCGCCGGTGGGGCGCAACGAGGAGACAGGCAGCGGATTCATCAAAGGGCCTCGGGGCCAGAGAGCCGGGAACACCCCTGAAACACGGGGAAAGCACGTCATGGTGGCGTCGACCTTAGCAGTCCGGAGCGCGCTGCTTCAACGCGCGCCTTCGGAGAGGGTTTGCACCAGGGCGTGCAGCGTGTTGAGGGCCTCCAGGGGGGTCAGGGCGTTGGTGTCGAGCTCGCGCAGGCGCTCCAGGGTCTGGCGCTCTTCGGGGCTCAACTCCGGGCCGGAGCCGGCGTGGAAGAGGGTCATCTGGTCGGGGTTATGGCGGCGAGTGGGGCGCGGGGAACTCTCGGGATCTCGCCCCGGGGTGGGGAGTCCCATCTCGTCGAACTGGCCAGCCTCCAGATTCTCCAGCACGCGGGTGGCGCGCTCCACAACCGCGGGGGGCAGGCCCGCCAGGCGGCCGACCTGCACGCCGTAGGAGCGGTTGGCCTGCCCCTCGACGAGTTTGCGCAGGAAGATGATGTCCTCCTGCCACTCTTTGACGGCGACGCTTAAGTTGACGACCCCGTCCAGGGTGCGCACCAGCTCGGTGAGCTCGTGGTAGTGGGTGGCAAACATGGTGCGGGCGCGGATGGTGTCGTGCAGATGTTCGGCCACCGCCCAGGCGATCGAGAGGCCATCGAAGGTGGCAGTTCCCCGGCCGATTTCATCGAGGATGATCAGCGAGCGCTCGGTGGCGTTGTTGAGGATGTGGGCGGTTTCGGTCATCTCCACCATGAAGGTGGACTGCCCGCGGGCCAGGTTGTCGCTGGCTCCCACCCGGCTAAAGAGCTTGTCGACCACGCCGATGTGCGCGCGCTTCGCCGGCACAAAACTGCCCATCTGGGCGAGCAGGGTGATGAGCGCGACCTGGCGGATGATGGTGGACTTGCCGGCCATGTTGGGGCCGGTGATCAGCAGCAGACGTCCCCCGGCGCTGTCGATGGTGACCGAGTTGGGCACAAAGCGCTCGCCAGCTTCCAGGGTCGTCTCGACCACCGGGTGCCGACCGTCTTCGATCTGAAGCAGGGTGCCGTGGTCCAGGGTCGGGCGCGTGTAGTCGCGGCGCTGCGCCAGCTCGGCCAGCCCGCTGAGCACGTCGAGGTCGGCCAGCATGTCGGCGCTCTTGAGCAGACGGCCCAGGTGGGTGCCGACCTCGTGGCGCAGGCGTTCAAAGAGCTGATACTCCAGCGTTTTACGGCGGTCGTTGGCGCCCAGGATGCGCTCTTCCTGCTCCTTGAGTTCGGGCACGAAGTAGCGCTCGGCGTTGGCCAGGGTCTGCTTGCGGATGTAGCGTTCGGGTACCAGGTCGAGGTTCGCCCGGGTGACCTCGATGTAGTAGCCGAAGACTTTGTTGTACTTGATCTTGAGGCTGGAGATGCCGGTGCGCTCGCGCTCCTCGCGCTCAAAGCGCAGCATCCAGTCTTTGCCGTTGTTGGAGAGATCGAGGAGCTCGTCGAGCTCGGCGTGATACCCCTTTTTGAAGAGGCCGCCCTCGGTGAGCTGGGTGGGAGGCTCGTCGACGAGCGCCCGGGCGATATGGGCGCAGAGCTCGGTGCAGGGATCAAGGCGGGTGGCCAGCGCTTGAATCAGGGGGGCCGGGGTGCCGGTGAGGAGTCGGGCGATGCCCGGGATCAGGGCCAGGGTGGCGTGGAGGCTCTTTAAGTCGCGGGCGTTGGCGGTGCCGGCGCTGACGCGGCCGCAGAGGCGCTCAATGTCATAGACCTCGTCGAGGGCCTGGCGCAGGTCGGCGCGCAGCGCCGGGCTGCGCACCAGGTGCTCGACCGCGTCCAGGCGCTCACCGATGCGCTTCGGGTCGACCAGGGGATAGTTCAGCCAGTGGCGCAGGCGCCGCCCGCCCATCGCGGTCATGGTGCGATCGATGATGCTGAGCAGGCTGCCGGTGCGCTTGCCGCCCATCAGGGTCTGGGTCAACTCCAGGTTGGCCTTGGTCGACTCGTCGATGACCAGAAAGGAGTGGGCCCGATAGGGGGAGAGGCGCTGGATGATCGAGCTGACGCCGCGCTGGGTGTCGATCAGGTAGTTGAGCAGGGCGCTGATCGCGCCCTCGATCAGGCCGGGGCTCATGAAGCCGAAGTCCCGCGCGCTTTTAAAGAAGACGTCGATGTCGTCGGCTGAGAGGAAGTAGCCGTCGGCGGCCAGATCGTCGGCCAGGCGCACGCCGGCGCCCAGGCGCTCTCGCAGGGCGTCGAGGGCGAAGGCGTCCGGGGTGCGGGGGCGCAGGAACACGCCTCCCAGGCGCTCGACGTGGGGGAGAAGGAGCGCGTGCCCGCTCTCGGGCACCAAGAGCTCCCGGGCCTCGGCGCGATCGAGCTCCGAGAGGAGCTCGCCGAGGTCTCGAAGCTCGGTGGCGCGAAAGTCCCCGGTGGTCACGTCGAGGTAGGCCAGGCCCACCGGTGAGGAGGCCGTGGCCTCGGGCGAAAAGAAGGCCGCCGCCAGGTAGTTGGGGGCGCGGGCGTCCAGGTTCTCCGAGTCGTGCTGCACGCCCGGGGTGACCACGCGGACCACGTCGCGTTTGACGATGCCGGAGGCGTCCTTCGGATCCTCGATCTGCTCGCAGATGGCCACCGAGAACCCCTTCTCGATGAGCTGCGTGATGTAGGTCTGCGAGGAGTGGTAGGGCATGCCGGCCATGGGCACGGCGTCGGGGCCCTTGGAGCGCGCGGTCAGCGTCAGACCGACCTCGCGGGCCACGACCTGGGCGTCTTCAAAAAACATCTCGTAGAAGTCGCCCAGCCTGAAAAAGAGGATCGCGTCAGGGTATCGGGCTTTGACGTCGAGATATTGTTGCAGCATCGGCGTCAGCTTCATCGGGTACTCTCATCCAGGGAAATCAGGGGTTCGCCAGCGGCGCGGACCATAGCAAGGCGCTCGCCAGACTCACAACCCGGACGATGGGAGATCGTGGCGATCACGTCGCGCGGGGGCTCAAAGCCCTCCCGAGCCCGGGCGAAGCGCCTTGGGAGCGTCGGGGGCCCTCATCGCATACCCCGAACGGGGCGTCGAGGGGGTCGAAAGCCTTTCGCGAAGGGCCCGGGGAGGGGGTCGAGGGGGTCGGAAGCGTTTCGCGAAGGGCCCGGGGAGGGGGTCGAGGGGGGCGGAAGCCTTTCGCGAAGGGCCCGGGGAGGGGGTCGAGGGGGTCGAAAGCCTTTCGCGAAGGGCCCGGGGAGGGGGTCGAGGGGGGCGGGAGGACTCTTAGTCGTCGCTCAGACGCATCTCCCAGGTGCTCACCGAGAAAGCCTTCCAGCGCTCGGAGCTGAAGTCGCGGTAGCTGAACTGATCGAAGTCAAAGCTCTGGGTACGAATGCCGTAGGCGACCACGTAGAGCGGCCCGGGCTGGTAGGGCTCGGGACGCTCCTCGGCCGGAAGGTCCGAGAAGTCGGGAAGCTGCGGCAGGCGCACCACCCGCTCGTGGCCGGGGACCACGAAGGTCCAGACCGGCAGGCCCAGGGCGTTGCGGGCCACGATGTAGAAGAAGTCCGGCGGGTTGACCCCGTCGAGGCCCAGGCGCAGCTCTCCGTTGGTGACCACCCCGCCGGGCGCTGGCGAGACGGGACGGGGCACGGCCACCAGGGGTTCGGTTGAGATGCTTCGCGCTTCGGGAGAGATGTCCTCGATGGCGGTCTGGGTGTAGGGCACGCCGCTGCTGCGGTAGGAGCCGGCGAGTACCGCGTAGGTGGCGTCGCTTAAGACGCCTTCGGCCGGCGGGAGGGCGCCCAGGGTGATGAAGTGATCGAGGGAGTACACGGGGTTGGGCATCTGAATAAAGCCCTCAAAGCCCAGATTGACGTAGCCCACGACGCGATTCTCGTTGGGACCGTCCGGGGCAAAGACCGGGTCGATCAGGTTCACGCCGAGTTCTTTGTTGAGGGGGATGTTGCACTCCAGGTCGACCTCCAGCGCGTCGCCGTCGGCCACAAAGAGGTAGCGCTCAATGCCCATGAAGAGGGGGGTGAAGATCTCGGCATCGGCGTCCCAGTGCCCGCAGAAGGCCACCAGCGCCATGTCTCCGGTGCGGGTGCGGATCTCGTAGCGTCCCTCGCCGCCGGTGATGGAGGCGAAGAGCCCGGGGTTGATCGTGGCGCCGGTCAGGGCGTTGCGGGTGGTGCGCACGCGGGTGAGGTTGACCTGGAGCGAGGCGTCGAGGTCGGAGTCTTTGCCGGTCACGCTCACCCGGCCCTTGATGTACCCCAGGGGCGGGAAAATGCCGCCCCCTTCGCCCTCGCCGGGGTCGATGGGGTTGAGGATCAGGGTGAGGTTCTCGGCGTCGACCTGGTGGACGGTGGTGGTGGAGAAGGTGGGCGCGGTGGCCGTGACGACCTGGGCGCCGAGCACGTCGGGGCCCGAGAGGGTGACCTGGCCGTTGGCGTTGGTGCGTCCGGAGTAGGGGGTGTCGGCGCGGGTGGAGAGCATCACAAAGGCGCCCGGGATCGGGTCGCCGCCCTGGGTGAGGACGGTGACGTTGACCGCGCCCTGGATCTCCGCCCCGCTGGCGCCACCGAAGTTGCTCAGGGGGTTGAAGTACCCAAAGGGGTAGGGGGCCGCGACGTTTTGACCGGCGGCGCGGAGCTCGATCGGGTGGGGGCCCGCGGCGTTGGGAGGCGTGCGGAAGGTCAGGGTGTTGGGGCCGACGCGTTGCAGGTCGAGGGCTTCGGCGTTGCCCACCCGCAGGGTGAGGTCCCCGTCGAAGCCCTGGCCCTGAAGGGTGACGAAGGTGCCGCCGGCGATGGCGCCACGGGCTGGCGAGAAGGACCAGATCTGGGGCTCACCCACAAAGGTGTAGGCGTCGGGCATCATGGCGCGGGTCTGCCCGTAGCGCACGCGCACGTCGACGGTGGCCGGGAGCGCCGCCGGTGTGGTGACGCGCAGCGTGGTGCTGTCGACGTGCTCAAAGCTGGCGGCCAGCCCACCGAAGTCGACCGAAGTGACCTGGTCGAGGCCTTCGCCGCGCAGCGTGACCGTGGTGCCCCCGGAGGCCGGGCCCCGGGCGGGCTCCACCGCGGTGAGGCCTAAGGCGGGAAGGTAGTCAAACGCCTCCACCAGGGTGTCGATCTCGGCGGTGCCGTGCAGGAGGGTGACGTCGGCTGCGCCCGGCGCACCGGGGGGCGTTGTGGCCAGGGCGTGGTGGGGGCCGGCGTCGATCAGGGTGGCGAGTTGGCCCCCGATGCGCAGGCGAGCGTCGGGATGATCGAGGCCGACGCCGGCCACGCTGATCAGGGTGCCGCCGGCGGTGCTTCCGGCGGCCGGGGAGAGGCCCAGCAGCGCGGGGGCGGTGGCGTCGGTGTAGTGGTAGGCGTCGGGTTGAAGGGCGGCGCTCAGGTCGTTGACCAGCAGAAGATCGGCCGGGCCCGCGCTGCTGGCCGCCGGGGTGCGCAGAGTCAGGGTGCCGGTGGTGAGATCGATGGACTCCACCAGGGCGGGGCGGCCTCCCAGGGTTGCCTCGGTGTCGGCGGTGAGTCCGTCGGCGTTGATGGCCACAAGCTGGCCGCCGGCGGTGGGGCCGCTGGCCGGGGCGAGCGAGGTGATCTCAAGCTCGTCGAAGTAGCGCAGTGTGTCGTCGAAGGTTGCCGAAGCATCCGGCCCCACAAGCTCGACCTCGGCCGAGCCGGCCGGGTGGGGCGGGGCGACAAAGCGCAGGTGGTCGCCGGAGAGAATCGTCACGCGCGGGGCGGGGCGTCCGCCGACGTTGACCCGCAGGCCTTCGGTGAAGCCCTGGCCGTGCGCGCTGATTTCGATCCCCCCGGTGGTGGGGAGCACCGAGGGGCTGACGCTCTCCAGGTGCAGGGGGTTGGCGTAGGTAAAGCCGTTGACCAGCTCCACCGAGGTGCCATCCAGGGCGAAGGCCCGCACGGTGACCGGGCCGGTGGCTTCTGCCGGGGGTGTGAGGGCGGTGAGCTGGCCGCCCTCAAAGGTGGTGTCCAGGGGGAGGTCATCGAAGAAGATCTGGACTTCGGGGCCCAGGCCGCTGCCTTCCAGGCGGATGGGGGTCCCCCCGGCCAGCGGGCCGCGGGCCGGGATGACCGCGGTGAGCCCGAGATCGTCCTCAAACTCCCAGTCGCCGCCATCGGTGGGAGGCGGTCGGCGGTCGGCGTCCTCTTCGGCGTCGGCGTCGGGGTCGTGGGTATCGCCGTCCGGAGCGCCGGCGTCGGGGTTCGGCAGGGAGGTGTCTTCCTCCTCATGGACCGAATCGGGATCCAGGTCCTCGCCACAGGCCACCGAGCCCAGCAAGACGCCAAGGAGCGTCAGGCTCAAGAACCAGCGGTGAGTGAGGTGAAGATGTCGGGTGCAAAGCTCAAGCTTCACGAAGCCTCCCGGGCCAGGTGCAGGATACGAAAAGACCGACCGCCGGGGCCGGTCCCCTCCCACCAACAGCAGGGTGGGGGGCGATTGTTTCCCGGGGGCCTAAAAGACCATCAGGAGTTCGTTGAGTGCGATGCCTTGCCAGTCGCCGCCGAGGTCGGAGTACGAGAAGTTGTCGGCGCTGAGGCCCTCTTGCTTAATGCCGTAGACCACCAGGAAGTAGGTGCCGCCGGGGTAGGGCACGGGCCGCTCGTCGGCGGGCAGGTGCGAGAAGTCGGGAAACTCCGGGAAGCGAAACCCGGTGGCGTCCCCCGGCAAGAAGGCCTCCCAGACCACCCGCCGCTGGAAATCTTCCAGAAAGACGTATTGCAGATCGGGGAGAGTGCTGCCGACGTGACTCCATTGCACGATGCCGTTGATCGGGCGGCTGCCCTGGCGCGGGGTTATGAAGGATACCGGGGCCGGGAGCGCATCGATGTCATGGATGCGATCAAGACGAGTGATGTCGTGGAGGTAGGCCTCGGACAGGGGCAGCGCGCCATTATTATCGACCCGGGCGCTGACGCTGTAGGAGGCGTCCTGCAATTCGCCGCGGAGGCGGGCCAGGCGGTCGGCCACGATGAGATGGTCTTCGGAGACGAAGGAGCGCATCGGGCCGAAGACGCCGTCGAAGCCCAGGTCCAGGTACACGTTGACCCGGTGTTTGGAGGGGCCGGGCTCAAACTGAGGCGGAGCGGTGAATTTGAAGTGGGTCGAGGCGGTGAGCGGGATGTTGAGCTCGATGTCCACCTCGTAGCGCTGGGCGTCGGAGGCAAAGAGGTAGCGGGCCAGGCCCATGCGTAGCGGGCGAAACTCCTGGGTGCGGGTGTTGTAGAGGCCGCCCATGGCCACGAGCGCCAGGTCGCCCACCCGGGTGTTGATGCTGTAGGTGCCCTCGCCAAAGACCACATTGTTGCCTCCGGGCTCCGGGATTCGCGCGTGCATGGAGGGGCGCGTGGAGAAAACCTGGGCCATCAGGATCTCGTCGGGGCCGGGGATGCCGACCTTGTCGAGCCCGAGGACCTCACCGGTGAAGACCGCGCCGGGCGGCGGGGGAGGAAGCTGGCCCTCGCCATCGGAGGAGGGGGGATGCAGGAAGAGGGTGATGTTTTCGGCGTCGATATGTTGCGCGGTCACGCTGGAGTGGCCGGCGGCGGTGGCGGTGATGGTCTGTTCGCCAAACACATCGGGGCCGGAGAGGGTGATCATGCCGGCGGCGTTGGTGTGACCGGAGTAGGGGGTATTGGCGTTGGTCGAGAGCATGACGAAGGCGTTTTCGACCGGTCCGCCGTTGTGGGTGAACACCGTGACGTTGACCGCCCCGTCTATCGGGTTGCCCCAGGCGCCGCCGAAGCGGGCCCCGGGGTTGAAGTAGGTGAAGGGTTCGGGGGCGCGGGCCTGCTGGGAGTCACGGGTGGCCCGGACCTCGACCTCCCCGGTGGCGCCGGGCGGGGTGGTAAGGGCCAGGGTGTGGGCGTCGAGCTGCGCGAGGACCTCGGCGGGCTGGCCGCCGAAGGTGATCTCGGTCTCGGGGCTCAGGCCCTGGCCGCGGACCACCACGTAGGTTCCGCCGGCGATGGCGCCACGGGTGGGGGACATCCCCCAGAGCTCCAGGTCCTGGGTGAAGGTGAAGGCATCGATAAGGGTGGCGCGGGTCTCGGCGCGGCGCACCTCCACGGTGGTCGGCCCGGGAGCGCCGGGGCCGACGCTGACCTCGATGGTGGTGTCGTCGAGGACGCTAAAATTCTGGAGCAGGCCGCCGAAGGTGACCTCGCTGACATCGGTGAAGCCCTGGCCGCGAAGGGTGACCAGCGTGCCGCCTTCGCTCGGCCCGGAGGTGGGAGCGAGTGTGTCGAGGCTCAGCGGAGGGTGGTAGGTGAAGGCGTCGGTCAGTGTGAGGTCAGGCTGGCCGTCGGCGGTGATATGAAGGGAGACGACACCCGGAGCGCCGGGGGGGGAGAGCACGCGCACCAGCCCCGGTTGTTGTTCCACGAGGGTGGCGGGAGCCGTGCCGAAGCGTACCTCCAGGGTGGCGGCGTCAAGTCCGCCGCCAAAGAGCGTTACTTCCTCGCCGCCGGCGCTGCTCCCGAAGCTCGGGCGCAGGGCGTCGAGTGACCAGGCCGGCGAGGTGCCCACATAGCGAAACCCCTGGCTCAAGAAGGCGCCGTCGTCGTTGAGTTCAAGACGCACATCGACCGGGCCCTCGGAGCCGGCGGGTGTGCGCAGGGTGGCGCTGCGGCCATCGGGGGCCACCGCTTCGATCGTGGCCGCCGTCGTGCCAAAGAAGACCTGCATCTGTGGCGCAAAGCCCTGGCCGAAGATCGTGACCAGCTCACCGCCACCTTCGGCGCCGTACTCCGGAAAGACGTGCGTCAGATCGAGGGCCGCGACATAGGTCAGCGCATCGTTGGCGAGCAGGGTGGCATCGGGATTGGTCAGCCGAAGGTCGGCCGGACCCACCGCGCCCGGGGGGGCGACGACGCGCAGCAGCTCGGCGTTGATGAAGGTGTGGCGCAGCGCGCTCTGCCCGCCAATGCTGGCGCGGGTCTCGGCGGTGAACCCTCGACCCCGCACGTTGATCTCCATGCCCCCGCTGGTCGGCAGTTGCGCCGGGGAGGCCGAGGTAAAGTGCAGCGCTTCGAAGTAGGTAAAGCCATTGACCAGCGCTTCTTCTCCCAGGGTGGGGTGGACGACGCGCACCGTGGCCGGGCCCACCGCATCGGCGGCGGGTGTGGTTCCGACCAGGGTGTCTTCGATCAGATCGACGTCGAGTTCTTCGATGCCGATGAAGACCCGGGTCTCGGCGTCAAAGCCCTCGCCCCGGAGCACAAAGGGCGTGTTCCCTTCCAGCGGACCGCGGGGCGGAGAGATGGTGTCGAGGCGAAGTTCAACCGGCTCGGCATCGACGTCGGGCGTGTCGGGCTGGGGCGTGGTGTCGGCGTCGGGGAGGTGGGTGTCGCCGGCATCATCAGGCACCTCCGTGTCACCGGTGTCGAGGTCGACGTCGGGTACCGGGCCGCTATCGCCCGGGTCGGTATCACCGGTATCACCGGTATCGCCAGCGTCGGTGAGGCCGAGGTCGGGCAGATCGGTGTCTCCCGGCTCAACGACGACGTCTTCGCCGCAGCCCGCCAGCATCGCGACCAGCAAGAGGAGCAGAACAAGGGGGAAACACAGGTCGTGGAAAGAGCGACGATGGCGCATGAGCTTGCAACCTTTTGAGTGCCGGGCCTGAGTCTTGCACAGCCTTGCCGGCGGCCGGGTGATAGAAGCTGTCGGAGTATAGGTGTCGGCCCCCTGGAGTTCAAACCGCTGACTCAGTGCGTCAAAGGCCGCGATCGACAAGGTTGAGGACCTCTGGCATTTTGTGCGCGCGAAGTACCCCAGGGCTGATAACCGTATGTGTTTGAGGCAAGTGATGAGCCAGGACAATAAGCGGTCAAGGCGTGTGAACGTGACGCTGATGTACGACACCGGTGCGCGCCCCGATGATGCGTGGGCGAGCGGGCGGTGGATCGTGCCGGCGGCGCTCTCCGGAGCGCTGGTCGTGGCGCTCTTCACGGTCAGCGAGTGGCTCGCGCCTACGGTGCCCCTGGCGGCGTACCTGCTGCTGGTGGCGGCCCCGGTGCTGGTCGTGGCCGCGGCTCAGCAGCGCGTGCGGCGGCTCCGCGAGTTGGCGCCGGTGGCGCTGGTGGTGCTGAGCTTTGCGCTGCCCTTTGTGGCGTGGAACGCCGGGCCCTACCGGATGGTGATGATGGGCTTTTCGGGGGACTTTCTGGGCGTCGACGCGCTGGTGCGCGGCGTCTCGGAGCGCTCGGAGTCGGTGGCTTCCATGGCCTGCGATTTCTTGATGGATGCCTCAAATACCGTGGTCGAAGATCGGCTCCAACCAGTGCTGGCGCTGCGGCCCGGGGTCGCGACCCGTTGTCTGGAGCGGGCCGAGGAGCGCCAGCCGCAGCGCGTGATTGGCCTGGGGCGATACCTCCACCGGGAATGGTCGCAGGGGTGGGCCAGCCCGGAGACGATCAGCGTCGAGATCAGCTGCGAGGCCGCCGACGCCTTTGAGGCAGTGTCGCGCCTAAGCCACTCGCCAGCCGCCCCGGAACTTTTGGGATGTGCGCTGGGCAGCGCCGAAGAAGCTGTTGCCGGCTGCTGCGCCCGAGCGCTCAGCGCCCCGGAGTTGGCAGCGGCGCGTGTGGAGGTCTCAAACGGGGTGCATCCAGATGTCGCCGAGGCGCTCTTTGAGCGACTGGTCGAGGTGGTGGATTTGCCGGCCGCCCGATTGATGGCGCCGGGAGCGTTTAGCGAGGACTTGAGCTGGGAGGCCGCCGATCTTTTCCACTGGACCACCCGGCTGGGCTGCGACCTGGTGCAGACCCATCGCCGCCCGGATGCGATTGCAACCATGCTCTCGACCAGCGTGCAGACACAATGCGGGCTGGAGATTGAGAGCCCCCTCTACTCCTATGCGGCTGTCGCCATGATCGAGCGCACCTGTCAGGGCGCGGCGCGCAGCGCTGAAGGAGGCCGCGTCGATGTGGTGCCCTGGTGCGAGGCTGCCCGGGAGTCCGTGCGTCAGTCGGTGATCGACAACGCGATGTTCGCGGTCAATAAGGCGCGTACCGCCTACCTGACCCGTGGGCTGGAGGGCGCGATTGTGCAGGGGAATGCTCAGGAGAAGGCGCGGTCGCGCCGACAGGGCCCGCTGACGGTCGACGAACTTTATGAGCCCTCCCCCGACGTCGGTGCGATGGTGGTGGGCCAGCGCGTAGGTAAGCCCGACTGGGCCTTGATGAGCCCCGAAGAAGAGCGCCAGTACCACGAACTGGAGAAGGCCGCCCCCCGGAGTCGGCGCGCGCTCTCCCGCGACCTGGAAGGGATGCGGGAACTTGGCGGTGGCTCCTCGAAGGGGAGTCGTCAGGCGCTGCGCAGCCTGGAGCGTCTGCAGCAGGAGCGACCGCGCTAGAGATGTGGTCTGGTGTCTGGTCGGGTGTGTCAGTGTGGCACAGTGTAGGACAGGCGAAGCTTTACAATCCCTTAAATGATTCACCCTTTCGGGTTGGCCCCGTCTTTGCAATGCTCCCTGGAGCAGGAGGCAGCCCGCCGGGGTGCCCCGGTGATGATGGTCGGCAATGTGTCTCGATTGAGGTGGAGATGAGTGTCCAAGAGCAACCCCGAGCAGAGGCGACGCGCCCCGGTGGGGTAGAGCGGGCGGTGCGCTTTGCCGGGCATCTGACCGCCGCGCTGCTGATCGCCGTACTGGGCTCGGTGGTGGTGCTGGGGCCAGGGCACCTGCGGGCGCTGCTGGAACTGGAGCTCGCCGGGCGCGGGGCGGAGGTCGCGCCACACGTCCTGCTGCATCTGGGGCTCTCGGCGGTGGTCTGGGCCCTGGTGGTGGTGATTGCCCGGGCGCTGCGAGGGGCGTTGGCGAGCGGTCGCCGGCCGCGTCTGGTGCGCGCTCGGGGAGCGGTGGTCACGGAGACCTTGATTGTGATGCCGGTTTTGTTGCTGCTGGTTTTTGGGCTGGCGCAGCTGGCCGTGGTGAACATCGCGGGGATGCTGGCGAACTACGCGGCGATTCAGGCCGGTCGCGCCGTCTGGGTATGGCAGCCAGAGACCCAGCCCCTTAACGATCAGAGCGCTCGCCGCGGAGTGAGTGAGGCTATGGTCATCGAGCACGCGCGCGCTCAGGCCGCCGCGGCCCTGGCTCCGGTGGCGCCAGGCGACCATCAGCTCTCCGGCGACCTCGGCTCAGGAGCGCTGACCCGGATGCGCGGGATGATGATGGCCAGTCAGGTCGACAACCCACCCAATGATTCCGGCCGGATGGTGGAGAACGTGAGCATGGACTCGGCCACCAACGAAGATGCCGCCTTCTGGCGAGCGCTGGATGGATCGAGTTTTCCGGAACGCACCGCGCGCAAAATCAGCTTTGCCTACCTGGCCACCGACGTGGAGATCGTCTCCCGGGGGGAGGAGGTCGGGGCGCGGCTGACCTATCGGCACTACGTGGCGTTCCCCCTGGTCGGCTCGATCTTTGGTGATTCCACTACGGTGGGCGGTCGTCAGGGGTACTACTCCGAGATTTCCCGCGAATTCATTCTCCCCGCTCAGGTGCAGCCCAATGCTGAAACGCCCGAACTCTAAAGAAGCGACCAGGGGGGCGCCTTGGATGAGGCGCCCGGCAGCGTTGCATGCTGAGGAGAGAGGAGCGGTGTTGCTGCTCTGCCTGGCGGCGGTGTTGATCCTGATGCTCATGGCCTGGGTGGTGATGGATGCCGGCCAGGTGACGCGCGATAAAATCGAGGCTCAGACCAGCGCGGATGTCGCGGCCTACAGTCAGGCCTCGGTCAAGGCGCGGGCGATGAATATGCTGGCCTTCTCCAACATCGCCAAGCGCTCCATCGTAGGCGTGCACGCGATCTACGAGAGTATGTTTGCCTCGTACGGCATCTGGGTGATGGCGCGCTACGCCGAGTGCCAGGCCCAGCTCCCCTCCTGCGATATGGAGGTGCTGGCCGAAAACCTGGAGATCTACTGGTCGGAGGCCGACAACGACTACGGGGCCTATGGAGATAATGCCGATTACTACCGCGCGGATATGCGGGCGTTGGATAACTACCAGCGCTACATCAGCGATATGGCGCCCTGGTGGGGATGGACCGAAGCCGTGGTGCGGGCGCAGCGCAACGGGGCGACGATGGCCTCGAGCTTTCCGGTCCCTCAGGGTACTCCGGTTGGGGGGATTGAGGGGCTGCCTCAGCAGGTGATCAACGCCTCGGGGCGGCAGGTGCCCTTTAACTTCCTGTCGACGGTGGACAGGCTCCCGGCTCGCCCGGGCGACTTCTGGGCGCATATGGTGGATGAGGGGATGTACGGACGCGAGACCTGGAAATGGGAGCATCGCCTCAACACTGACCGCCACCGCGACCGCTCGGAGGGCGGTGCGGCGTCGGCGGTCGTGCTGCAGCGCGGTGCGACCACCCTCTTTAGCTACGGACTCTCCCGGAGCGAAGAGGATATCGGGGAGTTCGGACGCCCCTGGCGCCTGGTCTACGATGGCAATGAGGCGCACTGGCTGCGCGATACCTCCAATATCACGCTGACCTACCACGCCGACGCGAGCTATTACGACGCGAAGCGCCGCAAGTACTCGGTGCCGGCCGACGATTATCACTACGACGATTCAATGCGCTCCTATCGCCCCGAGGGTTACTGGGGGATGGCGCGCGCGGAGATCTCGTTTCAGGGGGAAGGGGCTCCCACGATGTGGGAGTCGGCCTGGACGGCGCGGATGCGTCCGGTGGTGCTGCCCCGCGAGTTTGAGGAGGTGGGGTACGACTTTAACGCGCTCTACCACTCCAGCATGTTGCACCTGAGCGCGAGCTCGCGGATGCAGGGCGGCGGTGGAGGCAGCGAGTTCTTTGAGGACCTGGTCTACATGGAGAAAGTCAGTCGTGGCATGGGGCAGAGCACAATCGACGGGGTGAGCCGATGAGGATGGGACTGCGCGCGATGCTGCTCCGCCGTGGCGGCGCTCTCTGGCGAGATGAGCGGGCCACGACGCTGACCGAGTTTGTGATGACGCTGCCGATTTTTATCACAATCTTCATCGCCATCGGGCAGCTCGGCCTGGCCGGGCGCAGCTCGACGGAGGCCTGGGGGACGGCTTATCGGCAGCTCTGGTATGAGGTGGTACCGGTGACGCGGCAGATGGATGTGGCGCCCAGCGCCGGTGACCCGACGCAGGTGTACGTGCATCCCACGCCGGCCGGCGCGGATGCGCTGCAGAAAGTTAATGCGCAGCCCCCGGTCAACGATTACTCGGGGCTGGCGCCTCGGGTGCGCCTTCAGGAGACGCAGACCTACGGGGCGATGGCCGCCGGCGGAACCTTTGGAGAGTCCAACGCGCGCACCCAGCCCTCAGCCGGGCATTTCAACTTTGCGCGCACCGCCAGTCATCGAAGCGGGAGCGCCTCGGACATCGTGGGCAACAGCGGCTTTGCCCACGATATGGTCAACGACTCGCCATCCCGGGGGAACTTCCAGTTGGGGTTGGGGCAGGGGCCTGACGGCGCGCTGGGGCATGGCCTGGGATTGCGCGCGGTGCTCGGGGCCGGCAATCGCTACGGCACGGCGGCCGCCCTGGTGGATAGCGACTTTGAGATCATGGGCTGGCAGGTCCCCATGAAGGTGTATTTCAACACCCTGGTGCCGCCCTCGCCGGTTCAGGGCGACGGGGTCGCCACGGCGATCAGCCGGTTGTCGCTGGGAGCCTACGACCCCTATGGCGAGCTGCTGGGGATCGCCGTAGAGCAGCCCCTTCCCACGCCGGGAGCGCCCTCGGTGCCCGAGCTCGACTAGAGTCGAGAGGTGGGCCGAGGCGCTCGCCAGTCGCCGGCGCCTTAGTCGCGGTCGCGTTGCGCGAACGCATCGAGGAGGGTGGGCAGATAGACGCTTAAGTGGGGGAACTCGATGCCGTGTTGAGCCAACGCTTTTTGGGCGAGGGAGGTGTCGTAGTTGGCCGGGTGGTTGAAGTAGTCGAGCGCCTCTCGGGGCACGCCGATCCAGTCTTCGAGACGCTCGTTCCCCAGGGCTTTCTGAACCCAGGATTCCGGTACGCTGCCCGCCGGGGCTTTGCGCCCCATATGCTCCAGCGTGCGGCGGATGATCTCGCGGGCGCGCATCGGGTGAGGATCGGCCAGATGAAAGACCTGGCCCCGATGGGCGGGATCATGTCCGAGCACGGCCAGCGACTCCACCAGCACATCGATGGGGACGATGTTGACCCGGGCGTCGCCGCGCCCGACGTTGGGAATCGGCATCCATTCGGGAAGGCGCTCCAGCAGACCAAACACGTAATAGGGGCCGTCAAACTTGTCAGTGGCCCCGGTGTGGGAGTCGCCCACGGTGATGCCCGGGCGGAAAATGGTGGTGGGGATCGTGTCGGAGCGCCGTTGCACCTCGACCTCCGCCCAGAACTTTGTCTCTTCGTAGTGGTTTTTAAACCCCTGCCCGACATCGAGTTCATCTTCGCGGATGGTGCCGGTACGGTCGCCGGAGACGTAGCAGGTCGACACGTAATTAAGTCGCGCCAGGTCTTCACAGTCTTCGCAGAAGTCGAGCATCTGACGGGTGCCGCCGACGTTGACCTCAAAGGCCACGTCGCGGGGCACCGCCAGGTCGTAGATCGCCGCCAGGTGCCAGACCACGCCCACCGTGGTGCAGAGCTCCCGGTACGCGTCCGGGCTCAAGCCGAGTCGCTCCCGGGTGATGTCGCCGGTGAGCAAGCGCACGCGCTGGGGAAGGTCGGGGATATCCCGAGAGAGCTCGGTCAGGCGACGCTGCGCTGCGGCGCGCTCACCGGGAAGCACCAGCAGATGAAACTCCGCGGTGCCCCGACCGGCCAGTTCCCGGGCGAGGTGGGAGGCCAGAAAGCCGGGAAAGCCGGTCATGAGGATGGGGAGGTCGGTCAATGCGCGGGTCATGGCAACTCTCGGACGCGGGTTTTCGGCAAGGTACGCGCGATGAGGCGGCAACCTAGGTAAGTCAGGGGCGGAGTGTCAACGCGGGCGGCGCGTGCTGACCGCCGGGTAAGTCTGGGTGGCAGGGTGTGCGAAGTTGTCACACATGGTCCTACCCGCTGGGGGCTGGGGGCCACAGAACCGGGTCTAAAGACCCCGGTTATGCGAGAAGAATGATGAAATAAAGGGGTTTTGCGTTGTCGGTACGCTTCGTGCAGACTCAACGCGACGTGCCCGTGGGGCAGGGTTTGAATCAAAGTGGATACGACCTGAAACATGGCCCTTAAAAGAACTGGACTCAGCAGAGGACGACACGATGGCGAGGATGGTGAGAGAAATGTGGCCGGCGATGGGGCTGGCGCTGCTCGCGTCGCTGGTGGCCGCGGGTTGCGGTCTCAACGACGGGTTGGAACTCGATGATGATGTGGAGGTGCGTCTACAAGAACTCGACTCGTTCTGCACCGTCCAGGTGGAGGGCTACGGCGCGGTCGATGTCGAGGAGGACTACCTCCCCAGCGTGATTGCCTGTGAGAACGGCAACGCCCCCATGGAGGCACTCAAAGCTCAGGCGGTGGCCGCGCGTACCTACGCGGCCTTCATCGTCGCGGCGGAGCGTCGTCCGCTGATCCCAACCACGCGCGACCAGGTCTACGATTGCAGTCATGCCACGCCGGAGGCCAGGCACTACCAGGCGGTGCGGGAGACGGCCGGTCAGATGCTCACGCATCGGGGCCGTCTGGCCGCGGCCTTCTACGTGGCCGGCGCCATTCCCTCGACCAGCAGCTGCCGCCCGGCCGCAGGCGATCGCGATCCGACCGGTACCGAGAAGTGGGTGACCTACAACCAGGGGCGCACGGGATCGGATGTCCGGGGCACCCGGCTGGGAAGCCTGTCCAACCCCGCCAACCGCGGAGCGAAGAGCCAGAACGGCGCCGCCTGCCTGGCCAACGCCGGCTGGGGCTACGAACAGATTCTGCGAAGCTACTACGGTGACGACATCGGAATCGAGGTGCCGCCTAATAGTCAGTGTGCCGCCGGAGAGGGTACCCCTGGCGGGGGCGATGTCTGCTCACAGCTGAGCGCAGCTCCGAGTGGAGCCTCGGGTGGGGCCGGAGCCGGTGAGCCCAGCTGCACCGACAACAGCCAGGCGGTCGAGGTGTTGCCGCGCTCGGCCTGGAACGCGCGCCCCTCGCGCTACAACACGCCCACGCACACGCCCAACCGCATCTCGGTGCACCATACGGTGACCGCCAATAACGTCTCGGATGCCGCCGCGGCGGTGCGTCAGGTGCAGCAGATGCACTTTAATCGACGCTTCCACGACGTGGGCTATCACTTCCTGATCGGCTGGGACGGTCGCATCTTCCAGGGCACGCCCGAGAACAAGGTGGGCGCGCACGTCAAGAACCAGAACACCGGCAACCTGGGCATCGCGCTCCTGGGGAGTTTCCACCTGAGCACGCCTCCCTCCGAGGCGCAGCAGCAGAGCCTGGCTCGCCTGATCCGTCACCTGAGCGATAAGTACGACATCGAGATCAACCGCACCAACATCAAGGGGCACGGCGAGCGCATGGCCACGGCTTGCCCGGGTGGTCAGGTCTTGAGCCGCTTTGACGCGATTCTCGAGATGGCCCGCGCCGATGCAACCTGCTCGGGCGGTGACAGCGCGACGCCGGGCGAAGGCGAAGAGGACACCGAGGGGCAGGACGTGGCGTCGTATCGCTACGTGCGGGTCTCCGGTGTGGATCTGGAGCCGGTCAACAGCGAGAGCCCCCTGGATGGCTACGAGGTCGACGCGATCTATGTGGAGCGTCAGGACGGCTCGGTGGTCAACGCCGCGCGGGTGGCCTGCAGCCCCGGGGTGCAGAATCCGCAGGCTGCACTGGGCGCGCCGGATAACACCAGCTGCGACAATCGTGCGCAGACCGCTGCCGGCGTGGTGCCGGGCGCCGACCTGATCGTGGAGATGCAGGAGCCGGTGCGTCGTGGCGATATCCTCTACATCACCCAGGCGGCGTACCCGGTGGCGCTCTCGGAGTGCTCACCAAACGGAACCGCCAAGGTCAGCGTGTCGAACGACGGCTCGATCTGGAAGGTGTTGGACAACGCCGCCCAGGGCAACCAGCGCTGGACGCTGGGAACCGAGCACTTTGTCTACGATGAAGACGATGAGGCCGAGGGCCCCGGCGGTGGCATGGAGTTCATTTCGCCGCGTGCCGGCCACTGGTACCGCCGGGAGATGACGCTGAAGGTGGTGGCTTCGGACCCGAGCATCGTCAAGGTGCGCTACGAGGCCGAGCACGACAACTTCCACCTGGGGACCTCGGAGGACCGCTCCTCTAACTTTGAGATCGGATACACCTACCAGTTCCTCGGGGAGCGGGTGATCTTTGCCATCGGTCTGGACGCGGATGGTCAGGAAGTGGCACGTCGGGAGGTTCGCGTCACGATTACCGACTTTGACGGGACCATTCCCGAAGATAAGCGGGCCCTTCCGTACTACCCGGATGCCGAGATCAATTCGGCCAGCGCCGAGCGCATCGCCAGCGAAGGCGGCAAGTGTCTGAGCCCGCCGGCGGCCGCGCGTTGCTCCAACGGAAGCGGCGGGTACTCCACCGGTCATTGCTGGCGCTTTGTGAAGCGGGCGCTGGAGCGTGCCGGGGTGAACTACAACGCGCTTCAGGGCGCCGGCCCCTGCTCCAGCTACGAGTTCCAGCTGGCGGCGCGTGGCTTCCGCTGCAACGCTGACGCCAACCCCGACGTGTTGCGCCAGATCGGTCTGCAGAAGATCGACGTGCCTACCACCGAGGCCCCCCGCGGGGCGATCATCAGCTGGGAGAAGGGCTGTGCGGGCTACCACGCGCGCTACGGTCATATCGAAATCTCCCAGGGCAACGGCGTCGCCTGCTCCGACTACTGCGGTCGAATCCGGGCCAACGCTCCGACCTGCGCCAGCGTCTATGTGCCGATCAATTGAGCCTAAACGAGGTCTAGTGATGCATACTTCAAAGCAAAATAAGGCGTCCCGCAGCGTGATGGCGCTGCGGCGAATTCTGACCATCGCCGTGCTTCTGAGCCTGAGCGTGGGGTTCAGCGTGGGTTGTGAGCGGCAGACCTACACCCTCTCCGACGGCGATACGAAGGAGCCGGATGATGATCCCGACACCGGGGAGCCGGATCACGATCACGACGTGAACGGGCCCATCGATGAGGATGAGACGCACGGTCCGGATGATGACATGGAGCAGATTGAGGTTGGACTGCTCAATGGCTCCTGGCGTGCGGCGGTCTCCGAGGATGATCGCCCGATCGGGTATTTCGACATCTTCCACGACAAAGGCGCTACCACCGCCCAGGGCACCTTCTTGATGGCCAGCGGTCTCAGCGACATGCTCGATGGCACCAGCGGTGACCTGGCAAAGGTCGAACTCAACGGTGACGAGCTGGTGGTGAGCTTCAACCCGACCACCGACGAGGACGAGCTCTACACGATGGAGCTTACCAAGGCGTCGGCCGACCTCTTTACCGGGTCTCTCAGCGCGGCGCGCAACCCGGAGACCTTCGAGGTCACCCTGGGGCGGCGCGTGTTTGACGACGACGAGAGCGCTGAATAAGCCGGCGCGGCGTTTGCGCCGCTGACAGTGCTGTGAATAATGAGGGCCCTCTGGCGGTTTGTACGCGCCGAGGGCCCTTTTTTATGTCTTCCTCTCAACTCCCCCCTTCATTTTGAGCAAGTGAGCCTCTATGAGCGCGCCCGTTGCAATACAGATTCAAGTCCCCCGTCCCCAGACCCACCTTATCGAGGTGGAGATGCGCGTGATGGCGCTCTCCGAGGAGCAGGAGCTCGTGCTGCAGATGCCGGTGTGGAGTCCGGGCAGCTATCTGGTGCGTGAATACTCCCGGCACGTGCAGCGCTTTGCCGCCTTCGATCAAGACGGGGAACGCCTGGCCTTTGAGAAGATCGACAAAGCCAGCTGGAAGATCGATGCCTCCCGGGCCGAACAGGTGCGTGTGACCTATGAGGTGTATGCGCATGACCTGACGGTGCGGACCAACCACGTCGATACCAGCCACGCCTTCTTCAACTGTGTGGCGACCTGCATGTACCCTCAGGGGCGCTTACAGGATCCGGTGGAGTTGCATGTGGTCGCGCCCGAGGGCTGGCAGATCTTTTGCGGGTTGCCCCTGGCCGAGGGTTCCACAAGCTGCTTTGAGGCCGCAGACTTCGACGAACTCTTTGATACGCCGGTGGAGATAGGCCCCCATCCCTTCTTCGACTTTGAGATCGATGGCGTGCCGCACCGCTTCATGACCTGGGGGGAGAGCAACGCCGACTTTGATGCGCTCAAAGAGCACGTGCCTCGCCTGGTCAAGGTGAACACCGACATGTTTGGGGAGGTGCCCTACGAGCGCTACGTCTTTATCAACCACCTGGTCGACGGAAATTTCGGCGGGCTGGAGCATCGCCATAGCAGCGTCAACATGTTTGATGCGCGCGGCTTCGATCGAGTCAGCCAGGACGAGAAGGGCGACGTGGGCAAAAAGTACGGCAACTTTTTGCGCCTCTTATGCCACGAGCATTTTCACGCCTACCACGTTAAGCGATTGCGGCCGCAGGCGCTGGGGCCTTTTGACTACCAGAACGAGAACTACACCCACGATCTGTGGGCGGTCGAAGGCGTCACCAGCTACTACGATACCTACAACCTGATGCGGGCCGGGCTGCTCTCGCCAGCGGGCTACGTGGAGCTCTTGGAGAAGCGGGTGCTGGAGCTCTCGCAGTACCCGGGGCGCCTGCTGCATTCGCTGGAGATGGCGAGCTTCGATGCCTGGATCAAGTTTTACCGGCCCGATGAGAACACGCGAAACTCCACGGTCTCGTATTACCTCAAGGGAGAGCTGGTAAGTTGGGTGCTCGACCTGTGGATTCGGCTCAAGAGCGATGGCGAGCGCACGCTGGCCGATGTGCTTCGCAAGCTCTATCGAGAGCACTACCAGGCCCGCGACGAAGGCTACCCGCGCGGCGCGTTTGAGGCCGCCGTCGGTGAGATCAGTGGGGCCGATCCGACCGAGTTCTTCGATCGCTACATCCGCGGCACCGATGAAATCGCCTGGGAGGAGTTTCTGGCTCCGGTCGGCCTGCGTATCAGCGCGGTGTACGAGGAGCGAGGTGGGGCAAGCATCAAAGCGGTGACCCGGGCCGAAGACGACCGGCGAGTGGTGCGGGAGGTGCTGGGCGGAGGACCGGGGGAAGTGGCCGGATTGTGTGCGGGAGATGTCCTGGTGGCCATCGATCGCTGGGAGGTGGCCGAGCGCGACCCGGATGAACTCTTGATCGATTATAACGAGGGCGATGTGGTCGAAGTGCATGTGCTGCGCCGAGGGCGTCTGCACACGCTCACGATGACACTGGCCAAGCCCGGGCCGAAGTCTTACAAGCTGGAGGTGCGAGCGGACGCGTCGGAGCGCGCGCGCAACCTTCTCAAAGGCTGGCTGGGAGTGGAGACGTGGTGAAAAGAACGAACCAACTGGGAGCAGCGCTGCTCGTGGTCATGCTGGTGAGCATGCCGGGCTGGATGGTCGGGGCCCAAGAGCCGCAGGATCGCCTGCCCGATGACGTGTCTCGGGTGACCCGGGAGGTCTCCCAGGAGATCTACAGCCCCTATTGCCCGGGGAAAACGCTGGCGATGTGCCCCTCGGCCAACGCTGCCGTGGCCCGCATGGATATCCAGGAGATGGCCAGCCAGGGGATGGAGAAGGAGGCGATTAAAGCCGAGCTGATCGCGCGCTACGGAGAGGGCTTCGAAGTCGTCGAGCCGCCCCCCGAGGATAACGCCAAGCTCCTGGGCTCCATACTCGCCGGATTGCTGGTGGCGGTCGTCGCGGTGGTGGCGCTGGCGCGGCGCCGCCGCGGTGGGGACGGCTCTGCGGAGCTGGGCGCCGACGAAGGTAGCGCGCTGGAGGAGGGCGACGAGCTCGATGAGGACTATCTGGACGAGCTGCGTGAAGATTATCTGAGTTAAGCTCGGCGCCCAGCTGGTCCTCCGCCAGGTGGCAGAAAATCCGGGCGCTTCATCGGAATCAAGCGGTCGAAACGAAGCCCGGCGCAAAAGCGCCGGGCTTCGTTACTCTGGGACGCCCGGTTCGAAAGGGGGCTGATGGATGCTGACCCTCGGTCGTTCTAAGTGGTTGTACATAAAGCGTAAGTGGACGCTCTGGGGCCGGTGGGTTTGGCCGCCGGGGAGCGTCAGCCTCCCCGGGGGACGATGGAGAGAGCAGGCCCGTTAAGGTGAATCGAGCTGACCTCCGGTCCTTCGAGGGGAGCGAGTTTAAAAGAAAACCCCCGGCGCAAAGCGCCGGGGGTTCAGAGGTGCGATCGTTTGTAAGAGAGCCTCAGCCCTCGGAGGGGGTTTGCTCCGTGTCGCTCTCGGGAGCCGCGGTGTCACTTCCACCAGCGCTCTCGTCTTGCTGGACGGAGGCGTCGTCTTCGGCGCTGGCTGGTGCGGCGCTCGTTTCGACCTCGGGAGTAGCGGCGCGGGGGGAGGGCGCTTCGGCGGCGTCTTCGGTGCCCAGGCCCAGGCGATCGCGCAGAATATCACCGAGTGTGGCCGCCGAGGCCTCGTCCTCGGAGTAGTTGCGCATCTGGGAGGATTCGTCGTCGAGTTCGTCACGCTTGAGCGAGAGCCCGATGCGCTGGTTGGCGCGCTCAAAGCTCATGACCAGCGCTTCGACTTCCTGGCCCGGACGCACCACCTCGGAGGCGGCGTTGACCCGGTCGTTGCTCAGCTCCGAGATGTGAATGAGCCCCTCGACCCCTTCGGTCAGCTCGGCGAAGGCCCCGAAATCGGTGATGCGGGTGATGGTGGCTTTGACCTTCTGGCCGGGCTTGATCGTCTGTGCTGCCTGCTCCCAGGGATCGCCGGAGAGCTGCTTGATGCCCAGGCTAATGCGCTGGGTGTCGGCGTCGGCATCCAGGACGACGACCTCGACGTCCTGACCAACGTCGAAGTGCTCACGGGGGTTTTCGATCTTCTCAGTCCAGGAAAGATCGCTGACGTGGACCAGGCCCTCGACGCCCTCTTCCAGTTCGACGAAGAGTCCGAAGTCGGTGATGTTTTTAATCGGGCCTTGCTGGCGAGAACCCACCGGGTAGCGCTCGACCACCGCGTTCCACGGGTTCTCGGTGAGCGCCTTGACGCTCAGCGAGAGGCGCCGGTTTTCGGTGTCGATACTCAGGACCTTCACGGCGATGGTCTGCCCGATCTTGAGCACGTCCTGGGGATGGTTGATGCGCTCGGTCCAGCTGAGTTCTGTGACATGGACCAGCCCCTCAAGGCCCGGCTCCAGAGCCACAAACGCCCCGAAATCAGCCAGGCTCACCACCTCGCCCTCCAGCGTCTGTCCGGCGCTGTAGCGCTCCTCGATCTTGTCCCAGGGGTCGGCCAGGAGTTGCTTGCGGCCCAGTCCCAGGCGCTTCTTCGCCGGGTCCCAGGAGAGCACCACGACCTCGACCTCATCGCCCGGTCGCAGCAGCTCGGAGGGGTGATCGATGCGGCCCCAGCTCATGTTGGTCACGTGCAGCAGGCCGTCGATGCCGCCGATGTCCACAAAGGCGCCGAAGGGGGTGAGGTTGCGTACCGTGCCGGTGAAGCGTTGTCCCTCGGCCAGGCGTTCGATCAGCTCTTTGCGCTCGGCTTTGCGCTCGCGCTCCAGAATGGCTTTACGGCTGACGATGACGTTGCCGCGCTTTTTGTCGAATTCCGTGACCTGGAAAAGCGCGCGACGCCCGACGTAGGGCGTGACGTCGTTGACGCGGTGGAGGTCGACGTGACTCCGCGGCAAGAACGCTCGCAGTCCGATGTCGACCGAGAGGCCACCTTTGTTTTCGCCGGTGATGATGCCCTCGATCTCTTCGCCGGATGCGGCCAGGTGCTCAAGCCACTCCCAGGTCTGAAGTTTTTGGGCCTTGGTGTACGACGCGCTCCAGGCCTCGGCCTGAGGCTGCTCCACCAGGAGGGCAACCTCCTGGCCCGCGCTGAAGGGGAGTTCCTGGCCGAACTCTTCGCGCGCCACGTGGGCTTTGCGCTCCTGGCCGAGATCAAAAACCAGCGCCCGGTCGGTGGCGGCAATAAAGCTGGCGCGGACCACCGCGTTGTGCAGCGCGTCTTCGTCGAGGGTGCTTGCCAGTTGGGCGCGATCGAGGAGGGAGGGCTCGGACATAGCGAAGATCCGGGGTTGGACGAGTCAAAGGCCCGTCAACGGGGCTCGGAGGATGGCGGAAGACCGAAGGTTGTAGTGAGGGCTTCAGGTCGGTGTCAATAAGGGCTCAGGCGTTGTTCTTATCGCGCTTGCGAATAAAGACGCCACCGCCGGCTTTTTCGCGTCCGGCCAGGCGCTCTTTGGACGGGGTCTCCTGGTCCTGGTGGCAGCGCTTGCAGAAGAAGTCTTCGCCGGGACGAGGAGGGAAGGGCAGGAGGTCGGCGCGGCCGCACTCGGCACAGATGAAGTCCCAGGAGCTCTTGGCTTCCCGCTCTTTTTCACGCTGCTTGGCCTGCTCGGTGCGGGCCCAGGGAGAGTCCGATCCAAAGAGCGTGCGCGCGCAGCCAGTGCAGAGCACCTCTTCGAGCTTGGCACCTTTGGGCATGTAATCAAGCGTGTCTTTGCCCCCACATTCGCTACAGGTGATAGGCAGCATCACACGCGTGCCATGCTGGCGACGGGGGATGTGCTTCTTGGGGCCTCGCCGACGAGCGGCTCCGGCCTTACGGCAGGCCAGGCAGATCGCGCGCGTGCCGGGAGGTGGGGCCTGCGCGACGTCTTCGATCGCTTTACATTCGGCGCAGATTATCTTGGGCATGAGCGGATCCTATGAACTTGTAGGGGTGAGAAAGGTAGGAGGTCGGGCGAGTACCGAACGCGCCTGGTGGGGGGGGATGTTCCGGGCCAGGTGAGCTCCGACGCCAGCGTGCGCGCTCTGGGTAGGTTAGCGGCGCCGAGTTGTCAACGCCAGCGAGGTTCAAGAGGCATCACGTTGCCGCCGGGGCCGACGTGGTGGGGGGGCGCTGCACGCGCCTTGAGACCAGCGCCGCTGCGTGATCTGGCGTGCGGGAGCGCTCCTGGTTGTGGCCGTCGCGGAGGGGGGCTCGCGCGGCCCGAAGCTGGCATCGTGTGAGTGGGGGACTGCTGGTCACTCAGGGGGTGGGGCAAAGTGGCCCGGCGGTCGCGGCCCCGAAGGTGCTTGCCGGGCCACGTGCAGGTGTTCGGCCTCCGCGCTGTGTGAGGGGCAGAAGGGCGCCGGCCCCCTGGGACTCAGGGGTGAGCAAGCCGGTAGATATGGTCGTCGCCTTTGCGCGGGATGCCCCGTCCGTCGCGGTTGTTGGTGAGCACCCAGAGGGAGCCGTCGGCGGCTTGGACCACGGCGCGAAGTCGCCCCCACTCCTTCATGAAGAGCGCTTCGGAGTCGACGACCTCTTGCCCGTCGGGGCTCAGCTCCAGGCGCCAGAGGCGTTGGCCTCGAAGCGACGCGATGATGAGCTGGTCTTCCCACCCGGGGATGGCTCCCTGGACCAGGGCTGTCATTCCACTCCAGGACGCATCGGCGGGTTGCTGGACAAAGATCGGATCGCGAAAGCCCTCCTGGTTGGCCTGGCCGGTGACTTCGGGCCAGCCGTAGTTGTTTCCGGCTTCGATAAGGTTGATCTCGTCATCGCGACCCGGGCCGAACTCCGTGGCGTACATGCGGCCCTGGCTGTCCCAGGTCAGCCCCTGCACGTTGCGATGGCCCAGGGTGTAGACGTAGGAGTCCGGCGAAGGGTTGTCGTCGGGGATGCCGCCTTGCGAGGTCATGCGGAGAATTTTGCCGGCCAGGGAGTCGGGGGCCTGGGAGCGCTCCGGGACGGAGGCGTCACCGGTGCCCACGTAGAGCATGCCGTCGGGACCAAAGGCGATGCGCCCGCCGTTATGAATGCGGGCACGGGGAATGCCGCTGAAGATCACGTCGGCAGGGGCATCGGAGTCGGGGGCGAAGCGCGCGATGCGATTGTCGTCTTCGGTGGTGTAGTACACGTAGAGGAGGTTGTCGGTTTCAAACTCGGGAGAATGCGTGATGCCCAGCAGTCCGCCTTCGCCGGTGGCGTCGACGGGAAGGTTGCGGATGATCCGCACATGACCGTCGACGTATTCCACGACTCGGCCCCGGTCTCGCTCGGTCAAGAAGACGCGCTGGTCGGGGGGGATCGTGATCCCCCAGGGGGCTGCCAGGTCGGTGGCGACGACGGTGGCCTCCAGACGCTCAGAAGCACCGGACTCGCCTTCCTTAGAGTTCTCCTGGGTAGCGGACTCGGGTGTCCCGGATTCGGGGGCCGGGGTGGCGGGCTCCTCGGCCGATGGAAGGGAAGCGTCGTCGACCGGGACCGGGCGCTGTTTCGAGCAGGCCGCCGCGGCCGCGAGGAGCATCAGGGCGACGACGAAGACGCGAAGGTAGACAGACATCAAGGCCTCGATCGTTGCGGTGCCGCAGTGTTCGGAAGAGTGGCGCGCCGGTGAGGTTTATCCATGGGGTGATAGCGTAAGCAGGGAACGAGGAAGGGCCAGATCATGGCTGGCAGGAGGATACGATGTGCACGTTGATTGTGGCGACGCGATGCGCGCCAGATGTTCCACTCTTTGTCGTGGCGAATCGTGATGAGTCATTTGGTCGCCTGGCCGCGCCCCCAACCCTGCGTATCAGCGGCTCGATGCGGGTGCTCGCTCCGCGCGATGAGCAGGCCGGAGGTACCTGGCTGGGGCTCAACGAGGCCGGGCTCTTTGTGGCGATCACCAACCGCTTTGAAGTCGAGCGCCGCGATCACCATCGCTCCCGTGGTGAGCTGGTCTGGAACGCGCTGGCCCGCGAGGGTGTGGAGGGGGCGGTGGCGTACGCTCGCGCGCTCTCCCCTCGGGATTACGGTGGCTTTCATTTGATGATGGCCGATGCACAGGGGGCCGCCGTGGTCTGGAGCGATGGTGAGCGCTTGCAGCATCGTCGCTGGGCTCCTGGCTACTACGTCATCAGCGAACGAAGCTTCGGCGCCAGCCCCTCGATGCGTCTCGAGCGTCTGGAGGCTCGTCTTCATCCACTCCAGGCGCTTGATGCCGAGGTGCGCGATGAGCTTGTGCGGTGGATGGCCGAACGTGACGACGAGCATCCCTTTGAGGGCACCTGTGTTCATCTGCCGGAGTTCGATTACGGCACCCGCTCCTCGACGGTTGTTGCGCTGGGGGAGCAGGCGCGTTTTGAGTACTGTGAGGGGGCGCCATGTGACGGTGAATACCGGTCTTACGAGGCGTTGCTCCGGGAGCTCAGGCTGGCGTAACGCCGCGGACTAAAGGGGGGCGACACGTGAGCGCCGGTGAACTCCCGGGCGCCTGGATATGCACAGCACTGCGTCGGGCAGGGGCCGAGAAGGGTGAGGATTTTCGGTGGCCCCGTGCGACGAAAACCGTATCGGGTGAGGCTTTTCGGTGGCCGTGTGAGGCGACAACCGTATCGGTTGAGGTATTTCGGTCAGCGAGTGGGGTGCATACCCTGACGGGTGGGGGGTGTAGGCCTCAGTCTGCGCAAGAATGTCACGGTGACCAGGACTTTTGAGTCAGCGCGTGACGTGAAAACCATGTCGCCCAGGACTTTCAAGGCGCTGAGTGTGACAGTCTGTCACGGCAACCAGGACATTTGGGGTCGCCAGACCTGTTGAAAATCATGTCGGACATGGTTTTTCAGTCACTAAGTGTGACAGGTTGGCACAGGGGCAGGGGTGTTGGGGTCGGCAGACCCGTCGAATATCGTGTCGGGGATGGTTTTTCAGTCACGGAGTGGGGTGGATACGGTGTTCGGGAGGGTTTTTCGGCAGCTGAGTGTGCCAGGATGGCACCGTGAACGGTGATTGTAGGAGGGAGAGGGCGTCGATGAGGGGGGGAAGGTGTCGAGCGCCGGAGTTGTCCGGCAGCGAACACCGCCACGCGAGTGGAGACGGGGAGGTCGGGCGTTGTGTGAGGGGGAAGGGGCGTCGTGATGGGCGGCGCTTTAAATTTCTCCGCGAGCCGACTATACCTTCATCCTTACTCAAAGCGATCACGTCAGGTGAGGTAGGGCTTATGAACGAGTCAACCAGCGAGCTGGAGGGGCTGCGGAAGCTCCATGAGTTTACCCGGCATATGCTCTCGGGGGCGGAGCAGGGAGGGGCGCTGAATCGTCTGGTCGAAGCGACCCGCGAGTTGACCAACGCCGATCACGTCTACCTGTTTACCCACAGTGGGCGCGGGTTGGAGATTCGGGCCCGCGCGCTGAGTGAGCATGTTGAGGACGACGGCAAGGAAGAGGAGGGGTTTTCCTCTTCGATCGTCAACCGTGTCTGCGAGAGCGGTCAGCCGCTCTTGATCAATGATCTTCATAATCATCCAGTGCTGGGGCGAGCCCCGTCGATCATGGAGTTGAGCCTTCGGAGTGCGATTTGTGCGCCGTGTTATATGGGGCCGGCGATCAGCGGGGTGATTTACGCCTCGGTACATCGGATCACCGAGGCGTTTACGCCCTGGCACCTGGAGCTGCTCAAGGTTGCGGCCTCACAGGCCGGGCTTCTGCTAAACAGCGCGCTGGTCAGCGAGGCGCTTCGTGAGAGTGAGGCGCGTCATCGGGCGGTGGTGGAGATGTCGCGCTCGGCGATTGTGGTGGTGAGCCCCGAGAGGGTGCTTTTTGGCAATCGGGCCGCGCACCGGCTGTGGGGGATGAGTCCGCAGGCGTTTGCAGCGCGCGCACCCGGGGCGCTCTTTGATGGGTGGCGTTCGGGGGAGTTGCTGGAGGCGATGGAGGAGCGCCGGGCGGTGGAGAGCGCGGAGGCCTGGGCGGTGCGCGCTGACGGGAGCACGTTGAGCGTGGAGGCCAGCGCGCAGCCCATTGTGTTTGATGGGCGTCCGGCGGTGCAGTTGATGATCAGCGGGCTGGCCGAGAAGAAGGCGCTGCTGGCCGAGCGTCTGCGCATGGATCGCCTGGTAGTGATGGGGACGATGGCGGCCACGGTGGGCCATGAGATCAACAACCCGCTCTCTTACGTGCATGCCAACCTGGACTTCGCTCTGGAGGAGCTGGGCGACTGGCTGGAGCAGCGTGGTTATGCCGGGAAAAGCAGCGGTTTAGAGGAGGTCTTTGGGGGATTGCGCTCGGCGCTGGAGGGGGCCGAGAGGATTCGCGGGGTTGTGGAGAGCATTCAGAGTTTTTCGCGTTTGGAGCGTGGCGAGCGTACGGCCAGCTGGTTGGAGCAGCCGATGGAGTCTTCGTTGCGGATGGCGCGATCGGAGATGGGGCCGAAGGTCGAGGTGGGGTTAAGTCTCCTGGCGAGCGCTCCGGTGATGATGAGTCAGGCGCAGCTGGGGCAGATCTTCGTAAATCTGTTCATTAACGCGGCGCACGCGCTGCGGGAGTGCGCGGACGAAGCGCCCTGGATTGAGGTGCGATCCTGGCAGCAGGGCGACTGGGTCTGGGTGGAGTTTGAAGATAACGGCCCCGGTGTTGAGGAGGCGGTGCTTCCGCATATTTTTGAGCCCTTTGTCACGACCAAAGATGTCTCGGAGGGGACGGGGCTGGGGCTGGCGATCTGCCATCAGATCGTGGGGGATTGCGGCGGTTCGATCGAGGTGGGAGCCGGGGAGCGGGGGGGCTGTCTGGTGCGTCTGAAGTTGCCGGCGGCCAGTGAGCCGACCACGCAGATCTTCGAGGTGTTTGGTGACGAGGAGAGTCGGGTGCGTCGTGGTCGCGTGTTGGTGGTCGACCCTGATCCGGAGATGGTGGCGAGCCTGAAGCGCGTGCTTCAGACGCATCATGATGTGGATGTGGCCACCGAGGCTGAGGAGGCGCAGCGGGCGTTGGGGAGTGCGCATCCGGAGTATGATGTGGTGCTCTGCGACGTGCGTATTCGCGGCGGCGTGGGGCTGGAGACGGTGCAGTGGGTGCGTCGTCACGCGCCGCGCTACTGGGAACGTCTGGTGGCGATGAGTGCCAGCTCGTACCTGCGCTCGGAGCGTCTGTTACTCGACGAGCTGCCGAATCCCTGGTTACGCAAGCCCTTTGATCTGGCGCGTCTGCGGGGAACGGTGGCCAGCGTGATCGCGTCGGGCGAAGAGCGTAGTGCGCTGGCGTTGGCCTGTGAGACGCGTGGCAGGTCCGGGTTGAGCCTGGAAGAGCCCGGTGAGAGTTGACGCTGGCCGTCTTCGACGCCTAGCGTGAAGGTTTAGGTGCGAGGCGGCCGATGCGGGTATCGGACGTCCGCGAACCCTCGACGTGGAGAGAAAAGATGAGTGAGCGGGACGACGAACTCGCAGGGAAGGTCCGTCAGCTCTTTCCGGTGCGTGGCTCTGGTGGGGACGAGCGTGCCGAGGACGAGGAGACCGGAGAGCAGGGTGGGGCGTCGGAAAAAGAGCCCGCGGGGCTCGAAGAGGAGAGCCTCGAGGAGGTTGATAACGTCGTGCGCCTGCCTTTTGGCCGTCCGGAGCCGGTCACGTCGGTGGCTGAGAGCGTGGAGGTGCCCGTTGATCCGCAGGCCGGGGCGAAGTTAGCGCTCTTCACCCGGTTGATCGACGAGGGGATGGTCATGGTCATCCTGGATCCCCGGGTTGAGGGGGTTCAGGTTCCCCCGCAGTTTTACGGACAGCCCGAGCTTCGGCTCAATTTCTCCCATGACTTTCATCTGGTCGATTTTGACTACGATGTGCAGGGTGTGCGGGGCTCGCTCTCGTTTCAGGGGAAGCGGTTCTTCTGCAACATTCCCTGGGTGGCGATCCATATGCTCTACGCTCATGAGAGCGGTGAGGGGTATGTGTTTGAGCCGCGGGGGATGGGCCCCGAGCATTGAAGGGGGGCGCGTCGATGCCCTCGGGGGGGCTGCGTGTGTGGTCTGAGCGACGTGTGTGGTCTGACCGAGGGTCGGCATTTGGGGGATTTGGGGCTGGAATTACGCGAGCTTGAGCTGACCGAGGGTCGGCATTTGGGGCTGAAGTGGTCTGACCGAGGGTCGGCACATTTGACCGAAATTACGCGAATTTGAGCTGACCGAGGGTCGGCACATTTGACCGCATTCGGCATTCAGAGGGTCGGCGGATTTAGCCGAAATTACGCGAGCTTGAGCTGACCGAGGGTCGGCATTTGGGGCTGGAGTTACGCGAGCTTGAGCTGACCGAGGGTCGGCACATTTGACCGAAATTACGCGAGCTTGAACTGACCGAATGTCAGCACATTTGACCGAAATTACGCGAATTTGAGCTGACCGAGGGTCGGCATTCAGGGTTCTGGCGGAGGGGTGTTTTCGAAATGGTCGCGGATCTCCTGGCGCGCGTTTTCGTCGACCGGCGGGGTCATCGTGTAGCGCGTGCAAAGCGACATGGTTGCGCTGATCCCGACCAGGATCGCGGTGATCAGGGCGGCTTGCTTCCAGGACATCGTGTCGCGCTGCTCGATCATGCCCAGGGTGCGCAGGAGTTCGGCCGAAGGGGTGTGTTTTGGGGAGAGGGTCTGGCAGCGGATGGCCAGCTGACGAGCCTGTTGGCGGTGGGCGGTGTCGCCGCTGGATTCGAATTGCCCTGCGTAGTGTCGAGCCAGGAGCATGTGGGGCTCCAGGCGTACCGGAGAGAGCAGGACCGCCTGGCGCAGCAGGCCGACGGCTTCCTCGGTCTGCTGAGCATCCAGGAGTTCGCGGGCTTGGGCGGTGGCGTCCAGGGCGCGGCGATCGGCGGACTCGGAGTCGATCTGGGTCAGGCCGGTTTCGAGCGCGAGGGTGCGCAGGCGCTCGGCATCGGGGAGGACGCCCTCATCGCTCCAGAGGGCTTCGGCGCGCTCCAGATAGGGCTCGATCGTTTCAAGGGTCATAACGTGCTTGGAAAGGGGGGAAGGGAAGCTCAGCTCTTGGCGAGTTCCGGGGTGCGGTGAGCGGCTTTTTGCCGGGAGACCTCGGCGACAAAGGCCTGCAAGAGGCCGCAGGCGTGAGGGCTGGGGCGGTGGATGCGCTCGGCGTAGGCCATGGCTTCTTCAAAGGTCTGGCCCGGCGGTTTGTAATTCGTCAGGTAGTTGCGAAAGCGATCCAGGTTGCCCTCGCGTCCCAGCTCCGGATGGAACTGAGTGGCGATGACCGGTGTTCCGCGGAAACGCACCGCCTGATAAGGGCAGCGCTCGCTGGCGGCCAGATGCACGAGTTCGTCGGGCAGGGTGATCGCGCTGTCGTTATGGCCGAGCTGTGCGTCGAAGACCCGGGGAAGTTGGCCGAAGAGGGGATCGTGCTGGCCCTCGTCGGTCAACGTGATCGCAAAGGTTCCCAGCTCGGCGCGCGCCTCATCGTTGGCGAGGCGTCCGCCCAGGGCTTGAACCAGGGCCTGAAACCCGAAGCAGGAGGCGAACATCGGCATGCCCGAGGCGGCGATGTCTCGGGTCAGCGAGAGAAAGTCCTGGTGCCAATCAAAGCCGCCCTGGACCAGCGAGAAGGCGCCGGCGCCGCCGATCATGACCGCGTCGAAGCCGTTCAGGCTCAGGTCTGCGGCCGGGGCGGTGGCGATGTTGAACGTGCCAAAGTCCTCTCGCCCCAGCCCGCACTGGGAGGCAAAGGCGTCGAGCTCATGGAGCGCCATGGGATCGTCGGCGGTGCGGGCCTGCAGGAGCAGGATACGGAGCGGGGCGTTGGACATGGTGAGTCGGGGGGAGAGGTGCCGGAACACTGCCACGGCCACCGCAGCGAAGGCGCGAGGTGGCATCTTCGGGCGGCGCCCGTGGCGAACGAAGGGCCCGGTGGGCCCGGGCGTCGGTCGGAGGATAGCCGGGGGGAGGGTGGGAGCTCAAGCGCACATCGGGCGTATCGCTCGTATCGCCGTCGGGGGAGTGTGTCGGGTTGGTGAGGGGACGTAGCCCCCGGGTTGCGGGGGCTACGAGTAAGGCCAGCGTCGAGGAAGAAGGCCTCGGGGCCTGGCAAGCCGGGGGGGGTGAGGTCTAGGGGTTATTCGTCGCGAATCGCCCCGTTGGTGATCCAGGTCTGGATGTCTCCGAGTTCGCCCTCGCGCAGGCTGCCTTCGCCGGTCAGCGGGTTGTAGGGCATCGGGTAGCCCTCGATGCTCTCGTCGTTGATGAGCTTGAGCCAGAGGTAGCTCTGCTCGGGATTGCCGGGTTCGATCAGTTTGAGTCCGGGGCGTTGGACCGAGGCGTTGAAGAGGTGCTCGTAGGCATCTTCGCTGCGCAGGTCGAGGTCTTCGGCCGGGTTATTGCCGCCGTGGCACCCGCCGCAATTGGCCTGCAGCACTTTGGAGACTCGCCCCTTCCAGGTGACGCCCTCGCCGAGGAGGTTGAGGTTCTCGGGATCGTCGCTGTAGCTGCAGGAGGCGTAGTCGATGGCCGCGCTCATATCGGGCCAGGCCCCGTCGGCGGGGAGGCCTTCGACGAAGCAGAAGAGGGCCAGCATCTCGGGAATCGTCAGGGGCTGGTTGGCCAGGGGCATGCGCGAGCCGGCCACCGGCTGTCCCATCATGGTGCCGCGCATCCGCCCGATGAGGTAGCTACGCTCGGGGCTTCCCGGGGTGAGCAGCGAGACGGGACGCTCCTGGCGGGCGCCGTAGATGCCGTTGCGATTGAGATCGCCCTGGACGATGCCCACGGCGTTGAGCTCGTTGATTCGGTCGATCTGGTAGTTTCGGACCTCTCCGACCAGGTGTCGTCCTTCGTCGAGGATCCACCAGCGGGTGGTAAACGTGGCGTAGGGCAGGTCTTCGATGATGCCCTGGTCGTTGATGAAGGTGCGTACAAAGCGGCCGCCTCCCCAGATTTCTTCGCGGTCGATGGCAAGCGGCTCGCGCAGGAAGACGTGGAATCCCGGGCTGCCCACCTCGGGAAGGATGCCGGCCTCGCGGTAGTCCTGAATGTCGCCGGGGATGTACTCCACGTGGCCGATTTCGACCTCCGGGGCGTCGCGGTCCGCCATCATGAAGCGGTCGCCGGCCTGCTCGCAGCGGTCGTCGACCGAGGTCCAGTCGCCGGGTTGCACGTTGCAGGGGGCATTGATGGTGGCAAGGAAGTTTGCCGGCGTGCGTAGGTCCGGGTACTCGGACTGGTTATGGCAGACCCCGCCGTTGGGGCTGCAGGTGCGTGTGATCACCTTTTTGTGGAGATCGTTTCCGGTGCGGTAGAGCTCGATGGCTTCCAGCACCATGGCGTTGTCGCCCTGGTAGGTAGGGGCCTGGTCGGTGCTCTCATGACCGAAATTCGGGCGCTGGGGTTCGAAGGGGGAGAACTCACCAAGGGCCTGGTCGGAGAAGTCCGGGCCGCAGGCCGGGGCGCCTACCAGAAGGGCGGCGCAGGCAACAACAAAGGAGAGGCGTTGGGCAGACATCGGGGGCTCTCAGGCGAAGAGATCGTCAAAGGGGCGATCGGCCGGGAAGAACTCGCGGTGGTCGCAGCCCAGGGCGTCCATCAGGGTCTTGAGCAGCGAGCGGTAGGAGTAGACCTGACCCTCGGGGGCCAGGTCGGAGGGGCGGGTCATGCCCAGGGAGCGGCCGCCCTTGCCGGCGGCGGTGATCAGGCCGCCCATCACCGGCATCGACATCCAGCGGGTGGCGTAGTCTCCGGCGTGGTCGCTGCCGCGAGCGGAGTTAAAGCGGCTGCCGCGGGCGGTGCGACCGAACTCGCTGCCGCAGACCACCAGGGTGTGATCCCAGTAGGTGCCGCCTTCGGGGTGGCTCATGGCTTTGAGGGCGACCTCCAGGCCGCTCAACAGGTGGCCCAGCTCCTCGATGTGACGCGGGAGCCCGTTCTCCTCGCCGGAGTGCATGTCGTAGGAGCCCTGGTTGAAGTAGACCGCCGGGCAGCCGAAGTGGAAGAGGCGCAGTGCCAGACGTACGTTTCGGGCGGCGCGGCTGTTGCCGAAGATCGTGGCCAGATCCTGATTGCTCAGCCCGTCGATGGGTTCGTCGGAGCCGTTGCGAATCTTGAGGACGTCGTCGTTGAAGATCTCGGCGTAGAGTTCGGTGGCGGCGCGGGTCTGCATGTAGGCGTCGACCGGTGCGCGGTTCTGGGGGTGATGGACGTCGCGGTAGCGCTGGTCGACGGAGGCCGACATCATCTGAGCCCACTCCGGCAGGGTGTTAGCGGCCGAGAAACCAAAGCTCTCAAAGCCATCGCCCTGCATCACGGGGGGGCGGTGGGCGGCGTAGATACCCGAGCCCAGGGCCATCCCGGAGTCCCCCAGGGAGAAGGCCGGAAGGGCCACCTCTCCGCGCTGACGAGCGGCCTCAAAACGCTCGCGCAGCCCGTAATTGATCATGGTCAGAAAAGAGGTGCCCCCGCCGACATAGCCGGTGTTAAAGCGCTGCAATCCGGTGTTGTGGTTGCCGTCGGCCCGGGCCGAGAGGGGCTCGTGATCGATGCAGGGGAGCACGGCGATCTGGTCGGCCATCTCGGTGAGCGGACGCATGCCCAGGGCGGCGCGCTGGGCGCCCTGGTCGCCGTTGAGCCAGCCGGCAAGTTCGAAGAGTTTGCCCACCCCCCACTCGGCGCCGCTGGCGACGTTTTCGGCTTTGCCAAAGGGGTTGAACTCGGCGGCGGCGTCGCTGTTGAAGGCTGCGGTGAAGCGGAAGCCGCCGGAGAGGCGGATGTAGATCAGGTGTTTGGCCGCTCCCCGCGCTTCGGTTTGCGCGATGGCGCTGTTGGGGATCCAGATGTGAGGCATGGCGATGGAGGCCGCGGCTACGCCCAGGCCTTTTAAAAAGGAGCGCCGCCCGAACTTGATACCACTGGAGTCTGCGTTGTCTGACATCGTAAACCTCGTTGAAGTGGGTCGGGGGCTCAGTAAAAAAGCATCTCGGAGCTGGAGAGCAGCGCGAAGCAGGAGGGGCGGGCGAACTCGGCGGCCCGACACAGGGCGCGCTCACAGGTGTCGCCGTGGGTGGTGGCCATGGCGCGTTCGTCGTCGGTCATCGGTCGGCCGTAGAAGCGCTCGATTTGATGCTCCAGGATCGACTGGGCCAGGGCCGGGGTGACCGCGGCGTCGGGGTGGACGTCCGGGGGCAGGAGACCTTCGATCGCGGCGCCGTCTCCCCGGGCTCCGGCCGGGTCGCAGACCTGGTTGACGAAGTTGAGCTGGGTGGCGGTGGTCAGAATGCTCACGATTTTAAAGCGTCCACCGACCTCATTGGCCGGGCAGCCGCCCAGGTTGCGGGCCAGGTCGCTGTAGTCGCGGCGGACGTCTTCGCCATCGTCGCGCATCTCCCAGTCGGAGCTCTCCAGGAGTGCGATGGCGCTGATGGAGTCGGCGTTGAGCAGGTCGCGGGGGTCGCTGATGCGGTGATCGCAGCGGGAGAGGTCGTAATCCAGGGTGTGCTTGATGGAGTCGAGCCAGACCTCGGCGTCGACCTGCTTGAGAGGGCCGAAGGTCCAGCGGTGGTCGGTGTCGGTGAGTCCGCGGGCGGTCTGCAGGTAGGCCACCGAGGTGAGGATGGCGTGGTGCACCGCGCGGATGTCTCCGTTGTAGCGCAGTAGATGCCGGACCAGCGCCTGGCGCACTTCCGGGACCATGGTGCCAAGGTCGTAGCCCAGGTAGCGCTGGATCACCTGATCGACGGCTGTCTCCCAGAAGGCCTGCTGGCGGGCCAGCAGGCGGCCGGGGATCTGGAGTTTTTCCCACTCATCGGCGCGTAGCAGACCGCTCCACATCTGACCGTCTTCGCCGTCGGCGCGGACATCCGGGCTGAGGATGAGTTCGTTGTAGCCGTAGAGGATGCTGGTGCATTCTCCGCGGCTGTTCGGATCGATCTGCCCCTCATCGTCGACACAGCGGTAACGGATGTAGGCGTCGCTCAGGCGCATGCCCAGGGTGGGATGGTCGTAGTAGCCGTTGGTCCACAGGGCGTAGAGGCGCGCCAGGTCGCTGCGCTCGCTGCCCAGGGGCGGGCGGCCCATAAAGAGGTGGAAGAGGGCCTCGGCGCGGTCGCCGGCGGTGTCGTGACGGCGAGTGAGCACGGGGTGCGCGCTGGCGATGGCGGCGAAGTGATCGTAGGCGACCTGGCCGCGGTAGAGTTTGCCGACCAGCGCATCCATATCGTAGATGCGTTCAATGCTCAGGGCGCGGGTGTTGTAGAGGAACTTATCGGCCCACCAGCGCTGGTTGCCCTCGACAAAAGCCTCGGAGTCCAGGAGCGCGTTGACGACCTCATCCCAGCTTTTTCCGGCGCAGCTTCGGTTGACCTCGCCGCGGGTCGGGAAGCGACCGACGACATCGACGAAGAGTCTGCGACAGGCCTCGTTGGCGTAGATGGGTTGAGGTTCCAGGCCCACGCCCCACAGGCTGGTGCAGAGCCCCTGGTGGACGGGGTTCTCCAGGTTCTGGGCGTCGCAAAACGTTAAGCATTCGGCGCCACAGTCGGGCACTGCGCTGCCCTGGGGGGGCTCCACCGGGAGCGCGGCGGGCAAGGCGTCGGTGCCGCCGACGAACTCGCCAGTGCTGACCGCGCTGCCATCGCCGGCGGCCGAGCCGGGGCCGCGGGCCGGGTTGCGAGGGTCAAATTCACTCTCTGAGCAGGCAACAAGCGCCAGACTCAGCACCAGCGGCGTCAGCCAGGTGAACCAGCGTGGGCCGCGGCGGACAACAGTCGGGGAGGGGCTGCTCATGGCTCGTCCTGGGGTAGGAGGGCACCGGGATCGGGTCAGGGAGATCAGATGGGCTCAGAGTACTCGGGGAGGGTTCCCCCCGGGCAAATTGGCGGCGCTCTTCAGAGGCGGACTTCCAGAGCCAGGCCCACGCGGGTGCGCATGGTGCCGGCGGTCCATTTTTTTCGAAACGCGACGTCGTTGACGTTCTGCTCGGTGTTAAAGATCCAGATCGACTGCCACTGCACCCCGACATCGGCACGCAGGGCGAGTCGCTCATCAAAGCGATAGGTCGCCAGCACCTGGGGCGCCGCGCTCCAGCCCAGTCGGGGGAGCATGAAGGTGTTGACGTCTTGATCCTGAAGCTCGCGGATCTCCGCGCGAAGATCACCCCGGGGAAAGAGTCCTACCAGGCCCACCTGTGCTCCCAGGCCCAGGTCGATGCGCTCGGTGATGCCGATGTTCCACTCGGCGTGGGCCATCACCTCAAGCAGGGGGCCGAATTCGTAGACCTCAATGGGGTCTTCGGGCTGGCCATCCTCATCGAGCACGTTGGCGCGGTAGTTTCCGATGAAGTCGATGCCGCCGCCGATGCGGAAGTGCTCTTTAAAGGGGCGCAGGTAGAGGATGCGCGCGCTGAGGAAGTCGGCGTTTTCGTAGGCGAAGCTCTCGTCGCGCTCTTGAACGCTGATCTGCTGTTCGCCGGTGAGTTCGCCTTCTTCGCTGTAGGCGGTGCCGCCGAGGACCAGGCTGGACTGAGCAAGGGCAGGAGCGGCGGAGGTGAGGGTGAGCCCGGTCAGGGCGCACAGCGCGAGCAGGGGTGAGAGGTAGCGGGACATCGGCACCTTCATCGTCATCGGTCAGCGTCAGCGTCAGCGGGTTATGCGTAAGCAGGTGGGTAAGGAGTGAACGTTGTGTGAGCTTTCCTGTCAAGGTTGGGAGGCTTGCCGGGTCTGCTCGAAGACAAGCTCGCGGTAGCGGCTCAGATGCTCGACGAGCGCGAGGGCATCGTCGGTGTCGGAGGCGTCTCGGGGGTGAATGCGCGCGACGTGAAAGTCGAGTACCACATGAAGATCCGGTGGCGAGATGGCCGCGAGGATGTCATGGAGCGCTTGAGAGTCGTTGGCCCGGTAGACGGTCAACTCCAGGGTCGCGTCCTGGCGAGCGATCAGGGTGGCGTCGTAGCTCAGCCCCTCCAGGGTGACCGGGTCGCGGGCGTCGACCACTCGCCAACCTCCGGAGCGCGCGGCCAGTAAAATGCCGTCGGTGGTGAAGACCGAGGGGCGCGCGGTGGCGGGGGGCTGCGGTGCGGGAGCCGCGGCGGAGGGCTGCGGTGCGGGCTCTGTCAGCGTTCCGGGGCGCAGGAGGAGCGCGGCGGCAAGGGCGCCGGCGAGTGCCAGGACTCCCAGGGCCACTTTCATGCGGTGGCGACGTTGGGGGGGGCGTGGCGCCAGCGCTTCCTGGCGACCGGAGGAGGTGCGGTCGGAGGGGGCGCGGCGAGGGGCGGGGTTGGGAAGATCGAGCTCAAGCTCCTCCAGGTTCGGGCGGGGGTGCCCGCCGGAGGCAGCGCGATGCTGAGCGTGGGGGCCGGAGCGCGATGTGCGGGCCGGGCTGGGAGGAGGGGAGGTGCGCTGCTGGCGCGGCTGAGAGGCCCACAAAAAGTAGTTTTCGGATTGATCCGGGTCGAGCACGTTGGGGTCCATCACGGGGCCGCTGGTCCCGAGCCTGGACTCTTCTTCGCTGGTCGGATCGGGGAGAGCGTTGGAGGCTACGACCTCGCAGGCTTCCAACGCCCGGAGCATCTCACTGGCCGAGGCGTAGCGTTGCGCGGGGGCTTTGCTGACCGCGCGTTCGATTACCGCGGCCAGCGCGGGGCGCACCCGAAGGTGGGGAGGCAGGGTCCAGGCAGTGGTCGCCCGGGCCTCCAGAGCGCAATCGCGTAGCGTTGATGATTGAATCATCGGCTCGCCGACCAGCGCCTCATAGAAGAGCGCGCCCACGGCGAAGATGTCGGCGGCAAAGGTGAGTTCCTGGCCCTGAAGCTGCTCAGGCGGGGCGTAACGCGGGGTGCCAAGAAAGAGCTTGCGACCGTTGGGGCCAAGCTCCGGACCGGAGTCACCCATGATACGGGCGATTCCGAAGTCGAGCACTTTGACGACCTCTTCGCCCTTGAAGTTGGGGGCGAGCATGATGTTGGCGGGTTTTAAGTCGCGGTGGAGCATGTTGCGGTGGTGGGCCTCCTCCAGACTGCTCAGAATCTGGAGAAAGGTGGACACCGCCTGGTGTTCATCGAAGGGGCCCCGGTCGGCCAGAGCGCGTTTGAGCGTGACGCCGTCGATGTACTCCATCACCAGGTAGAGCACGCCGTTGTGATCGACGCCGTAGTCGTAGATCGTCACGGTGTTGGGATGGGTGAGTTGACTGACCAGCCGGGCTTCGCGCTCAAAGCGCTCAGCCCGGCGTCGGGCGCGCTCCGGATCCTGGTTGGCCGGGAGCGTGGGGTCGAAGACTTTGACGGCCACGCGCCGATCCATGCTCATGTGCACGCCGCGGTAGACGTTGCTAAAGCCGCCTCGCCCGATCAGCTCCTCCAGGCAGTACTTCCCCCCGATGATTTTGCCCTGCTCTAAGACGTCCCCGGCATCCATAGCGTCTCAAGGCTCCTGCCGCAGCATGCACCCGAACACGGCGTGAGGGCACCGCGCTTAAAGGGTGAGGCAGCGCGTGCCCGTGAACCTCTTCGGGGGCGGTTTTCGGCGTGGGTAGGTGGTTGCTCGCTCAACGCGCCTGAAGGTAACATAGGGGGGCGGAGGTTAGAATAGACGTGGATGTAAGGGTTCGTAATCTCGGGGGACTCTGGGTGGCGCTGCTGCTGAGCGGGCTCCTGGCGGGCTGCGCCAGCGTGGGCAGCGTCGCCGAGCCTGAAGCGCTTGGCGAGGCGTCGCCGGTGGTGCCGGAGGGCGGGAGCACGGATGCTCCGGGGCTCTGCGCCGAGGTGTCTGCGGCCTGCGCCGGCCTGGATCGCTACCTGTGGGATGGCACGCCGATCCCCGAAGTGCTCGATGAGGCGGTGGTGGTGCTTCAGGAGCGCTGCCAGGCCGGGGTGGGATCGGGGTGCACGGCGCTGGCCTCGTTGCGAGTGCTCGGCCGCGGGGTAGAACTCGATCTGGAGCGGGCGCGGACGCTTTACGTGCGCGCCTGTGAGCTGGGTGCGGGGCCGGGGTGTCTGGGGGCCGGCTGGATGCGCTTCCACGGCCAGGGTGCCCCGGCCACGCCGCAGCTGGCCGTGGCCGACTGGCGACGCGGATGCGACCTGGGAGACGCGCCGAGCTGTCGCCAGATCGCGGGGCTCTACCATTTTGGTAACGTGCTGGAGCCTTCGCCCGAGCTGGCGGTAACCTACTTTACGCGCGCCTGTGCCGGAGGCGATCCGCAGGGCTGCGAGGACCTGCTCACGCATTACAACCTTCGGCTCGCCGAGAGGGATGACGCAGAGGATGACTCGGTACGCGTGCTGCCCTTCTTAGAGGCGGGCTGCGACGGGGGGCATCCACTCTCCTGCGTGCTCGCCGGTGCATTTGCCGAGGAGGGGCGCGGACGCGGCGTCGACGCCGGACGTGCCGCGGCGCTCTACCGTCGGGGCTGTGAGGAGGGCGAGCAGTACGGCTGCACGCTGCTCGGAATGCTCTATGAGCGCGGTGCCGGCGTGAGTGAAAACCATCGTCGCGCGGCCGAGTACTATGTCAAAGCCTGCGAGGAGGGGAACGCCCAGGGATGTGTCAGTCTGGGCGTGGTGCGACTTCGGGGGCGGGGCATCGCCGGCGATCCGGAGCTGGCCAGAGAGGCCTTTGAGACGGCCTGTGAGATGGGCAATAGCCGGGGGTGTTATAACCTGGGCGTGATGCTGCGTGATGGGCGCAGCGGGGAGCCCGAGGAGGCACAGGCCGCGGTGCGCTTCTGGATCGGGTGCGAACTGGGCAACGGGCAGGCCTGTGATGCGCTGGCGCTCTTATACGATGAGGGGCGTGGTGTGCCTGAAGATAAGGCGTTGGCCGAGGCGCTGCATCAGCGGGCCTGTGAGGCCGGCTGGGCCAAGGGCTGCTACAACGTGGCGGTGAGCTTTGAGATGGCCGGTGAAGAGCGGGCCGGGAGTCCGGAGGCCCTGGAGGCGTATCGGCGTGGCTGCCAGGGGGGCTTCGGGCGCTCCTGCTGGCACCTGGGGCACCGGCTCTACGCCGAGGCGAGCGAGAGTGCCGAGGTCGTGGAAGCGCTGGAGGCCTTTGAGCGCGGCTGCCGGCTGGAGCCGGGGCGCGCGTGCAGTCGCGCAGCAGCCATTCTCATGGACGATGTTCGAGTGCCCCGCAGCCCCCAGCGTGCGCGTCGGGTGATGGCCTCGGGGTGTGAGGCCGATGATGCGGAGAGCTGTCTGCGACTGGGGCACCTTTACGAGATTGGGGAGGTGGTCCGCGAAGATCGCCAACGGGCCCGGGTGCTCTACGCCCGGGCTTGCGGTCTGGGGGAGGCTCATGGTTGCAGCCGACGAGGCGCGATGTTGCTGGACGATCCCCGGCGTCGCGACGATGGTCGCCGCCTGCTTGAGCAGGGCTGTGCGCGGGGCGACGACTGGGCCTGTGAGCGTCTGGAGGGCGCTCGCGACTAGCGTGTGCGGCGGTACACCAGGAGATCGTTGTTGGCGGGCAGGCGTCGGGTGATCACGCGTTCAAAGCCCCGGGCCCGGGCGCAGGCATCGATCTTCTCGAGCTCGCGGATCCCGCTACGGAGGTCGCGTTCGCGCAGCCATTGATCAAAGCGTTGATTGCTCGGTTCGAGCGGGCGTTGGGGGTGGATGTAGGGGCCGTAGAGGATCACCTGTCCGTCGTCTCGTAGAGCAGTGTCGGCGTGGGCAAAGAGGCGAGCCGTGGCCTCCCAGGGCGCGATGTGGATGACGTTGATGGCCAGGAGTGCATCGGCCTCATCGACGGGGGGCTCCAGATCAAAGAGATCGAAGGTGCGTACGGGCTCAACGTTGGGGAGCGCGGCCTCGTTGCGCCAGGCTTCGATGCCCGGGTGATGTTCGGGGCGGTCCGAGGGCATCCAGGTCAGGTGGGGGAGCGCGCGGCCGAAGAACACGGCGTGCTGACCGGTGCCGCTGCCGATCTCCCAGACGCGGGAGGCGTCCCGCAGGAGGTCGCGAAGTTCGTGGAGGATCGGTTCCTGGTTGCGCAGGCAGGAGGGCGAGTGGGGCTTGTCGTGGGGCATGGCATCGCTCGGCGTGGGGCTTCTATTGGGGGCGAGGGGGCTTAACTTTGCCGCACCCTGGGAAGGCTCCGGGATGTGCGGCGTTGTGCTTTGCTCACCGGGCCTTATTCAAATGCACCCGGAGCCAACATGCCAGTTGAAACCCCTTCGGACGCCAGCGAAGTTCCTCTTGTAGCCAGTGACATTCTCTCCCCCGTCGGCCGCCGGGAAGGGAGCGCGCGCCCCTGTGTGGTGATCGTGGGCGGCGGGTTCGGTGGTCTCAATGTCGCCCGAGCGCTCAAGCGGGCGCCGGTCGATGTGGTGTTGATCGATCGCCATAACCATCACCTTTTTCAGCCTCTGCTCTACCAGGTGGCCACCGCCGGGCTCTCGGCCGACGACATCGCCTCCCCGATCCGCGAGGTGGTCCGCGGACAGGAGAACGTGCAGGTGCTGCTGGGAGAGGTGTTGGCCATCGATCGGGAGCGTCAGGTGGTGAGCTATGACGGTGGTGAGGTCCGCTATGACTTTGTGGTGGTGGCCACCGGGATGCAGACCAACTATTTCGGCAATGAGGGGTGGGCGGACCAGGCCACCGGGCTCAAGACCCTGCGCGACGCGTTGACCTGCCGCCGCCAGATTCTCAAGGTGTTTGAGCAGGCCGAGCGCGAGGGCCCGGGCTCTGAGGGGCGGGGGTTGCTGACCTTTGTGGTGGTGGGGGCCGGCGCCACCGGCGTGGAGATGGCCGGGGCGATTAAGGAGATCGCCTATCAGGTGATGGTCAAAGATTTTCGGCGGATCGATCCCAAGCGCGCCCGGGTGATGCTTCTGGATGCCGGGTCACGGGTGCTGGCCGGATACGACGAGAGCCTCTCGGAGCGGGCCCTTCACGATCTGGAGAAGATGGGCGTGGAGGTTCGTCTGCACGCAAAAGTCGAGGAGATCGACGAGGAGGGTGTGACGGTCAATGGCGAGCGTATTCTCACCCGGACCGTTATCTGGGCTGCCGGCGTTAAGGCCTCGCCGCTGGTCCAGACCCTGGACGTGGAGCTCGACCGGATGGGGCGCGTCTCGATCGTGCCGGAGCTGCACATGCCCGAAGATCCGCGCGTGTACGTGATCGGCGATCTGGCTCGCCTGAAGACCGCCGATGGCGAGGTGTTGCCCGGACTGGCGCCGGTGGCGGTGCAGCAGGGGAAGCACGCGGCCCAAAATATCGTGCGGGCGGTCAAGGGGCAGGAACTCAAGCCCTTTGTGTATTGGGATCGAGGCAAAATGGCCACGATCGGGCGAGCCCGGGCGATTGCCGAGGTGGGAACTCTGAAGTTCGGCGGACTGATGGCCTGGCTGGCCTGGCTCTTTGTACACCTGCTTTTCTTAATCGGGTTTCGAAACCGTGTTTACGTGCTCATCGGATGGATTTTTGCCTATGTCGGGATGCGTCGAAGTGCTCGTCTGATTGTGGATCCCCCGCGTGAGCGCGCTATGTTCACAGAGGTGTGGGAGGGGAGTCGGGAGCGGGAAGTTCGGGCGGAGTAGGGCGCTAAAAGCGACAGCACTGAGGAGGGGATATGAAGATGCTACAAGATGTGGAGGTCGAAGTTGGGGGGGCGCTGGCACGAGGACGCGCGCTGGTGGTGATGTTAGATTTCGACGGGACGCTCGCTCCCATCACGGAGCATTACGATCAGGCTCGCGCGCTGCCGGGAGCGTTGGAGGCGGTGAGCGCGCTGGTAGAGGCGGGCGTTGAGGTTGCCATCATCAGCGGGCGATCGCTGCACGATGTGCGGGCGCGGCTGCCGGTGGTCGGGGTGAGTTACCTGGGAAGCCACGGGTTGGAGATGGCCTGGAAAGGGGGCGATGTGGAGGTGGTTCCCGGGGCCGAAGAGGCACGGTGGGCGCTACAACGTCTGGAGGAGCGCTGGGGACAGGAGTTTGGGGAGCTGGAGGGCGTGGTGTTGGAGCGCAAGCCTTTTGGGGTGGCGCTCCATTACCGGATGCTCGCGGAGGGGGAGGAGGGGCTGGTCGAGCGTGCGCGGGAGCTTGCCGAGACGGGCGACGGGTTGCGCTGCAAGGCGGGCAAAAAGGTGCTGGAGGCGGTGCCGGCGATCGACTGGCATAAGGGACGGGCGACGGATCTGGTGGTTCGCAGGGCGGAGTCTCGGGCTCCAGGGGGCGTGTATGCGATGTATGTGGGGGACGATGTCACTGACGAGGATGCCTTCGCGGTGCTTGATGGCGAGTCCTGCGGGGTGTTGGTGGCGCCCGAGGATCGCGCGAGCGCAGCGAGCGCGCGGGTGGACGGCCCGGAGCAGGTCCTTCGTTTGCTGGAGCGACTTGTCGCACTCGGAAGTCAGCAGCGATCTGCCGGGCTTTAGTGTCGAGCGGTGGAGCGTGTTCGAGGGGGGTATAAGGGAGGAGGATGAATGGCGAGGCCAGCGTGGGGCGACGCCGTGTGGCCAGGGGACGCTCGAAGGGGGCCTCTCATCATGCCGGCTTTGCGGGGGCGGGAAGCGCCTGGTGAGGCGTCTGGTCAGTCGAGGAAATCTTCCGTACAAGGCGGGATGAGAGCGCGCCGCGTCGTGTGAGCAGGCAGACGCAGTACCGGACGTTGTGCCTCAATGACGTGGGCGCTGGTCGACGCCGATCCGAGGTGCCCCGGCAGAGAGCTTCGCGGGTTATCGGAAGCGAAGTCGTCCATGGGGCGTGCTGCACCGTAGGAGGGGTGTGCGAGCGCTTTGAGGCTGGCGATGAAGCCGGGCCGACGGTTGGGCGAATTCATACGCGCCGCTCCGGGGGTTGCGTTGCCGGTGATGAAGGCCCTTTCAGACGCTCTGATGAGATGGCTAAGGCGTGGAGTGGGCTTGATGAAACATCGCCGTGGGCGCATGTTGAAGGCCGTAGATCGTGAAGACCTGCAGACGTGATGATTAAGGAGATACAATGCGAATTGGTGTGCTCACCGGTGGCGGAGACTGCCCCGGACTCAATGCGGTGATTCGAGCGGTGACCAAGAGCCTGTTGCTCAAATGCGACGCTACGGTGATCGGGTTTGAAGAGGGGTTTCTGGGGATGATCGAGGGGCGCAGCCGCGAACTCGATCTGGTGGCGCTCAAAGGGATTCTGGCGCGTGGCGGTACGATTCTGGGCACGCATAATAAAGCCAACCCCTTCAATCACTACCTGGCCGGTGGGGCCGATGTGAGCGACCAGCTCGTGGAGAACTATCACCGTCTCAAGCTCGACGGCGTGGTGGTCATCGGCGGCGACGGCACCATGAGCATCGCGCATCGACTCAGCGAGAAGGGCGTGAAGTGTGTGGGTGTGCCCAAGACCATCGACAACGATCTGATGCATACCGACCGGACCTTCGGGTTTGATACAGCGGTGGCCGTGGCCACCGAAGCCGTCGATCGCCTGCAGACCACTGGCGAGAGCCATAGTCGGGTGATGATTCTGGAGACGATGGGGCGTTACGCCGGATGGCTGGCGCTGCACAGCGGACTGGCCGGCGGGGCGGATGTAATCCTGGTGCCGGAGCTTCCCTTTGATGTGGAGGAGGTTGCCCGGGTGTGCCGCAAGCGTAAGAAACGCCAGCGATTTACGATGATCGTGGTCGCCGAAGGAGCCACCATGCTCGATGGCGAGCAGGTGGTGCGGGAGCGAATTGATGATAGCCCGGATCCCATTCGACTGGGGGGAGTCGGGAACCTCCTGGCCGAGAAGCTCAAGCCGCTGGTCGACAGCGAAATCCGGACCACGATTTTGGGGCATATTCAGCGTGGCGGCACGCCCACAGCGTTTGATCGGGTGTTGTCGACGGCGTTCGGGGCGCACGCGGCCTCGCTGGTGGCCGGTGGACGCTGGGGACGGATGGTGGCGCTGCAGAATGGACAGATGACCAGCGTGGAGATTGCCGAGGTCGCCGACCAGACGCGGTTGGTGCCGGTGGATTCGCTGTTGGTCCATGCGGCTGCGGCGGTGGGCACCTCCTTTGGCCGGGCGGATTTTGAGGTGGATTTAAGCCGAATGCCTCAGAATCGCGTGATCTGAGGGCTTGTGAGGCTGGCCGCGAAACGGTGGCGGGGCTGTTCGGTTGGCCGGGATGGACAAAGGGCGGGCGCCGCAAAGGCGGCGTCCGCATGCGGTGCCGAGGCTGGTGACGATGGTGATGATCCTGCTCTTTCTCGTTGTGGTTTCGGTGCTCTGGCTGGGGGCACACTACTATGTGTGGCGTCGGCTACACGGTCCGCTTGCGGAGGCGAGTCGTCTGCGGGTGTGGGTCACGGTGGCGGTGGTGGGGCACCTGGCGCTGAGCATGGTCACGATGGGGCTTCGCTCGATGCCTCGGGTAGAGCCGCTCTACTCGATCATGCACTGGGCAACTTATGTGGGGGTGGGGTTCTTTTCGCTGCTGCTGATTTTGATGCTGCTCAAAGATCTGGGCTACTGGATCTCGACGCGCTTCGGTCGTGTGCCGGCGGTGCCGGAGCCTGGTGAGGCGTCTTCCGGGGAGGCGGTGGCGGCTGACCCTTCAAGGCGGCTCTTTATGAGCAATGCGCTTAATGCCTCGGTGGTGGGTGGCGCGGCGCTGGCTTCCAAGTGGGGCATGTATCAGGCGCTGCGTGTGCCGGATGTGGTCGAGGTGGGGGTGCCTTTGGCGCATCTTCCCGAGACGTTGGAGGGGTTTCGCATCGTGCAGATCTCCGACGTTCATGTCGGGCCCACGGTGCGGCGAGGCCATGTGCAGGCGATCGTCGAGCGGGTGATGGCGCTAAAGCCCGACGTGATTGTCATCACCGGCGACCTGATCGAGGGGATGGTCGAGCATATCTGGCAGGATGTGGAGCCGATCTTCGATCTGCGCGCGCCGCACGGCGTGTACTACTGCACGGGGAATCACGAGTACTACTGGGACGCGCCCGGGTGGTGTGAAGCGCTGGCGGCCAGGGGGATTCGGGTGCTCAACAATGCTCATGACCTGATTGACCATCAGGGGGGGCGAGTGCTGATGGCCGGTTGTACCGACTACTCAGCGGCGCGGCATCGTCCGGAGGACGCTTCCGATCCGGAGGCGGCCAAAGCCGGGGCCCCGGAGCATGATGTGAGTGTGTTGCTCGCGCATCAGCCCAAGAGCATTCATCAGGCCGCCCGTGCCGGGTTTGATCTGCAACTCTCCGGGCATACGCACGGAGGGCAGATGTGGCCCTGGAATCTCATCATCGGCTGGTTTCACCCCTACGCGATCGGTCTGGCACGGGAGGAGAAGACCTGGATCTATGTCAGCCGTGGTACCTGCTACTGGGGGCCGCCGATGCGCATCGGGGCTCCGGCCGAGATCACGCAGATCGAGCTTTTGGCCGGAGGCCCCGAGCGGGCCTATCGCCGCCGGGTGGGGGCGCCTCAGTCCTGAGGGCGCAGCCGTGCCGGGTCGATATGGTAGGTGATGTTGCAATAGTCGCAGGCGATCTCCAGGGGCTCCGGCGAGCTGGCGAGTTCAGCGATTTCGGCGGGGCTTAAGGTGGCCAGGGCGCTCAGGATGCGCTCCTCACCACAGTTGCATCCGAAGCGGAACTGATCCTCTCCGAGGATGCGGTAGGGCACCTCGCCGTAGATCTCTTTGATGATGCTTTCGCTCTCGAAGCTGCCGTCGACAAAGATCTGCTGCGTGCCGGTCTTCTCCAGGTGCTCGGTCACCGTGGCCAGCGTCTCCACGTGGGCGTCGGGGAGGAGCTGTACCAGGTAGCCTCCGGCGTAGCTGAGCTCTCCGGCATCATCAAAGAGGGTGCGCAGGCCGACCACCGAGTGGATCTGTTCGCTCTGCTTGAGGTAGCCGGCGATCGACTCGCTCAGGCCGTAGCCCTCCAGGGTTTCGACCACGCCCTGGTGGAGCTTTCCGGTGTAGGTATCGCGGTGCACGCTCAGCAGAGTCGGGGGCCCCAGGGGAATGGTGGCCTCATGCGACTGCTGCACCAGCGCTCGGGTCACACCGTCGGGGTGACTGTCGGCGACGATGGAGCCGTGGTCGGGATGCTTGAGCACGGTCTGCAGGCGGTAGTCCGGGCTCATGGCCAGACGCAGCAGCACGGTGGCGGTGGCCTGCTCGGCCAGGCGGCTGGCGACCTCGGAGCCGGCGGCCTGCTGCGCGTTGAGGATCGCGCGAGCGGTGGCGGTGGCGTTGAGGGCGATCACGCGAAGGCTTCCATCTTCGCTCATCGCGCGCAGTCCCAGATCGTGAGAGAGGGTCGGGTCGGTGAGGCTCATGAGGTCTTCCTTTGAGGATCAGGTCGAGGCGCGTGCGCTCGTCCGGGGTGGTCCTGGTTCAAGTCGTGTGGGTTTGGATTTAGCCGGGCCATCACATGGCGCATGGTGGGCTCGACTGCAAGGAGCGTTTACGCGTGAGGCAGGAACAACATTCCAGAGCAAGGGGACGACTCCCGGGGTGGGGCTCCGGGAAGCCGGATCTCCAGGTCCTCGAAATGCTGACCCTTGGTCAGTGGAGAAGCTGACCCTCGGTCAGTCGAAGGTGTTGAAATCTAAGGTGGAAATTCTGATCGAGGGTCAGTCGGTAGGCCGACCCTCGGTCAGTCGAAGGTGTTGAAATCTAAGGTGGAAATTCTGACCGAGGGTTAGTCGGTAGGCCGACCCTCGGTCAGACGAAGGTATTGAAATCTAAGGTGGAAATTCTGCCCGAGGGTCAGTCGGGAGGCCGACCCTCGGTCAGACGAAGGTGTTGAAGTCTAAGGTGGAAATTCTGACCGAGGGTCAGTCGGGGAAGGCTGACCCTCGGTCAGTCGAAGGTGTTGAAATCTAAGGCGGAAATTCTGCCCGAGGGTCAGTCGGGAAGCTGCCCCTCGGTCCGACGAGAAGCCGACCCTCGGTCAGACGAAGGTATTGAAATCTAAGGGGGAAATTCTGCCCGAGGGTCAGCGAAGTGGGACGTGCTCAGCTGCGACGGTAGAGCGTGACGACGGCGGCGCCACCGAGTCCCAGGTTGTGCTGCAGCGCGATTTCGGCGCCGTCAACCTGGCGGCGTTCGGCCTGACCGCGCAGCTGCCAGGTTAGCTCGGCGCATTGGGCGAGGCCTGTGGCGCCCAGAGGATGTCCCTTGGAGATTAGTCCGCCGGAGGGGTTGACTACCCACTTCCCACCGTAGGTTACCTGTCCCTCGTCGATCAGTCGGCCGGCCTGACCGAGGTCGCAGAGGCCGAGAGCTTCGTAGGTGATGAGTTCGTTGGTGGAGAAGCAGTCGTGCAGCTCGATCACGTCGACGTCTTCGGGGGTGATGCCGGCACTCTGGTAGACCTGACGGGCGGCCTTCTGGCTCATCTCAAAGCCCACCAGATCGATGGCGCTTTTGCCAAAGGAGCTCGGCATGTCGGTGGTCATGCTCATCGCGGCGATTTCGATGGCCTGGTCCTGCAGGCCCAGCTCGCGCACCTTGGCCTCGCTCATCAGCACCGCGGCGGCCGAGCCGTCGGAGGTCGGGCAGCACTGCAGCATGGTCAGGGGATGGTGGACCGGGCGCGACTCCAGGATTTGTTCGAGGGTGTACTCATCCTGAAATTGGCTGCGGGGGTTGTTGGTGGAGTGCAGGTGGTTCTTGTGGGCGATCTTTGCAAAGTGCTCGGCCGTGGTGCCGTAGCGTTCCATATGTTCGAGGCCGGCGTTGCCAAAGATCTGTGGGGCGGCCGGGGCGCGGGCAAATCCCCGTTGCGAAGCCATCGTCTCGAAGTGGCGTCCCAGGGGGTTGGCGCGATCTTCCTGTCCGTCGGTCTTGAGGGAGCCGCGCTGCATTTTCTCAAATCCCAGGGCCAGAGCGGTGTCGATGATGCCTCCGGCGATGAGCTGGCGGGCCATAAAAAGTGCGGTCGAGCCGGTGGAGCAGTTGTTGTTGACGTTATAGATCGGCACGCCGGTCAGGCCGAGTTCGTAGGCGGCGCGTTGACCGCTGGTGGAGTCGCCGTAGACGTAGCCACAGAAGACCTGTTCGATCGCGCTGTAGTCGATGCCGGCGTCTTCCAGGGCCTGCGTACCGGCTTCTTTGACCATATCGGGGTAGTCCCAGTCTCGCCGACCGGGTTTTTCGAATGGGGTCATACCGACGCCAACGACATAGACTTTTTGGCTCATCTGAAGCTCCTTTAAGTGGGGAAGATGATGAAACAGGGAAGAGGCCGGATCTGCTGCTAGGAGGCGTGTTCTTCGGCCGGCACGGCGCGGCTCTCTTTGGCCTCGGTGGTGAGCATGTCCGAGGGCAGGGCGTAGTCGGCGTCGGCATCAAAGAGGTGGCCGAAGCGCGCGATCAGATACTCAAACTTGATATTTTCAAAGGTGTCGATGAGCTGGCGTCGTTCCAGGTCCAGGGTGTCGAGCAGGTTTTTACGTGTCCGGAAGAGGGTGCGCGAGAGGATGCGGTCGCGGTAGGCGAGGATCTTTCGCCACCAGCTCAAAAAGAAGAAGGCGCTCAGGGGCAGGCTCAGGGCGAAGAGGGCCATGGCCCAGAGCGGAGGTCGGACGTTGTGCCAGAGGTACCAGCACTGCAGCCCGTAGAAGAGCGGGAACATGTAGAAGCTGTTGATCAGTACAATGAAGGCGCGTTTGGCCTCTTCGGGGTGGTGGCTGACGATGGCGCGCATCAGCAGGTAGGGCACCAGGCTGGTGAGCATGCCGTAGATGGCCAGCGGTCCCAGGCCCAGTGCGTAGGCGGTGAGCTTGAGGGCTTCACGACGGCTGCTGAGGTTGCCGGGGCTGTGTTCGTGGAGGATGTCGTGGCGCAGGCGGACCTGGCGCAGGTGATCCTTGTAGCGACGGATGTCCATGCGCACCCGGGCGACCATCGCCGGGTTGCGCTCTTCGTAGAAGTCGACGGCGTCGGCGATGGCCTGCTCAATGGTGAAGCGATCGTCGAGATCGGGGCGCGGGCCGTCGGCGGCGCGGATGCGGTCGAAGAGGCGGTGCGTCAGGGGGCGGAGGTCGATGCTGTGGTCGCCCATAAACTCCGAGAGGAGCTCGTTGCCGTAGATGCGATGGATATCGATGACGAGCTGTCGGTTGCGGTCATCGTGGATGTGGGTGGCGACGTCGCGCAGGCTCTGAAGGATCACCTGGGTCAGGTCGTAGACGGCCTGGCGGGGATTGGCGCGGTACTGGTCGGCGAAGTCGCGCACTTCGATGGGGCGTCCGTAACGAATGAGCACGCTGGAGAGAAAGCGATCGCGTTCGGCGAAGTTCAGTCCGACGGGTTGAATCTGGATGCCGAGTTGGAAGTCATTGCGGGCTTCGGCTTCCAGGGCCAGGCGAGCGGTGCCGGTTTTGATCTCCCGGACATGGCGGTCGGGGGAGTTGGTGCCCTCGGGGAACATACCGATGCAGCCGCCGGCCTCCAGGAGTTCGAAGGCGCGGTAGAAGCTGTTGCGATTGCGTTCGGGTTGGTTGGAGACTTCGTGGGCCCGGTAGATCGGGATGACACCGACCCCGTTGAGGACCGCCCGGACCACCGGATGCTCGAAGACACCGCTTCGCGCCATGTAGTTGATGCGAAAGGGGCTCTCCGTGCTCAGGAGTACCGTGTCCATGATGGAATTCGGGTGGTTTGCCGCGAGAATCATCGGTTGATTCTCGGGGATGTTCTCCAGCCCGACGACCTGGATGTCGTAGAAGTAGAGGCGCACGGTCCAGTGCGCCAGAAAGCGTACCCCCCGGTAGAAAGGGGGCATGGCGGTGGCATGTTTGGAGAGTTCAGCCACGGTCTGGGACTCCTGAAGGGTTAGGCTCCGGGAGACTCAGCGCGCTCGGCGACGGTGTGGGCGTCGACGATCGACCAGATCGAGACGATCCAGCCCATCCAAAAAAGCCACAACATCGCGCTGGTCGCCAACATCAGCCCACCTTTGAGCGGCTCGCCGTTATAGACCTGACCCAGGCCGGTGCAAAGAAAACTGAGGAGTCCCGCGGTAAAAGGCTTTCGGGAGGGGGCCTTATAGGGCGTGGGCAGGTTTGGGCGGTGGCGTACCATCTCGGTGGAGGGAGCCGGATAGGGCGCGGGCTGCCGGGAGTTGGCGGGCTGCCGGGAGGGGGCAGGCTGGCTGTGGGGGCGTGGCGAGGCGCCCGGGTGTGAGGCTGGCGCCAGGGGCGCGGCGGTGGCAAAGCGCGCACGAGTCGGCCCGACTGAGCCATCGGTGCCATCAGGCCCGGAAGGAGCGTGGGGCGGCCGGTGGTGGGGCGCGGCGGCGCGCGCCTGCGGCCAGGGGGACTGTGGGGCGGCGCGGCGATGCGCGGCGCGGGAGGCGACCGGCGCGTGTGTGGCGGTCTGAGGTTCGGACCAGGCTGTGGCCGCCTGGTGGTGCGTTGCGACCGTCGCGTGGGAGGCGACCGCCGGCGGAAGAGGTTCGGGAGGAAGCGTGCCCGGAGGCAGACGGTAAGCGAAGTCGGCGTCGGAGGAGAAGTCCAGCGCGAGCAGATCGTCTCGAACCATGTCGTCGAGAAGAGCCTCGGCCTCGCGCACCGGCACGCCCATGCGATAGGCGAGCGCGGGAGGAGAGAGCGTGGTCAGGCCCTCTTCAAAGAAGATGGCAAGTACGGCTTGGTGGCGACTGGACATCGTAAAGTAAAGCTCCGCGACGAGGGTGGGGGGATCGGCGCCCGGTGGCGCAGTGCAACAAGGCGCCAGTGCGGGCGGGCATTCCCCATCGTGGGCCTATCGTAGCCTGTGGGGACAAGGCTTGTAAATGTGGCGGGCAGCGGCACCGGGCGGGTTGTAAGGGGGGGACGGCTGTTTACGTTTAGTTGCGAGTACGATCCCCGGAAGATGGGAGCGAGGTCCGGGGGGGGGGCGCCCGACGCAACCAGCGTTGGGGGTCATAACAACGCGATGTAGCCGACAATTTAACGGGGGGAATGCATGCAGAGAATCACACCGCTGTGGTGTGCGCTGGTGTTGTGTGGTGCGCTTATGGGTTGCGATGAGGTTGGGGAGCGCGAGCGTAGCGAGCGCGAGGGCACTCGGGATGACGTCACCGGGTTAAGTATGACCCTCGACCTGCGGGGAGGATCCGAGATCGAGGCGATGCGATACGATGTGCGGCGTTGCGGGACCCAGGACCTGGTGCATCAGGACATACGCTCGATGGAGGATTTGGTATTGCCCGGAGGCATTCCCGCCTTTGAGGGGGAGCCCCTTGATGAGGACTCCGAACACCGCTTTGCCGACTATTTCCGGGTGCTGGAGCCCGGGTGTTACGATGTGACGATTACCCCGATGTCCGGGCCCTCCCGGGCCTCGGAACGCTGCGAGCCGGCCCGGGCCGAAGGGGTGGAGGTTGTGGAGGGCAAGACCACCGAGATTCTTCTGGTCAGCCAGTGTGATGGGGAGTCCGGCGGGGCCATCGATGTGATTGCCACGCTTAACCATCCTCCGGAGATCCTGAAGCTGAGCTATCATCCGGGCAAATTTCTGAGTTGTCCGGCCGAAGTGAAGTTCTGTGCCACGGTGCGCGATCCCGACCGCGATCCGGTACGTATGAAGTGGGTACAGCTCTCGGGGCCGGATGCGACCAGCGGTCCGGAGGTCGTGCATCGCTATACCTTCCACGGCAAGACGGTGGAGTGCGTGCGCTACACCCTGCCCGATGAGTCGGCGAATTACTTCTTCGGGTTGAAGGTCTTCGACCTCTTTCACCTGGAGGATGAGCTGGTCACCGCCGAGGAATGGTATGAGGCCGGGGGCTACGGGCAGGTACGCTCGCGGGCGACGCTTAAGATTCCGGCGTACGTCAGCTGTCCCGGGGATGTGGATGCGGGCGCTGATGCGGGCAGCGATGTCGGCGGCGAGTTGGACGGGGGCGATGACTCCGGGGGAGAGCCCGATGTCGGGGAGGATGCGGGGAGTGACGTCGGCGGTGAGCTCGATGGCGGAGAGCCTTCGGAGGCCTGTCCGCGCGGCCAGGGGTACTGGAAGAACCACAATCGCTTTGGGCAGGGCAATCAGTACTATCCCTGGCCCATCGACGAGGACATGGTGCTCTGTGGAGAGACCTGGTTGGAGATTTTGAACACTCCGCCCGAGGGTGATGCCTGGTACATCCTGGCGGTGCAGTACATCGCTGCGCGTCTGAATGCGGCGGACGGCGTCGAGGTACCGATTGCGATCAGTCTGGCACTGGACCAGGTGGCGACCCTGCTCGGCGGCTGTCCGGTGTTGACTCCGGGGCAGCCCGGCCGGGATGTTGCCCTTGGTCTGGCTACCCTTCTGGAAGCCTTCAACGAGGGGCAGATGGGGCCGGAGTCGTGTCAAGACGACGACCAGGATGGTGAAAACGACGAAGCTGATGAAGACGCGGAAGACGATTGCGATCAGGACCACGAGCATGACGAGGACTGCGATGGCGACGACGATGACGACGATTGCGATCGGGACCACGAGCATGACGAGGACTGCGATGACGACGACGATGACGACGATTGCGATCGGGACCACGAGCATGACGAGGACTGCGATGGCGACGACGATGATGACGATTGCGATCGGGACCACGAGCATGACGAGGATTGCGACGGCGATGACGACGACGAGCGTGATTGAATGAACCCGTGCGAGTTCGATGGCCCGCGCGATGGTTGATCTGAGTTGGTGTTCAGGTGCCTCGCATTTGAGCGGGTGATGTAAAGCCGCCTCCAGGTCTGGAGGCGGCTTTTTTTATGGCCGATTTAATGTGTGGATTCTGTGATTAATGAGTTTTCTTTGAGATCCATGGCTGCTGATTACATTCGGTACTCGAAAGCGCGAAGTTGACACGTTGAATCTGGTGCAAAGCGGTTCGCGTTACATGTCCTGCCTGATGTCCTCGCGAGGATGCCCGGGTCGCCGTCCACACAGGGAGTGGGGCGCGTGACCAGATGTCGCCCGAAGTCGATGCATTGACTGCTGCCGAGCCCCCGTAGGTCCGGCATGCAGTGGAGTGCATGCTCGCAGAGGACTCTCCCTCAGACTGCATTCATGGAGTCCTCTGCCTGTCCGTCGAGCCCTACGAGGAGGTAGAGGATGAAAGGTACGATCAGGCTAACCCTGGCGCTCTTGGGCGCCGGTTTGCTCGCCAGCTGTGGGATGGAAACACTCGATCCCGAGGCTCCCGATCCATCTCAAGAGACGGGAGAAACCGGTCTGGCGCTGACCATCGATCTCAGCGAGGTGGAGACCGTCGCCGGCGTTCGCTTCCTGGTCGAGACCTGCGATGGGGAAGAGGTCATCGTCGATGAGCGCGATCTCTCCGAGCTGGATTTCCCCGATGATGATGCCTTTGAGGAGCTGGGTGTCGCCGGACAAGAAGGTGTGATCTTTGCCGACTACTTCGTGGTGCTGGATGCCGGGTGCTACGACGTGGAACTCGTGCCTATCGATGAATCAGGGGCGGAGGTGGAGCAGTGCGAACCCTCCATTGCTACCGATGTTGAGGTGCGCCCTGGGCTGACCACCGAGATTGCAATGGTCAGTCAATGCGGTGGAGACAACACCGGTGCGATGGACGTGCTCGGCGTGCTCAACTTCTCGCCGGCGCTGACGCAGCTGAGTTTTGACCCCTCCAAAATGGTGGCGTGCGAAGAACTCACCATCTGTGCAACAGGCGTCGACAGTGACGCCGATGACCTCGAATTTGAGTGGGAGCAGCTGGCCGGGCCGACTCCCAGCGAGGCACTTCGTGTGGTGTCGACTACCGAGCCCGACGATGAGGGGCGTGTTACCGAGTGCGTGAGTCTGACGCCCGGAAATACCGGCGCCTACGCCTATGAGGTGCGAGCCTATGATGTGCTTGTAGACACCGATGGCGAGCGCGTGCGCGTCGAAGACCTTCTTCGTCAGGCTGGTGATGATGAGACTCGCTCACACGCTCGCCTGAGTTTCCCGGTTTATGCCACGTGCGACGGGGCGGAGGAAGGTGTCCTTGGTGAGGTGGAGGATGAACGTCCGCGCGAGAAGGAGCATCGTGACGAGGAGCCGGAAGGTGTCCTTGGCGAGGTGGAAGAAGACCGTCCTCGCGAGAAAGAGCATCGCGATGAGGTACCCGAAGAAGTGCTCGGCGAGGTGGAAGAGCCCGAAGAAGAGCACAAGAAGAAGGGGCACCGCGATGAGGAGCCGGAAGAGGTCCTTGGCGAGGTGGAAGAGGACCGTCCTCGCGAGAAAGAGCATCGCGATGAGGAACCCGAAGAAGTGCTCGGCGAAGTAGAAGAGCCGGAAGAAGAGCACAAGAAGAAGACACACCGTGACGAGGAGCCGGAAGAGGTCCTTGGCGAGGTGGAAGAGGACCGTCCTCGCGAGAAAGAGCATCGCGATGAGGAACCCGAAGAAGTGCTCGGCGAAGTAGAAGAGCCGGAAGAAGAGCACAAGAAGAAGACACACCGTGACGAGGAGCCGGAAGAGGTCCTTGGCGAGGTGGAAGAGGACCGTCCTCGCGAGAAAGAGCATCGTGATGAGGAACCCGAAGAAGTGCTCGGCGAAGTAGAAGAGCCCGAAGAAGAGCACAAGAAGAAGACACACCGTGATGAGGAACCCGAAGAAGTGCTCGGCGAAGTAGAAGAGCCGGAAGAAGAGCACAAGAAGAAGACGCATCGCGATGAGGTCGAAGAAGAGCCGGAGGATGTGCTTGGCGAGGTGGAAGAGCCCGAAGAGGAGCACAAGAAGAAGACGCATCGCGATGAGGTCGAAGAAGAGCCGGAGGATGTGCTTGGCGAGGTGGAAGAGCCGGAAGAGGAGCACAAGAAGAAGACACACCGCGATGAGGTCGAAGAAGAGCCGGAGGATGTGCTTGGCGAGGTGGAGGAAGAACTCCCCCGTGAGAAAGAGCACCGTGATGAGGAGTCTGAAGACGTGCTCGGTGAGGTAGAAGACGTCGACGACAGTGCCGGTGAGGAGGTGGCGAGCGATGATGGTGCTGATGAGGAGGAAGGGCTTGAGGCAGGGCATCGGAAGAAGGCGCATCGCAACGATGAGGAGTAAGTGAGCCTTCGGAGTTTTCTTACCAGGATGAGATAGCGAGAAGCCCGGGCGCGTCTGTCGCGTCCGGGCTTTTTTGATAGGGGTAAGTTTAGAATTCTCAGTATTTTCGATTTAGTGAGAATTGTTATTGCTGGCGCCGCAGTGAGCCTTACGTTTTATATAAGTCCCAGGAAGGCAGGTTGAGGCAGGGAGCGGTCTGGATCGAGAGCAAGGGTGACATGCCCCGGGTGTGTCACCTTTGAGCAGGCCGCCGCCGGTCCTGATTCGGGGCCGAGATGCGGGCTCAGGGAAGAGCGTAGCGTTGCCGCATTGAGGTGCCGGGGCAGGATGGATTGTGACGAGGGGGAGACGCGATGAGGATACATCGGCACAGTTGGGGTCTGGTTTTAGCGGCGGGTTGTCTTGCCGGATGTGGCGTGCTCCAGGAGCCGGTTCCGGGCCCGGGCGGCGCGTCGATGGAACTTACCGTGGATTTCCAGGGAGGCAGCGACGTTGCCGGGTTTCTCTTTGAGATTGAGCCCTGCGGCGGCGGGGAGCGGGTGGTGGCAGAACGCTCGCTCGAAGATCTGCGCATCCCCGGGATGATCCCGAGTCTGGACGACAACCCGCTGGATCGGGGGTCGTCCCATCTCTTCTCGGACTTTTTTACGGTGGCAGAGCCGGGGTGCTACGACGTGCGGGCCCGGCCGCTGCAGGAGAACGGAGAGCCTTCTCAGGAGTGTTACGACGCAGCGGTGAGCGGGGTGCAGGTACGTGCGAAGCAGACCACCGAGGTGTTGCTGCTGAGCCAGTGCGAAGGGGACTCCACCGGGTCACTCGATGTGATTGCGGGGTTGAATCACCCGCCGGTGATTGTGTCGATCGAGTACAGCCCCTCGAAGTTCATCTTTGAGTGTGAGCTGGTGGAAGTGTGCGTGAGTGCCCGCGATCCCAACGCCGATCCGCTGAGCTTTGAGTTTGAGCAGGTTGGTGGGCAGCAGCTCTTTATGGGGCCTGTGGAAGTGGAGGTGGAGCAGGACGGAGAGCAGGCCCGGGCGTGCATGCAGGCCGCTCCCCTGTGGAATGGCACCTATGAGTTCCGGGTCCGGGTCTACGACATGCTTCACGAGAACGGTGGCCTGGCGCGGATCGAAGATTATGTGGGGCATCCCTCCCACGCGGAGATGGTGTTCCCGGTGCATACCAACTGGGATATCGAGCTGGAGTGTTACGACGCGTCCACCCGGGAGTTCCATTTGTTGCCCGGGGTGCGAGAGATTGTCCGGGCGCCGGGGTGCAATCCCATCTGGCCGGCGCAGTTCTACTGCAGCCCGTATAAGTGGGATGATGTGGAGACGACGTGTCCCGACGGACGCTTCCGTCCGGAGACGGTCTACCCCAGCTGCGATGAGATTTACCCCGATGGGGTGCCGGAGAATGGTGAGTAGTGTCCGGTAATGCGGAGGTCTATACGGCGGAATCTGAAGCGCCGTAGACATAGCTGACGCGGCCAGCGTCAGCAGCTGTACCACCTGTACCTCCTCCGGTGCCGTGGGGGCCCGGGGGAGGGTTCATCGACCCGAGATATGAGGGGAATGCACATGAAGCGTCACTCAATGGTGTGGCTGGCGGCGGGTTTGTTTGCGATGAGCGGTTGTGGTGTGGATCTGGTCGAGGATGGACCCTCTGATTCGGGGGAAGTGAGCTCGACGGGGATCGCCCTCTCGTTTGATTACCAGGGGAACTCCGATGTGAAGAAGATCAAGTTTCTGATCAAGACGTGTCACGGGTATCCGGTACTGGAGGAGGTGCGAAGCCTGGAGGATATGCAGCTTCCGGGGATGATCCCCGAGTTCATGGATTCGCCCCTTGATGGCGACTCGCATCACTCCTTTGCGGACATGTTCTCGGTGCTTCGGGAGGGCTGTTATCACGTCAAGATCGTGCCGCTGAACAAGTACGGCCGGCCCTCGCGAGTCTGTGACGAGGCCTATATGAACCACGTCAAGGTCTTTGCGGGGCAGACAACCGAGGTGATGTTGATCAGCCAGTGTGAGCCGAAGAAGGAGAACGGCGCGATCGACGTGATCGGGGTGCTCAACCACCCGCCGGTGATCCGTGGGGTGTACTTCAAGAAGTTCAATACGGAGTGTGATGAGGTCAAAGTCTGCATTGCAGCGTATGACCCGGATGGCGACCCGCTGAAGTTCAAGTTGGAGAAGAAGAGCGGTCCGAAGCTGCTGAGCGAGCCGCGCAAGATCGACTACCCCAACGGCGACACCAATGGTGAGCCGGACTCCATGGAGAGTTACGGCGGGGATCACAACGGTGGGGATAATGGCAACAACGTCGGTGAGGTGCAGTGCTTCAAGATGCGCCTGGGTGAGGCAGGAGACTACGAGTTCAAGGCCAGCGTCTACGACTTGCTCTGGGAGGGTGATCACCTCAAGCCCTTCGGTTACGACTCCAAGGCCTCGTTGCGCTTCCCGATTTACGCCGGTGAAGGCGAGGATGGTTGTTGCAAGCCGAAGAAGGGAAGTCACGATGACGACTGAGCTTGTCCGATGAATGAGAGGGCGTCTCTCGGGGCGCGCTTTCCGAAGGGCATCTGAAAACGAAAGGGCCTCCGCATATGTGGAGGCCCTTTCGTTTTTGGTGGGACATCGCCGGTTCGCCGGGGGGCTGTACAGCAGGGAGCGTGCTGGCCATAGTAGGGCACGTTGTCAGCGGGTAAGTACGTCTGAGCGTGTGACGTCTACGATGAGAATTTGAAGGTAGGAGTGCGGTGATGAGAGAGCGCAGATGGTGGTGGATGGGAGCGGCGGCGCTGGCGCTGGCGGTCAGCGTAGGATGTTCGGGCGACGCCGCGGACGTGCCCGGCGACGATGTCGGGGGGGATGCGCTCGACGGTGGCGACTCGCAGATTGAAGGAAGGCAGATGCGCTTTGATGTGGATTCATCGGCGTATTTCGACCTTCCTTTCCCCAGCGATGTTCGCAGTCGGGAGGGGTTTGAAGGCGTGTTCACGGCCTGGCCGGAGGCGACGCGTCGCAACATTCTTAAGGAATGGTTCGAAGCTGCCGATAGCCGCCTGGAAGGGTGGGGGCTTATCGGCGGGATGTTCGCGCATTTTGACGGGCCGCTGGATGCGAGCACGTTGGTCGGCGGGTACGAGGCGTCGATGGAGATGGAGGGTGGTTGGCCCTCGGTGTTTTTGGTCGACGTGGACGCGTCGAGTCCTGAGAAGGGGCGCGTGCTGCCGATTGAGTGTGAGTATCGTCCGGAGGCGGGAACCTACCATGAGGCTCATATGGTGGGGTGCATCTCGCCATACGGGGTGGTTCGGCGCGCGACGACGCGTTACGCGCTGATCTTTACCGATGAACTCAAGGACGACGCGGGCGAGGCGATTGTCCGCTCGGCGGATCTGGTGCGCCTGCTTGCGGGGGAGGATGTTGGCGCGGTTGCGGCGGCTCCCTACGTGGAAGCGCTGGAGGTTGTGGAGGGGTTGGGTGTGGCGCCCGACGCGGTGCGCGGGATGGCGGTGTTTACCACGCATGACCCGAGTGTACGCCTGCGTAAGATCAACGACTGGTTCAATGCGCAGCCGGAGCCGCAGGTCAACGAGGACCCCGGGTTTGAGCTGGTGGAGGTGTTTGATGACTACGTGCTTCTGAAGGCGACCTACGATGTGCCCACGGTTCAGCAGGGGTCGCGCCCGTACTCCAGCGCTCCGGCCGGAGCGCTGGCGTTGGATGAAAGTGGGGAGTTGATGCAGGTCGACACTCAGACGATCCGCTTCTTTGTGACGGTGCCCCGCCAGGCGATGCCCGAGGGAGGGTTTCCGGTCCTGATGTACATGCATGGCTCCGGGGGGCGGGCCGATGAACTCTACATGCGGGGACCGAAGCCCGATCTGGAGACGGATGCTCCGGCGGGGAGTGGCCCGGCCGGGGTGGTGGCGCCCTACGGGGTGGCGGGCTTTGCGGCGGATTTCAATCTTCATGGCACGCGTTACAGCCCGCCGGATACCACCGGGTTGATGCTCTACAACCTGATCGGCAACCCCGGGGCGGCGGTGGACAACTTCAATGTGGCAGCCAGCGAAGTGACGCTGCACGCGCGACTCCTGGGGCAGATGGCGATCGATCCGGCGGTGGCGCCGGAGTACCTGGATGCCGGGGCGTCAGAGGACGGGTTGATTCGCTTTAATAGCGAGCGCATCTCGGCGATGGGTCAGTCGATGGGGTCGACGATCGGGCTTCCGGCGTTGACCGTTGATCGCACCATTGCCGCCGGGATCTTTTCGGGATCTGGTGGCGTCCTCATCGAGGTCGCGCTGAAGTCGGTTAAGCCGGTCAACGTGGGGCAGGCGCTGCGGGTTGCGATTGGCCTGCGCTCCGATGAAGAGCTTAATCGCTTCGACCCGATCCTCAGCGCGGTGCAGAATGTCTGGGATCTGGTCGACCCGGTGGCGCACGGTCGCCATCTGATCGAGGAGCCTCATGCCGGAGTGCCGGCCAAGCAGGCATTGCAGCACTCGGGGCTGGATGACAGCTATTTTAGTCCCGGGTCGCGGGCGGCCTTCTCGGCGGCAGTGGGCGCGGAGGTGGTGGCACCGCTGCTGGAAGAAGATGCGCTGGAATGGATGCGCTGGGTGGGGCGCGACCAGGTGTTGGAGCTTCCGGTCGTAGGCAACCGCGATGGCGTCACGGCGGTGGTCACGCAGTACGAGCCCCAGGTGCTCGACGGTCATAACGTCGCTTATCAGCGCGCCGATGCCCAGGCGCAGTACGGCTGCTTCGTGGCCCGCGCCCGGGCCGGAGAGGCTACCGAGTTGAGCAGTGTGGAGGCGTCGTCGGTGGAGGCCTGCGCGCCTCGTTGAGCCTGTTCTTTGTGTGTGAAGGCTCCGGCGTCCGGAGGTTGCAAGACCTGACCTACGGACGTCTCGGAGCTCCTGAAAAGTCTGACCTACGGACGTCGCGGAGCTCCTGAAAAGTCTGACCTACGGACGTCGCGGAGCTCCTGAAAAGTCTGACCTACGGACGTCGCTAAGATGCAGAAAGCCCCCTGAAGAGCGTGCTCCTCAGGGGGCTTTTTGTGTGTGCACAACGTTGCGGCCGGTGATTTCAGCTGGAGCGGCGCAGATCGGCCATGGAGATGACCTTGTCCTGGCGGCGCATCGGATGGACGCGTGGCGCCGGGGCATCTCGTCCGTCAGCATCCATCAGATTGAGCGCATCTCGCAGGGCGCCGATTTGACCGGCGCAGAGGCGGATGCGGCGCTGGGTGAGCCAACCCAACTCGTGGCCATCCCGTTGAAGGCGCAGCTCCAGGGTCGGGGTCTCGCCAGGTTCGCTGACCTGGACCAGCTCCACACGGGTGTCTGCTTCAAAGCCCAGAAGATCGCCGAGATGTTTTTCGAAGGTCATGTCGTTGGGTCCGCCGTGGGGGGAACGCTGGAGTACACACCGTCATTGATAATGACTTTCAATATTCGGTCAAGGCGAAAATGAAATCGATTCTCAATTCATTTCCCGCCCCCCGGTTGGACCCACCAAAAAAAAGCCCCTCGCCGGTGGGCGAGGGGCTTAAGAAGGGAGGCTACGTTCTTTTCAAGCGGCTCAGGCGGTGGTGCCCTTACCTTTCTTGATGTCGCCCGCGGCGAAGGTCACCTTGCCGGTAAGCTTGCGCAGGTGATCAACGTGGTCCTGTTCTTCAGCGACGTGCTCTTCGATCCAGTACAGGGTGCCGTTGTTCGCGGCGCCGGCAACCTCGTGGGCCGCCTCCCAGGCTTGGAGCGCGTCTTCTTCCAGGGCCAGAGCAGCTTCGAGCATGCCCTGGACGTCAGCGGCCTGGCGGATGGTGGCCGGCTCTACGGTCGGGATGCCTCCGAGCACGGCGATCTTTTCGCCCAGGGCTTCGGCGTGGTCACGCGCCTCTTCGCTGGATTCGTGGAAGAACTCACGGAAGATCTCGCGTTCGTATCCGGTGACCATCACCGCAGCCTGCATGTACTGGATGACGCCGGCAAGTTCCCAGGCCATCGCGGTGTTAAGGCGTTTGATCAGCTCTTCTTTCGAACTCATAGGGTGCTCCAGGGTAATGATCGGTGAGCGGACATAAAATCAGCCAGCAATTGGCTCTCAAGGTATAAGGGCCGAACACAAAAGGTCAACATCCGGGCAAAGAACGCGCGATGACGCGGAGTCAAAGGGTGTGTTAGGGTGCGCGTTACTAGAGACAGACGCCCGGTGATTCGGGAGGCGTACCGGTGGCGATTCAGAGGGCGACCAAGTGCGTAAGGGGAGAACACGTGCGAGTTCGGAATTACCGGCTTGAGAGAGCTCGGGAGACGGGGTTGGGGGGGCGTTTGTGGGAGGTGTTTGACGAGGCTTCCGGGCGGTGGCGTACGCTGCGAGCAGCGCATACGGCCCACGAGCCGGCGGGGATGTCTGAGCTTTATCGTCGGCAGGCTCAGGGGGCGGCGGTGATTTTTCACCCGGGTGTGGCGCCGCTGTATGACTTTGGTGAGATCAGCCTGGACGAGGCCGGCAGCAGCCAGGGGGCGATGCTGGCCGGCGATGTGTTCTGGGTGAGCACACCGCTGGAGGGTGGGCAGCCCCTGCAGGGGTGCATGGAACGACTGGAGTGGCCGCAGTTTCGCCGGGTGCTTCTGGGAGTGTTGGAGGCGTTGGCGTTCGGGCACGCCCGTGGGGTGGTGCACCGCCGGCTGAGCCCCGAGCTGGTGTGGGTCGCGCTTAGCCCTGGCCGGGAGGACGTGGAAGCGGTGCAGCTGCTGGAATTCGGGCTCTTGCCGCCCCGTCGACTCGACGGTCTGGAGGTGGCGAGTTCGGGGTATCAGGCGCCGGAGGTGGTGGAAGGGCGCTGGCGAGAGCAGGGAGCCTGGAGCGATTTGTACAGTGTGGGGGTGATGGCGTTTCGCTGGCTCTACGGGCGCATGCCCGATGATGAGCAGGGAAGACCCACGCGTGGGGAGCAACATCACTTTGTGCCCTCGGGGTTTGCCAGCTGGGTGCTTAGCTGCCTGGACGAATCGCCCATCGATCGTTTTCGGTTTGCGGCCGATGCTCATGAGCATTTAAGCCGCCTGGACGTTCATTTCTGGGGACCGAAGCAGCCGGAGAAGCGGCGACCGCCGAGCTGGCGTCGCGATGGCGAGGTGGACTGGGACGCCTTTCGCGAGCTGTGGCGATCGTCGGAGCTGTACCGTTTTCGGGAAGTGCCGCTGGTGGGGAGGACCGAGGTCCGTGACGGGCTGTGGCGGGCGTTGATGGAATTGCACGAGGGAGGACGCGCCCGGGTTGTGGTGGTGCGGGGGCCTTCCGGGGTGGGCAAAACCCGGCTGGTGGAGTGGCTAACCCGTCGGGCTCACGAGCTGGGGCTGGCCGACGTGATGAGGGCATCGCATCATGCGGTGGCGAACTCCGCCGACGGGCTCACGCGCATGCTCGCACGCTACTTTCGGGCGACCGGGCTCTCGGTGGAGGGGGCGGAGCGGCGCGTGTATGAGGAACTCAGCGGCCGGGGGCTCGACGAGTTGCAGGCACGGGCATCGGCTCAGGCGCTGGCGGCCTGGATGCTTCCCTGGGGGGAGCGCGCGCAGGCTCAAGCCAGCGCCGAACGCAGCGCGGCGATGCAGCTGGCGTTTAATGAGCTCAGTCGGGAGCGCCCGCTGATCGTCTGTGTGGAAGACGGACAGTGGGCCAGCGAGACGCTCGACTGGGTAGAGGGGCTGTTGGACTCGCCGGTGCGCGCCTCGGTGCTGGTTGTGATCACGGTTAATGATGAAGCGTTGGTGGATCGACCGCTCGAGAGGGTGCAGCTCGATCAGTTGCTTGAAAAGTCGTCGGTCAGTGAGCTGGTTGTGCCACCGCTGACGCTTCATGAGCAGCTCTCGTTCATCTCGCTGCTGGCACCGCTGGAGGAAGAGCTGGCCTATGAACTGGCCCAGCGTGCCGGGGGCAATCCGCTCTTCATTGTGCGGGTGCTCAAGCGCTGGGTGCATGAAGATTTGCTGGTCCCTTCGGAGCGCGATCCTGAACGTCTGACCGTTGGTGAGGCGGAGCGCGAGCGTCTTCCGGAGGGGATGCTCGAATCGTGGGATGGGGCGGTGGAGCAGCTCATTGAGCAGTTTGATGATGAGGTGCGCCAGGCCGCGCTGCAGGCCATGGAGATCGCGGCTGCCTTGGGACTCACGGTGTTGACTGAGGAGTGGGAGGATGTGTGCGAGCGGTGTGAGGTGAGGCTCCCCGATCATCTTCTGGCGGCGCTCTTTGCCAACTGTCTGGCCAGTGAACTTTATGAGGAGCGCTCCTTCGAGTTTGTGCACCCGATGTTGCGGGAATCGTTGGCGCGTCGCGCGATGCAGGAAGGACGGTACAAGGCGATTCACCGCGCGTGTGCCGACGCGCTTGCCGCCCGCTACTCTGAGGACGATCTTACGGTGGCCGAGCGCCTGGGGGTTCATCTTTTTGAGGCCGGTGATAACGACCGGGCTATGGCACATCTGTTAAAGGGGGGGACTCACGCCGGAAATATGGGGGAGTCGCGGCGGGCGTTGGGATTGATTGCGCGTTATGACCAGGCCTGCGATCGGCTGGAGCTCGATGCGCGGGATGTGCGGCGCGTGCGAGGTATGCTTCGTCAGTGCTGGGCGCTTCATGCAGCCGGTCAGGTCGATGCGGCGCAGCCCGTGATCGAGCAAGCCCGTCAACTGCTTCGTGAAGAGGATGAAGCCGAACTCCTGGTGCCGCTGATCTGGCTGGACGCCGGGCTTAACTTCACCCACGGAAATCTCGAGCAGGTCGAAGTGCTGCTTGGCGAGGCTCGTCGCGTCAGCGAGCTTCATAGCGATCGCCATGGGCTGGCCGGTACGCTGTTGCGGCTGGGCAGTACCTGGAAGGAGAAGGGCAACTACGAGAAGGCGGTGGATGCCTATGAACAGGCTCGCCAGCTCTGGGCTCAGGCCCGGGAGTTGGGCGGCCAGGCCGCGGCGACTCTCGGGTTAGTATCGGCCTGTCTGGAGTCTGGGGAACTTCTTCGCGCGCGGGCGCTGCTCGACGAGGTGCGGGACGAGGAAGAGCTCTTCGAGCGGGTTTCGGGCGGGGACTATTACAATGCCTATGGCGAACTCTGCCGCCGGGAGGAGCGCTGGGAAGAAGCCGAGGTGATGTACCGGCGCTCGATTGCGAGTTGGGAGGCCGTGGGTGGGGTCGATGCCAACCTGGTTCGGTGCAACCTGGGGATGATGATGGTGACTCAGGGGCGCTATGGCGAGGCGATGGAGCTGCTTGGTGATGTGGAGTCGGCGTGGAGTCGGGCGGGGATGGTGCGCGAGCAGGTCTATACGTTGGCGGCGATGATGCCCTGCCTGGCGGCCAGCAGTAGCTGGGCGGTGTGGCGTGAGTACGCCGTCACGGTTGAAGGGTATGTGCGCGAGAAGGGGATGCGTTCGCGAGATCTGCGGGAGATGTTTGAAATCAATGCGGAGCTGGCAGAGGCGGCGGGCGATGGCGAGGTGGTGGCGCTCTCGCGAAAGATTCTGCAAACGCAATGTGAGTCGGTCGGGGAAGGGGTTGTGTCCTGAGTGCCGACGCGCGCTGAGCGTTCAGGGGGTGGGAGCCGGCGCGTGCTGGGCGCCCCAGCACTGTGTGTGTCCCCGGGAGGTGACGCCGCAGACCTGTGGGGGGCGAGTTTGGAGCAAGACAAATCGCTCCGCGGGCGCGTCGAGATTTCCCGGCAGGTTTGCCCCCCAGCACAGGGGTTTGCCGGCGGTTGATAGCGCACAGGCGAATTGCGGGGTGGCGACGACCTGCGAAAAAGTGCCTTCGGGGGCGCGCATGGGGCCCTGAACATGGGTGCCAGCGCAGCGTAGCTGGCCGCGCGAGGTCAGTGCGCAGGTGAAGCGGTCGCCGGCGGCAAGGTCGATGTAGGTCTCAGTGGGCAAGGCTGTCTGGGCGTGGGTGTTGTCGCCGATGCAGAGAAGTTGGCCGAGGATGTCGAGCGCGCAGATATGACGCAGGCCACTGACGAGGCGGGCGATGGGTGCACGCGTGAGGTCGCGGTCAACGCCGGGGCCCTGGCAGGAGAGGGCCGCGCTTTCATCCAGACGACAACTCCAGTCGGCGGCCACCACCAGCGTAGGGGTGGGGGCGGGAAAAAGGAGGTGCGGTGAGAGAGGGGTGTAGGGGTTCTGACGCGTGAAGTCTTCGGCAGCGGGCGGGGTGACACCTTCGGGGACCAGCGCCACAGCCCGGGGGCTGAAGAGTAGAGCAAGCAGGGCGAGGATCAGCAACGGGCGGGGGCCCGCCCATTGCTGCATGCGGAGGATGGTACGCCAGGTCGAGGGGGGCGGGATCTTCATGGACACCTCCCAATGTGGGGTACATCATCAAAGAAAGCTGCATTAAAGGTAAACGCATCTTGATGATGAACGATGCCCGCGCAGGCGGGGTGACCTGAAGAGGAATCTGAATGAATACGATGAACTGGATGCGCGCACTGGTGATGGTGTTGGCCATCGGCGCGTGGGGAGGATGTACCGACGACCCTCACGTGCCTGCGCCGGTGGACGCCGGTTGTGGAGCGGCGTGCGACGATGGTGGCCAGAGCGACGCGTCGGACGTTGGAGACGGGGGATTGATCGGGGGCGGCGGGGACACTCAACAACCTGACGATGCTGGAGAAGACGTGACCCAGGGTCAGCAGGATGCCGAGGAAGATGCGACCCAGGGTCAGCCGGATGCCGAGGAAGATGCGACCCAGGGTCAGCCGGATGTCGAGGAGGGAGATGTCGATTCGGGCGATGATGCCGGTGGAGATGTCGGAGGCGATCCGCACGAAGGGCGGCCGCTCGGGCAGTGCAATTCGAGCACGAACTGCCCGCCGGATGCTCCCGGCGGTCCGCTGTGCACGCGGAGTGCTCCCGGCGGGATCTGTTCGGGGTGTGGGGAGTTCGCGGGGTGCGCTGCGGGTTACGAATGCTTCGCTGGTTCCTGTGTGGCGGACTGCTCCGCGGATTCGGATTGCCCCCCGGGGATGGCATGTAGCTCCCGGGGGCAATGCGCCATTCAGAGGTGCGTAGAAGACGTCTGCCCGGACCCGATGTTTGGCTGCAACGCCAGCGATATGTGTGAGCGCCGTAGCTGTGAGGAGCAGGTAGATTGCCCGGCACGCACCACCTGTCAGGGAGGCGTGTGCATTGAGGACCGCCAGTTGGTTCTCTGATTTTAGGCGTCCGGGCCGGGGGCGCTGCTTAGCTGGAGGCTTTCTGGCCGAAGTGTACGTCGGTGGCCTCCAGATAGGCGAGTTCTTCGGCGGTGGACTCGCGCCCCAGGATGGCGTTGCGGTGGGGGAAGCGTCCGAAGCGGGCGATGATGTCACGGTGCTGGACGGCGTAGTCCAGAAAGCCCTGGAAGAGCTCCACGTGGGCGTCGGGAGCCTGGTGGGTCAGGGACTCGAAGAGTTCTACGCAGCGATCCTGGTGTTCGAGTGATTCGTCGTGTTCCAACGGCATATAGAAGAAGGCGCGGGCGATGGGGGCGAGTTCCTGATCGTGGCCGCATTCGATGGCCTGGAGGGCGTATTTGAGCGCCAGATGATCGGCGGCAAAGGCCTGGTCGGTGCCGCGGTAGATGTTGCGGGTGAACTGATCGAGGAGAAGTATCAGGGCCAGGCGGCTATCGGCGCTCTGAAGCCAGTCTTCGAGTTCGGCGTTGCGGGCCTGGATGACCAGTTCGGCAAAACGTTCGCGGATCTCGCGGTCTACCTGCTCACCGCCGGCAAACCAGATGCGATACTTTTCGGGGGGGAAGTTTCCGTCGCGGATCGCGTCGGTGGTGCCAAACCAGTATTGAAGTACGTCTTGGTAAGAGGTCACAGGTTGCCTCCGGGGCAAAAGGTGTTCAACGTCGGGGTGATGTTTGTGCTGTGGCGGTCTGCGATGGTACCAGATCAGCCCGCAGCCGAGGTTAGAACAGTCGAAATCGATTCGTGAAGGAGCAGATGTGAATCTGAAGACTCGTATGTTGATGGTGTCGCTGGCATTGGTCGTGGCCGCGTGTTCGTCGAATGAGCCCAAAGCCGATGACGTGCCGGTAGAAGAGGTGGTCGCCGAGGCAAATTCCGGCGATGAGCAGGCAGAGGCAGGCGCGGAGACGGCCGAGATGTCGGTCGAGGCGAAGTTGGAAGCGGCGGCCAATGGTGCGCATCGCTCCGAGAAGAACCGCGCCCGCAATGCGTATCGTCATCCGGTGGAGACGCTGCTCTTCTTCGGGTTGGAAGACGATATGCAGGTTGTGGAGCTGTGGCCCGGAGGGGGCTGGTACAGTGAGGTGCTGGCACCGGTGCTCGCCGACCAGGGCAAGCTGGTCGCCGGGAACATGCTCGATGACCCGGAAGATCCCGAGCATTACTACAGCCGCATTGCCCGTTCGTACGAAGCCTGGGTTGGTGAGCATACCGATACGCTTGGCGAAGTGGAGGTCGGGACTTTCTGGCCGCCGAGCCAGGTGGAGGTTGGTGGACCGGAGAGTGCCGATATGGTGCTGACCTTCCGCAGCATGCACGGCTGGTACCGCAACGGCATTCTTAACGATGTGCTGGCGGCGGCCTACGACACGCTCAAGCCCGGCGGGATTTTCGGCGTGGTGCAGCATCGCGCGGCTCCGGGAAGCAATCCCGATGAGACGGCTCCCCTGGGGTATCTGCCGCAGGACTTTGTGATTGAGCAGGTGGAGGCAGCGGGCTTTGAGCTTGTGGAGAGCTCGGAGATCAATGCGAACCCGAAGGATACCCGGGACTATGAGGAGGGCGTCTGGGCGCTGCCTCCGTCGCTGCGTGGTGGGGAAGAGGGGGCTGAGCGCTTTTTGGAGATCGGAGAAAGCGACCGCATGACCCTGAAGTTTGTCAAAAAGGCCGATTGAGCCCGATGAGCTTCGGCTAAGGGAGCTGCCCGTCGTAGAGATAAAAAAAGCCCGCGCCCCCGGAGAGGGGGCGCGGGCTTTTTTATGACGTATTTGGGGGGAGGCGTGGGTTAGCCGCGTTTTCTGCAGAGGGCCACGCCATCCCCGATGGGGACGACGCTGAGATCGATGCGGTCGTCGGCGTGGATTTTCTCGTTGAGGGCGCGAATGGCCTGGGTGTCGGGGTCGTGGGCCGAGGAGTCGGCGACCTTGCCCCCCCAGAGGACGTTGTCGATGGCGGCGACACCGCCGGTGCGCAAGAGCTTGAGGGCGGCCTCGTAGTAGGTGTCGACCGGTTCCTTATCGGCGTCGACAAAGATGAAGTCGAAGCTGTTGTGAGCTTCGCGCTCCAGGAGGCGATCGAGGGTCTGCTGCGCGGGTTCGACGTGAAGTTCAATGCGCTTCATCAGTCCGGCTTCCTCCCAGCAGTGGCGTGCCTGGGACGCCCATTTTTCATTGATCTCACAGGCGATCAGGCAGCCGTCATCGGGCAGGGCGCTTGCCAGCCACAGAGCGCTGTAGCCGGTAAAACTGCCGATTTCGATGACTCGTTTGGCCCCCATGAGTTTGAGGAGCATGTGCAGAAACTGGCCCTGCTCCGGCGCGATCTGCATGCTGCCCATGGGCAGCTCGGAGGTGTCCTGACGACAGCGCATAAAGCGACTGGGTTCGCGCACTGAGAAGTGGCGAAGGTAGGAGAGAATGTTGTCGTCGAGGAAGATCGTAGAGCGGCTCATGTGTCGACTCCCTGGGTGAGGTGATGACAAAGCAACATCACAAAAGGTTCACACCGAGGGAGGCAGGGGCAAGCACGAGAGGGGGAGCGTGATTACCGGGAGCGCGAGGCATGGATCAGGTTCTGACCGCTGCGCAGATCGTGTTCGAAGACGAGCGTCAGTTCGAGGTCGTCTGCCCGGCGATAGCGGCGAGTCTGGGCGGACGAGGGGAGTTCGAAGAGCTCGGAGGCACGGGCGATGGCGTCGCCAGAGTCGGCGAGTTGCCAGCCCCGGGATGGAAGCGCGCGATCGTAGAAGGCGATGAGTTCGGAGGTAGACGCCGGGGAGATGAAGGTCATGTCGACCTGGTGTGCCCCGGGGTTGTCGTCGGCGAAGCGGCTTAAGCGCGTGCATCCCGGACAGGAGGGGACCTCGGCGTCGAAGCTCTGGTCGATGCGGTTGCCGGGGACCATGCGCCGATAGTCAAAGGCCTCATCGCTCCAGGAGGCCGTGATTTCGGTGTGTCGGCGCGAAGGGTCGCGCGAGATCTCGATGTAGCGGTGGGCCCGGAAGAGTTCGTGAGGGTTTTCGGACTTCAGGAACTCGTCGCGCAGGGCCTCGGGAGCGTCGGCACGGTTGCGGGTCAGCACGCCGGCCAGCGCGATGTGGTTCTTGCTGATGGCGATCGGGCTGAGGCCGCCTTTAAGGGCGTTGAGCAGGCGCGCCTCGTGATGCTGTGGGGAGGAAGAGGTGAAGACGTCGTCGTTGACCCCCTGACGGACGAATTCCTCCTGGTAGTCGCGCAGGAGTTCTTCGGGAGTTTTGAGCGAGGTGGTGGTCGAGAAAAAGACCGTGTTGCCGTTGAGGTCGTAGCGGCGCGGGGCCGGATGACCGAGCTTTTCGAGGGCGGTGGAGAAGCGCTCGGTGTTGGTTCGCTCAAAGGGGCTGAACCAGGCCACATCGGCATGGGAGGAGGCAACTTCGCCGGTGGGAGTGAAGACACCTGCGACAGCGGCGATGCCTAAGACCGTCAGCGCGCCGCCGCCGATCTTGAGAGCATTCCACAGCGCACCGGGGATGGGGGTGGGGGCAATTGCCATCTCGTCCTCGCCAGGTCAGAAGGTGGACCTTAAGATGTAGGAGAGTGTAGTCATTGCAGAGCGAGTGTGCAACGGCGGGGGGAGCCTGAAAACGTAAGGGTTTGCAATGTAGACCCGTCTGACGAGGTGATGATGAAGGCGTGGCGGATTGAGGGAGAGTTCGGGCTGGAGCGGCTTCGCCAGGTTGAGATGGCGTCGGTTCCGGTGGCGCGGGGGCAGGTGCGTCTGAAGATGCGGGCGGTGGGGTTGAATTATCGAGATCTGATGATGATTCAAGGGCGCTACAATCCGCGTCAGCCGCTGCCGCTGGTGCCCTGTTCCGATGGGGTTGGCGAGGTGGTGGAGGTGGGGCCGGAGGTGGACGGCGCCTGGCTGGGGCGGCGAGTGTCGCCGATCTTTGCGCAGGGCTGGCAAAGCGGAGAACCTACCCGAGAGAAGTTGCGTACCACGCTGGGCGGACCGCTTGCGGGGACGTTGCGTGAGGAGATGGTGTGCGATGTATCGTCGGTGGTGGCGGTGCCCGATCATCTGAGCGATGCAGAGGCTGCGTCGCTGGGGTGTGCCGGTGTGACGGCCTGGCACGCCGTGGTGGAGCAGGGGAACGTAGGCGCCGGTGATGTGGTGGTGTGCCTGGGTACCGGCGGCGTGTCGGTGTTTGCGATGCAGTTTGCCACGATGATGGGGGCGGAGGTGATCATGACTTCCAGCAGCGACGCGAAACTTGCGCGGGTGCGCGAGCTGGGGGCGGCACATGTGATCAATTACCGCCAGGAGCCGCAGTGGGGCAGGGCGGTCAAGGCGCTGACCGGGGGGCGAGGCGCTGACCTGGTGGTGGAGGTCGGCGGTGCGGGCACGCTGCAGGAGTCGATCGGTGCGGTGCGGGTGGGCGGGACGATTGCGTTGATCGGGGTGCTGGCTGGAGGGATGCAGCCGCTCAATGTGGTGCCGGTGCTGATGCAGAATATTCGGGTGCAGGGGGTGCTGGTAGGCTCCGGAGAGATGTTTGAGCGCATGAATCGCGCGATCGGCGCGCATCGGATGCGTCCGGTGATTGATCGTGTCGTGGGGTTTGATGATGTGGTCAGCGGGTTTGAAGCGATGCGAGAGGGGGCGCATCTAGGGAAGATTTGTGTGGAGGTGAGCTGACCGGGGGACGTCGTTTGGAGTGGTTTGGGGCTGACCGGGGGACGTTGTTATTGGTGGTTTGGGGCTGACCGGGGGACGTCGTTTGGAGTGGTTTGGGGCTGACCGGGGGACGTCGTTTTGAGTGGTTTGGAACTGACCGAGGGACGTTGTTTTGGGTGGTTTGGAACTGACCGGGGGACGTTGTTTTTGGTGGTTTGGGGCTCGAACTCAGAGTGGCCAGTACCAGGGGATCAGGACCAGGGCGATAATGAGGAAGAGCAGGGATAGCGGAACCCCGACGCGCACAAAGTCCATGTAGCGATAGCCACCGGCGCTGTAGATCATCACGTTGGTGTGGTAGCCGACCGGAGAGGCAAAGCTGGCGGAGGCGCCGTAGACAATCGCGAAGATAAAGGGGCGCGGATCGACACCCAGGCTGAGGGCGGCGCTGACCGCTACCGGCGTGATCAGCACGGCGGTGGCCTGGTTGGAGATGATGGCGGTCATGACGGTGGTGATCAGATAAAAAGCGCCCAGGAGCACCCAGGGGCCGAAATCGCCGAAGAGGGAGAGGGTGGCGTTGGAGAGGAGCGCGACGCCGCCGGTCTTTTGAAGGGCGATGCCGAGCGGGATCAGACCTCCCAGAAGGAAGATGACCTGCCAGTCGATGGCCTCGTAGGCTTCTTCGATGGAGATGACGCCCAGGAGCACAACCAGGACGGCGGCGGCGCTGGCCAGGGTGACGATCGGAGCGACCCCGAAGGCCGCAAGGGAGACCACTGCGATCAGGGCAGCGAGCACCGGCAGGGTGTAAATGTGCTTGAACTCCCACAGCCCGATTTCGGAGACGACGATAAAGTCGGGGCTCTCCTGAAGCAGTGGTATCTGGGAGGGAAGGGCCTGAATGAGGAGGACGTCACCTCCCTGGATCGGCACGTCGAGGAGGTGTTCGACGACGGTGTCGGCGGCGCGTCGCAGGGCGAGCACGCGGGCGGGGTGGTAGCGGGCAAAGCGCGATTCGCCCAGGGTGCGTCCGACCACCGAGGCGTCCGGGGCGATGACGACCTCCAGCAGTTCCATGGGCGGTTGGTCGTCGGGCTCGGGCTGGGGATCGGCCAGGGAGGTGATGCCCGGGGTGTCGAGGAGGTCGCGCATGACCGCGGCCGGGGCCGAGATTCGCAGGATATCATCGGCCCTCAGGAGTGGGTCTTCGTCAAGCTCAAGGGGGACCTCCTTGCGGATCATGGCCAGCAGACGAGCCTCGGAGCCGGCCACAAAGAGGCTGGCGGGTTTGCCGATGTCGGGGTGTTCGGAGCCGAATTGTAGTTCGGTAAGGTAGGGCTGGGTCTCGGAGCCGGGGCGCTGGTAGTCCGGGTTATCGCGTTGGGGCAGCAGTGCGCGGCCAATGGTGAGCATGTAGACGGTGCCGACGACCAAAAAAGCCAGGCCGACCACGGTGGTTTCAAACATTCCGATGCGGGCTTGATTGAGGTCGGTAAGAAGACCGCTGATCAGGATGTTGGTGGAGGTGCCGACCAGGGTGCAGGTGCCTCCGAAGATGGCCGCAAAGGACAGGGGCATCATGACCCGGGAGGGGCTCAAATTGTTGGCGCGGCAGACGCCCAAAAGCACCGGGAGCATGATGGCGACGACGGCCACGTTGTTGATGAACGCCGACATGGCGGCCACGCCGATCATCATGGTGGCCGTGGCCAGACGCTCATTGTAGGCGTAGAGCCGGCCCAGGTGCGTGGCGATGTGTTTGAGCGCCCCGGTGCGGTGGAGGGCTCGGCTGAGGACGAACATCGCGGCGATGGTAACGGTGGCTTCGTTGCTAAATCCGCTCAGGCCTTCGGCCGGGGTGATGATGCCGGTGGGGAGGAGGGCGGCCATGGTCAGCAGGGCGACCAGATCGACGCGCATTCGCTCGGTGACAAAGAGCACCAGCGCGATCAACGTCAACAAAAAGACGAAGCTCAGCTCAAAGTTCATACGCGTGCCCGACACCTGTAGATGAAGGCGGTACGGCTGGCCTGGCCTGGAAGTTTTGCGCTGTGTGGGCAAAGGTGGTCTCAGGGCCCATGAAGACAAGGCTGATGGGTGATGGATGGCGCGTGGTTTCGGGAGGTGAATGATGGGAGAGGGACGCGAATTTGATGTGATTGTGTTCGGGGCAACCGGATTTACCGGAAGGCTGGTGGCGAGGTATCTGGCCAGGCACGCCCGGGCCGGAAGCTGGGCGATTGCCGGGCGCTCCGAGGAGAAGCTCATGGAGCTGCGGGCCGATTTGGCCGGGGAGTCGCTGGAGGCTGGCGGGCTGAGCATGATTCAGGCCGATGTGAGCGACGGGGGAAGTCTCCGGGCGCTGGCGCGCCGCGCGCGGGTGGTCTGCTCGACGGTGGGGCCCTACGCGCTTTACGGGGAGCCGGTGGTGGAGGCCTGCATTGAGGAGGGGGCGGATTATTGTGATTTGACTGGCGAGATGGACTGGGTGGCGGAGATGATTGAGCGCCACCATGAGGCCGCGCGCCACAAGGGGGTGCGCGTGGTGCACAGCTGCGGGTTCGACTCGGTGCCCAGCGATCTGGGAGTCTTGTTGATGCAGCAAGAGGCCATCGCGCGTTGGGGACGCCCGGCCGGCCAGGGAAAGTACTACCTGTGGCAAGCGCGTGGCGGATTTAGCGGGGGGACGATCGCCAGCGCGGCCGAGACAGTGGAGCGGGCAGCGGGCGATGCCCGGGTGCGCGCGCGTCTCTCCGACCCTTACGCGCTCTACCCGTCGGGGGAGTTGCCCGGCCCGGATGGTCAGCCGCAGGACCTGGTGAAGTACGATCGGGAGATTGGCGCCTGGACGGGGCCATTCATGATGGCGCGGGTCAACGAAAAGGTGGTCCGGCGAAGCAATGCGCTGCGCGGCTTTGAGTACGGTCGTGAGTTTACCTATGGCGAGGTGGTGCGGATGGGGCCCGGGGTGGGGGGAGCACTGGGCGGGTGGGCGATGACGCTGGGGTTGGGAGGGATGGTGGCGGGGCTGGCATTTCGTCCCGGTCGGTGGCTTCTGAAGCGCTTCGTACTGCCGAAGCCGGGCGAGGGGCCCTCGGAGCAGGTCCGGAAGCGGGGCTGCTTCCGCACGCGGGTGTACGGCTGGAAGGAGGTTGGTTTAAGGGGCGGCGAACGCGTGGAAGTGGAGATCGGGGCCGATCAGGATCCGGGCTACGGGGCGACGTCCCTGATGCTCGCCGAATCGGCGATGCTTCTGGCGGAGGGGAGAGAGGCCGTGAGCGGTGGGCTTCCGAGAGGCGGGGTGCTGACGCCGGCATCGGCGCTGGGGGAGACGTTGATCGAGCGGCTACGATCGGCCGGGATGATCTTCCGGGTACTCTGAAGTCGGGGAGGGGGGGCGCGGGCTTGACAGGTGGGGCTTCGGCACTATTCCTGCCTGGATAAAGGTAGCTTGAGGTTTTTGTCGCGCTGGTCTGTGACCACCGGCGGTGGTGTATCTGCAGTGACGTCGCCGACCCTCGGATGACGCTGACCCTCGGATGACGCTGACCCTCGGATGACGCTGACCCTCGGATGACGCTGACCCTCGGATGACGTGTCTGTGGTGAGCAAGCAGGCCATTCGGATGGACTGTCTGAGATAAGGGAGGTGGTCTGGAAGGCTTTGGGCGAGGTGAAGAGCATGAACCTGTCAGCGCCCGGGAGGCGTTGGCATCAGATGAGCTTCTGTACGGATGCGATTGGAGGTTCGGCGAATCCAGCCGGCCAGGAGGAGTCATGAGACGAGTTCGAGCCCTATTTGCGATGCTTCTGATGCTGCTGGGGACGTCTATGTACGCGAGCGCCCAGATGCCGGATACGAGTGCGGGAGCTGAGGCGGAGCCCTCGGGGGATCATCAGCCGGCGCTCCCCGAGCTTTCCGAGGTTCTCCGGAAGCTCGACCGGTTGTACCTGGCGGAGAGTTCGCAGGGTCGACTTAAAATGAGGGTGGTGAACGACCGGGGGACGCGGGAGCTGGAGGTGGAACAGTGGAGTCGGGGCCGTGATCAGGCGCTGATGGTGATTCGCTCGCCGGCCCGGGAGTCCGGGACCGCGACGCTGCGCTCGGAGCAGGGCCTGTGGAACTATGCTCCGCGCGCCGACCGGCTGATCAGGGTGCCTTCGGGGATGCTCAGTGATGCCTGGATGGGGAGTCATTTTTCTAACGACGACCTGATGCGGGAGACCAGCCTGGAGGAGGACTACCGCGCGGATCTGCGCTGGGGTGTCTACGATGGCGAGCGGGTGCTGGAGGTGGAGTTGACCCCGCGCCCGGGCGCGCCGGTGGTCTGGGATAAGGTGGTCTATGAGCTCGGCGCGGCGCGGTGGTTGCCTCGTCGCGCGCGATTTTTTTCGGGCGACAGAGTCGAGAGGACCATGGAGTTTTCGGAGGTTCGGGAGATGGGGGGGCGGTACCTGCCTACGGTGCTGACCGTGCGTCCTCGGGCTGCCGGGGAGTACACCCGGATGGAGTATGTGGAGATTAACTTTGATGTGCCGATCGATGCGACGCTCTTTACCCGGCAGGGGCTTCGCCGGCTGGCGAGGTCGCGATGATCGTGAAGTTGGCCCTGCGAAATCTGCTGCGCAACCGCTGGCGCAGTGTGTTGACGGCCGGCGGGGTTGCGCTGGCCGTGGCGATGATGATCTGGACGGTGAGTTTTCTGGACGGGTGGATGGGGGCCATGGTCCGGGGGACGACGGCGCTGGAGTCGCTGCAGGTCAAGATCGAGCGGGCCGATTATGTGGAGGAGCCCCGGATCGATCGGGCATTTGAGCTGACCGAAGGACTGGTGGAGTCGCTGGAGAGGGATCCCGAGGTCAGCGCGATCAGCGCGCGGGCGCGCCTCTTCGGGTTGCTGGGGGATGAGCGGCGTTCCCGGGTCGCCCAGGTCATCGGTGTGAACGCCGTCCGTGAGGCCGGGGCGACTCCGATCGAGGAGGCGATTGTCCAGGGGCGGTGGCTGTCGGCGCAGGACCGGGCACAGGGCCCGGGGGAGGTTGTGCTGGGGGAGACGTTGGCGCGCCAGCTGGAGACCGGCGTGGGCGCGGAGCTGGTGGTGTTTTTAGAGGCGGCTGATGGCTCGCTGGGAAACGACGTGTTTGAGGTCGTAGGGGTGGTGCATACCGGGACGAGCACGGTGGACCGTCAGGCGGCGTATGTGCATCTGGAACGCGCGCAGTATCTGGGGGCGCTGGAGGGGCGAGTGCATGAGGTTGCGGTGGGCGCCCGGGACTTGTCGGCGGCCCCGGCGCTGGCGCAGCGTCTGGAGCCGGTTGTCGCGCGGGCGTTGCCCGAGGAGGTGATGGCGGTGCGTCCCTGGCAGAAGGTTCTGCCTTCGGTCGCGGAGTTGGTGGAGCTTTCGGGCGGATCGAACGCGGTGATGTACCTGATCATCTACCTGGTGGCGAGTCTGGGGATTATGAACACCCAGCGGATGAGCGCGCTGGAGCGACGTCGGGAGTTCGGGGTGTTGATGGCCATCGGGGTAAGTCCTCGACGATTGTTCTGGGTGGTGATGGTGGAGACCGTGGTGTTGGGCGTGTTGGGAGCGGTGTTCGGGGTGGTGATCGGGACGGCGGTAAGCCTCTATCACGCCCGTGCGGGCATCGATCTGTCGGTGTTTTCTGCCCAGACATCGTTCAGTTATATGGGGGTCTCATTCAGCGAGCGGATCTATACCGTGGTCGGGGCAGGCACCGTCCTGGAGCCGCCGCTGGTCATGATCTTGGTGAGTCTGTTGTGTGGGCTCTGGCCGGCCACGCAGAGCGCCCGGGTGGAGATCGCGCCGGCGATTTCAGGGAGGAGCTGAGGATGTGGAAGATCGCCTGGCGTAATCTGTGGCGCAATCGCACAAGGACGCTGATCATCGCCTCGGCGATCGCGTTTTCTTACGGCTTGATGCTGATCTCGATGGGGGTCAATGCCGATAGCTACGCCAAGATGGAGACCTTGGCCCAAGAGGCAGTCGGCGGGAGCGTGCTGGTGCATGCGCGGGGGTGGTGGGAATCCCAGGGAAGTGATCGGGTGCTGGAGGATCCGCGGCCGTTGGTAGAGGAGGCCGGGGCGTTGGAGGGGGTTGAGGAAGCGATTCCGCGGGTGATCATTCAGGGATTGCTCTCCAGTGCCCGGGGCAATGAAGCGGTTCGTCTCAGTGGCGTGGTGCCGGAGCGGGAGGTTGCGCTAAACGATGTGCGCGAGGACCTGGTGGCGGGGGCGTTTTTTGATCCGGAGCTGGAGGCGCCGCTGGTGTTGAGTCAGGGGCTGGCAGAAAAGCTCAATCTGGAGTTGGGGGACAAGGCGGTTCTTACCGCGTCGATGCGCAATGGGGAGGTGACGCGGGCGCTCTTCTGGGTGTCGGGGTTGACGAAGACCGGAGCCGCCGGGGAGGCAGAGCTCCAGGCGTATACGACGCTGGCAGCGGCGCAGCAGGCGTTGCAAATGGGGGATGCGCTGACGCAGATCGGGGTCGTGGCCCGGGATTCCGCCGCGCAGGCGATGATTGTGGAGGCGCTGCGCGCGCGCGTTGACCCGCAGGCTGTGGAAGTTCTCAACTGGCAGGACGCCATCCCGGAGTTGAGTGGGCTGCTGGAGTTCGACGCGGCGGTCAACTGGATTTACTTCGCGGTGATCTTTCTGATCGTGCTCTTTGCGATCGCCAATACGTTTTTGATGGCGGTGATGGAGCGAGTTCGAGAGTACGGTCTTTTGAGCGCGCTGGGGGTAGGGCCTCGAAGCGTGGGGTGGCTGGTGGTGTGGGAGGCGTTTTTCCTGGCGCTGGTGGGGCTTGCGGTGGGGTTCGTGATCGGAATTTCGGGGCATCTGACGATTGCATATATCGGCATTGATATGGCGGCTCTGGGCGCTGGAGATATTGAGATGGCCGGGGTGGGGATGAGCGAGCTGGTGGTGCGGAGCCATCTGGAGCCGGGGCGCTGGCTGGTGGCGACCCTGATGGTGCTGGCGGTGGTGATGATCAGCGCGGTGTATCCGGCGGTGCGGGCCATGCGCCTGGCGCCGTCGCAGGCAATGAGGTTTTACGAATGAGTCAGGAACAGAGCGGGAAGGCGCCGCTGATTGAGGTGCGGGATGTGGAGCGAGTCTATCACCAGGGCGAGGTGGAGGTACGCGCCCTGCGTGGAGTGAATTTGCGGATTGAGGCCGGTGAGTTTAGCGCGCTGGCCGGGCCCTCGGGCTCGGGAAAGACGACGTTGCTCAACATGGTCGGGTGTCTTGATTCACCGACTTCTGGCGAGGTGCTGGTGGAGGGGGAGGCGATCAGCGGCATGACGCGCAGTGAAGCTGCGGAGTATCGGCTGGGGCATATCGGGTTTGTGTTTCAGGCCTACAATCTGATCCCGGTGCTGACCGCGTGGGAAAACGCTGAATTCGTGCTTCTGATGCAGGGGGTGGGGTTAGAGGAGAGGCACTCGATTCTCGACCCGCTTTTTGAGCGTGTGGGGCTGGCGGACTATAAAGATCGCAAGCCGCATGAGATGAGCGGAGGTCAGCAGCAACGGGTCGCGGTGGTCCGTGCGCTGGGGAGCCGCCCGAAGATCGTGCTGGCGGATGAGCCCACGGCAAACCTTGACAGTGCTACGAGTGCGTCGTTGCTTGAGCTGATGGCCGAACTCAATGAGGAGCGGGGGGTGACCTTTGTATTCTCGACGCATGACGAGATGGTGATTGAGCGGGCTCATCGCGTGGTGCGACTCGATAGCGGTTGTGTGGTGGGTGACGAGCGTCGAGACGTTTGAGGGGGCGGGGCGCCCGGAGATTCTGACCGAGGGTCGGCAAAAAATACTAACCGGGGGTCGGCGAACCCCCGCTCCGCCAACCTCGGAAACGTCTGACCGAGGGTCGGCGACATCAGAGGATCGGCGAAATCACTGACCGAGGAGAGCTTCAGATGGGTGATATGAAGCTGGTATTGCGCAAGTGGCTGCTTGCTCTGGGGGGCACGGCCTTGCTCTGGGGGGTAGGAGAAGCGCGAGCATACGGATGGGAACTTATCGATGGGGAGGGCTTCGGGCTGGAGCTGGGGGGGTATGCGCAGAGTGCCGGAGGGCTGGTACGACCGGGAGTCGATTGGCCTGATGAGAGTATCCCGGAGTACGGGGGGCTTCACGGGCAGGTATTTCGGCTGCAGTGGCGAGCGCATCTGGGGGAGAGTTTGATGGTGGAACTCGACCAGCGTTTACTGGCCCAGATGACCAGTGGGGCGGCGCTCCAGAGTGGCGAGGGGTATGGTCTGGGGGCGAGTGTAACGCCGGAGCGAAGTGTCGACTGGGAGTGGCGCTGGGTTGATGAGGAGGGGGTAGGTCTCAGCCATGATGTCGAGCGTCTTATCCTGCGATATTTCGCATCCTGGGGCGAAGTCGTGGTTGGACGGCAGGCGATTACCTGGGGAAGTTCGGCATTGTTTCCGGTTGTGGATGTATGGGCGCAGTTCAGTCCGCTGGAGCTCGATCAGACGGAGAAGCCCGGCGTCGATGCTGTGCGGGCGCTCCTCTATCCCGGAGGCGGCATTGAGTTAGACGTGGTGGTCGCTGATCGAGGAGGTTGGGATGATATCGCCTATGGGTTAAGAGCGAGCCGATCTTTTGGGGCGGCTGATATTGTGGTGGGAGGAGGGCGGTTCTGGCGACGTGGGGCTTTGTTGTTGGGCGCGGCGTATGACTTTTCTTCGTGGAAGGGGCGAGCCGATGTGTACGTCCCGCTTGCCGAATTTGAGAGTGAGGCGGTGGGGCCCCGAGCCACGCTTGGGGTTGATATATTAAGGGGGAGATGGCTGTTCAGTGTAGAGCAGCACTTTAATGGCGGCGGGGCGAGCGATGCCCGGGGATATCAGATGCCGGCTCGTCAGGATGCGTTGTCACGCGGAGAGACGTATTACTCGGGAAGGCACTATACGGGAGGCGTGCTGAGCGTTGAGGGCCAGGGGCGGTTTCGGGGCACGGTGAGTGCCCAGGTTAATTGGAGTGACGGAAGCGTGCTGGTAGGGCCGTCCGTGTACTACGCCCTGTCGGATGCATCTGATTTGACCGTGGGATTTTTCGAAGGGATCGGGGACCGGGCCGTGCTGGTGCCGCAACCGGAGCTAAGGAGTGAGTTTGGGGCGTATGGCGGGTTTTATTACGCGCAGTTTCGGGGCTTCTTTTAAGCGGTAGGGGTGATCCCGGAGGCAGCCGCGCCTGGTCCGGAGGCCAGAGTAGGCGGCGTGGCAAGTGCGGCTGGCGCGGGGAGTTGAGCTGTCGGTCTAACCGTAGGTCGGTGTGAATAGGGGAGTGTCTTGGTCCAACCGTAGGTCGGTCAGTCCGAACAGGAGTGAGGCGAGGGGGGAACGGGGCGGTGAGTAGGTCAGTTTCCCAACCGTAGGTCAGAGCGTGGTGAGTAGCGGCTTTTGGTTGTTTGGAACGAACGGGAACCGGTGAACGTGGCGCCGGGTAGGCATGGGTGATGGCGCTCTACGAAAGTTGCGTCGGGGGCCTACATTTGAAGAGGTGCGGGAGTTTGTGAGCCGCTGACCTTGAGACGTCGGGTCAGTTAGATAGACAACACTCATGGTGCTTGCTTCGAGGAGGGGGAAATGTACGAGCTCGATAATCCTAAGCGCGGCAATTTTGTAATTCTTCGAGTTGATGGTCGGGTACAGGGGGAAGATTATGATCGCGTTGTCCCGAGGTTGAAGCGCTACTTCGAAGAGCACGGCCAACTCAACATGTTGGTTGTGATCGAGTCTACGGAGGGAATAGACGCTGCCGGTGTTTGGGATGATATCGGGGTCAGCGCTCGTCAACTCAACAGTGTGATGAGATTTGGGGTTGTCGGGGATGCGCGCGAGGACGCCTGGATCGGTAAGCTGAGTGCGCCCTTGATGGGAAGTGAGGTGCGCTACTTCGATTCGGGAGAGGAGGAAGCCGCGCAGAGATGGGTGCGTGCGGGGCGGCCGGCCAGTGCTCCTGGCGCGCAACTCTAGTTCTAGGGTGAGGATGAGAAGAGGCCGGATACCGAAGGCGGATACTTGTAAATCGTAGTGGAGGAGTCCGCGGGGAGGTGGCTGGCGCTCCGGATGAGAAGGAGGAGCGTAGGCATTCCCGTTCGTGGGGAGGTGTGCCTGACAGGAATAGGGGCGGGAGGGCTGACCGAGGTAGACGTCTGACCGAGGTGGATATCTGACCGAAGGTCGTCATAGGCGATGGATTTCGCTGGATGTCTGACCGATGGATGTCTGACCGAAGGTCGTCATAGGCGATGGATTTTGCCGCAGATATTGGGGTGCTTTCCGACGGGAAGCGGTCGCCGCGTGGAGAAAAAGTTGTGACGACAGGCAAAGGGAGGGGCTTTTCAGCGATAATTGAGTGGATGGGGACTTGAGAGCCTACACTTAACTTCGCTGGGGGGACGCATGACGTTACCTAGATATCATGTGCCGGGACAAACCGTTGAACTTACGCGTCGCACGTTGGAGAGGCGCTTTATGCTTCGCCCGGACCGGCCGATGATGGCGATCGCGGGATATGAGCTGGCGCGAATGAGCGCTCGACATGGTCTGGACGTACACGCGTTCGTTTTGATGTCCAACCATTTTCATCTGCTAGCAACGGATGAACGAGCCACGCGCAGCGATGCGATGAGAGACTTTTGTTCGGGCGTGGCCAGGGCGAGGAATCGTCAGCTGGAGCGGTGCGGATATGTCTGGGACGGACGGGGCTATCACGAGACCGTGGTGCTGGATCGAGAGGCTTTAGAGCGAAAGCTGGTCTATGTATGGATGAACCCGGTGCGCGCGGGCCTGGTTCGTTGTGTGCGAGATTGGCCTGGATTTACCGTGCTTCCTGAGGACTGGGGAAAGCCCGTACGAGTGAAGCGACCTCAGTGGTACGGCCGGAAGTCTGAGGAGGAGGTAACATTTACCCCCCAACCGCCGCCTGGCTACGAGCATATGGAGTTGGAAGAAGTACGTGCGCACTTCAATCGTCTGATTGAGAAGGCAGAAGCTGAAGAGGCCAGGCAGCGTGGTGTAAGACGTGTGCTTGGTTCGACGCGTGCTGCCTTGGTTGGTGTGTTGTCCGGACCCAAAACCAGGGCAGCTTGTGAGCGTGCTCCGAGGTATATGGCTTCGGCGTCAGCGGATGTCACTCAGGCCGGAGAGCGTTGGCGGGCATTTCAGAATGCATACGCGCATCAGCGAAGGCGCTGGAAACGTGGACGGCGCGGAGGAAAGTTTCCTGCTGGTACGGTCTGGATGCCCCGCCATACGGCGGCTCAGTGCGAGGAGTATCGGGGGCGTGTGGGGTGTATTGCCCGGGAAGGGGTACGCGGTGGTCAGGAAGTCGATTTCAAGACTATGTGTCGGCACACTGCGTAGTGCGCTTGGTGAGACTCAGTAGATAGCAAGGTTCCCGCTCTCGCTCCCACGTGGCATGAGACGATGGTTAGAATGCCAGAGAGCGATTTCCTCGGATTGTGTGGCAGTGAACGGGAGCGGGTGTGTCTGCGCTTGTAAGACGAGCGAGTGGGAAGTGTTTACTTGCGGGGGGGCAGGTGGTCCGTTGTCGACCTATCTGACGATGATGAACGTCCCTCGACGATGATGAACGTCCCTCGGACGGTTAACGTCCTTCGGATAGTTACGCCAGTCTTGCATTTCTCGATGAGACAGGCAGGGAATCGCGTCTGAGGTTGTGGCGCTGTGCTGGGGGATACCGGCCGGTACAATCCTGTCCTGCCGGTATTCAGGCTACTTCGCTCAAGTGGAGCACTGCGCTGCGTTCTGACTTTCGGTTTTCTCGGAGTCCTGACCCTCCGGGCGTCCTGACCCTCGGTTGTTTGGGCGTCCTGACCCTCGGTTGTTTAGCTCTTCGGACGTTCAGTTCGTCGAGTGCCTTAGGCGTTCCGGTTATCACACGATTAGAGGGCCTGGGTAAGTTGCTGCAGGCGGCTCTGAAGCTGCTCCAGAAGAAGGTTGGCACAGCCGCCTGGTGAGATACGAGCCTGCAGGCTGTCCTCCGGTTTTCGATTGGCGAACTGATCGAGTGACGCCGCTACCTGGCGGTAGGCGTCGCGAAAGGGGACGCCCTGGCCGGTTAAGTCTACGGCATGATCGGTGGCATGCATCGGGCCGGAGATCGCGTTACGTAGCGCGTCCGGTGAGAAACGCAAGGCGTCAAGCAGTGGGGCTATCAGTTCGATTGCCGTCAGGCCGCGGTTGAGGGCTCGTAGAACCGGGCCCTTCGTATTCTGGAGGTCGCGATGGTACCCACTGGGCAGTGAGAGCAGGGAGATGAGCTCATTTATGGCGCCGACCGCCGGGCTGGTAGCCGCACGAAGCAATTCCACGACGTCGGGATTCCTCTTGTTCGGCATGATGGATGAGCCCGTGGTATAGGCATCGGGTAACTCGACAAAGGCAAATTCCTCCGTCGTAAAAAGGCTCAGGTCCCAGGCCAGGCGACGCGTGTCGAGCAGTGCCTGGAGAAGGGCGGTGAGCGCCTGAAACTCAAACTTTCCGCGGCTGTTTTGAGCGTAGATAGGATTGACCTGAAGACGCTCAAAGGCCAACTCGGCACTTACCTGGTCACGGGGCAGTGGCAGATTTACTCCGTAGCCGGCAGCGGTTCCCAGCGGGTTTGAGTTGAGCCAGCTGGCGGTGGAGCGCGCGAGGTTGCCGTTGTCGATAAACGCTTCGGCGAAGGCGGCAAACCACATTCCGAGAGAGGAGGGGACGGCACGCTGAAGGTGGGTGTAGCCCGGCATGGGTATGTCGCGTTCCTGGCGGGCCCGGTGCAACGCGACGTCAGCGATCGCCGCGCAGTTTCGTGCCAGTCGGTGGAGGGCATCGCGCAGGAAGAGGCGCTGGGCAACGAGTACCTGGTCGTTACGGCTGCGGCCGGTGTGTACTTTTTTTCCGAGTTCGCCGAGGGCCTGGGTCAGATAGAATTCGATGGCGGAGTGCCCATCTTCAAAGCGCTCATCGAGTTGAAAAGAGCCGCTGGAGAATGCTTCCCGGAGCGATGTAAGGGATTCAACCAGTCGAGTGACCTCGTCTTGGCTGAGCACGGTGATAGTGCCCAGCCCCCGGACGTGCGCGATGCTTGCGGCGATATCATAGATGAAGAGCTGGCGGTCGAGGATGACATCCTCCCCGGCAGTAAATTCCATGAGCCGGCGATCGACATCGGTGTTGCCTTTGTCCCAGAGGGGAGAGGTCATTGCGGGACTCCTTCCAGTTCGTCAAATCCGAGAGTCAGGTTGAGATTCTGAAGCGCCTGGGTTGCGGCGCCTTTAAGGAGGTTGTCGAGGGTGGCGACCAGCGTGAGCTGACCTTTGGTCGTGGGGCCGGCGGGCTGACCTTCGGTCGTTTTGCGGGGCCGCCGACCTTCGGGGGACGTGTGAAAGCCGCCGATATGAACCTGGTGGCTGCCGGCTGCATCGCGGACCAGCGGAATTGTTTTGCTGATCTGGATCAGCGGCTCGTCGCCGAAGAGGCGCTCGGTGCGCTCCAGCGCCTCCTCCGGGGTGATATCCCGAGTCAGGTCACAGGTGATGGTCAGTGTGATTCCGCGGAAGAATGAAGCGACATGCGGTATGAAACAGATCTCCTGTCCGAGTTGCTCGCTGACTTCACGCTCGTGGATGTGCCCGGTGAGCGCGTAGGGCAGGAGGTTGTCGCGCAATACCTCCGGATCGTTTTTGGGCGAAGGGGTCGTGCCGGCACCACTGTAGCCCGATACGCCGAAGACGTGCGGCATATTCGCGAGCAAATCGAGGAAGGGAAGAAGTGCCAGTTGCATGCCGGTGGCGTAGCACCCGGGGTTGGCAATGCGGGTGGCCCGGGCAATGGCTTCGCGGTTGCGTTCAGGCTGGCCGTAAGTCCAGGCTGCGTCGAAGCGGTGGTCCGCGCTCAGATCGATGATCACCGTGGTTGGCGAGGCGTTATCGAGCGCTGTGACAAAGGTCTCGGAGACGCCGTTGGGCAGTGCCAGGATGACGGCATCCAGGCCGCGGGCGGCGACATCGGCAGGGGACAGGGCTTCAAAGGTCAGTCCTTCGGGGCCCCCCTGGACATGGTCGGAGACCCGTTCGCCGGCGAGTTCACGGGAGCTGACACAGGCGAGTTCGATGCCCGGGTGTCGAGCGAGCAGGGGAATGAGCTCGCTTCCTGTATGGCCACGAGCTCCGATGAGTCCGACAGTTTTTTTGTTCATAGGAGGGATCCGATGCGTGGAATGGTATCCTGAGCGTCAACGCTGGTGGAGCATCGAGCTCCGTAAGGGGCCGATGGGAGAGGGCGCCTTAAGGGGCCCTCTCCAGGCGCTATAGAGTGCGCCATTTATGGTTCTGGCGTTTCGATGCGAAAACCTGCCCCTGGGGCTGTGTAAGAACCGGGCGTTTGGGTGCGAAAACCTGACCCTGGGTCGGCGTAAGGGCCTGTGTTGCCAGTGGAGTTTCTGACCGAGGGTCGGCAGTACATCACATGTGCTTGTGTCAGAACTATTGACCGAGGGTCGGCAAAGCGTCAACGGTGTGTGCCGGCGCAAGGTCTGTAAAGTTAGGTGACCAGGTTACTTGTGGGGTACGTGCGCGTTCCACGAAGGCGCTGGGGAGCGGTCTGATCAGGGGGGCAGCGCACGGCCCTGAGGGCCGGCGCAGGAACCTGTGTGCGAGATATGGGAGTAAGTGCTTGGTTTGGAAGCACGTAAGACTTCGGCGTGCGCCGGCTGAGCGGGGGCGTCGTGACAAGGTTTTAGGCGTCAGCAACGGCATGCTCATAAAAGGTGGCCGGCATCGCCAGAGCGATCTCCACGCAGCGCTTCATCTCCTCAAAACTCTCCATTCCGTACCAGAATACCGTCCAGCGGCCCGCCGAGTAGGTTCCGTCAGACTCTTGAAAGTACCAGTTGTTAATGGGGTTCTCGGAGCGCGCACGCCAGAAGAGTTTACTGTTCTCACGCTTCATCCGGGCCCAGAGGGATTGCCCCAGACCTTCGCCCTGGGCTTTGCGGGTGACTCCGAATTTATCCAGGTAGGGGAGCCCGTCTTCCAGAGTCAGGATGGCGGTGGCGCGGTAGGAATCGGTCAGATAGATGCGATGGAAGGGCTTGAGTTCGAAGTAGTCGTCGGCGAGCTGTCGCTGAAAGCAGGCTTCCAGGAGTTCGCGGATGCGCGTGCGGTCGAGTTTTTCCATGCTCGGATGACACTGGACCGACTCGCCACGACGCACCAGCGTTCCGGAGCCGCGGTGGGTGAAGAGCTCGCGGGCGAGCTGACCGGGGGTCGTAATGGAGACCGAGGATGAGAGGGGGAGCTGATCGAGCAGCTCCTTGATCTGTTGGAGCTTGAGGCGCATCCCCGAATGCACCCAGTCCTGTTGCATCAACTCGTCGTAGTCTTCGGTCAGGTTCACCGAGGGGATCAGACGTTCGTACTGGTCGAGGAGTCCACCGGTGGGCGTGAGGAAGACGATTTTGAAGGGTTGGATGCGCAACGCGAGTTCGCGGGCGGCGACATCGGCGTTGATGTTGACGATCTGGCCCGTCGGGGTCTCGCCAAGGCTGGAGAGGATGGGCAGGCAGCCGCTTCGAATGGCCGAGACGATGCCTTCGGTGTGTATTCCGCGCACTTCGCCGACCAGTCCCAGGCGGTCGTGATCGAGGAGCTCGGCTTCGAAGACTCCGCTGGTAATGGGGCGGGCATGGGTGCCCAGCGCTTCCAGCGCATCGACAAGCTGGAGGTTCACGTTCTGGAAGACCTTTCGGGCCACCTCCAGAGCGTCGGGGGTGGTCACGCGCATGCCATCAATGCGCGGCGTTTCAATGCCGGCTTCTTCCAGAGCCTCGTTAAGCTGGGGGCCCCCGCCGAGCACGACGATCGGAAAGAGTCCAACCTTGTGCAGAAAGCTTAGCGAGCTGGCCAGTGCTTCCAGATCGTCGCGGAGCACGCCGCCGCCAACTTTAATCACGGCGAACTGTTTGGACTCCATGCTGGCAAACTGCTTGAGGTACTGCTCGACCTCTTTGCGGCTGCCAATGTTCTGGAGAAGGCGGATGATCGTGTTGCGGGTATCAAGCATGGGCATGCCTTGCGATGCGGGGGAGGAGCGCGGCCGGCAGGGAGGGTAATGTTCGCGGGGTGTGGATGCAACAGCGCTGAATGAAGATGTGAGGCATAAGAGCTTCATCAGGTGGAATGGTCAGAGTTGAAGCTCGGTGGGCGGAGGGGGCGCTGTTGTGTGGCCGGTGAAGGATGGGCGGGAGTGCCAGGTCCTGAGGTGACCTGCGGGAGAGGATGAATACATCCGAACGTGGTCAATACGAGCGAGGGTTAGCACGCGATGCGTGGGCAACGCTGCGTGCGGCACCGGAGTAACCTGGAAAATCTGTAGAAATTACGGTGAGAACTGCTGACCGAGGGTCGGAACCCCGTGGTGAGAATTGCTGACCGAGGGTCGGAAATCCAGGGTTTGGAATCTGTGTGTTGGGCAGGGGGAAAGAACTGACCGAGGGTCGGCTTCAGGGCGCAGAATGGTCGGCATGTGTCGACAGGGCCGTGCGGCTGAGCAGGTAGTAGTTCTGTGGCTCCGGGGCGCGCACGTCGTCTTAATTCAGCGGGTAGGACGTCCAGCCCTCGGTCCAGGGGGAGGCGCTCGGAGAGAACGCGCCCAGGTAGACCGCGGTCGGATCGAAGCCCTCCGGTGGGCGTTCCAGATCGCGGTCGGTGGTGTGCTCGCTTAGTGGGACCCAGCTCGGGTTACTCAGGTTGTAAGGGGAGCTAAAGCCCGGATCGAGACCGAATCGGTTGTGGGTGCTCGGGTCCTGAAACATGGAGTAGTCCCCCAGCGAGGGGTTCTCGCCGGCCTGGTCGGCTTCGAAGTAGGATTCGCCGTCTTCTCCCTGATTAAAAAAGAGGGTGTTTTCGACCAGGAGGCGGCCCTGTTGAGCGTGGTCGATGGCGTGGGGGCCTTCGATGTGGAGACCGGAGGCGTCCTGGCCGATGACGATACCGTGGGAGAGCAGTCCCTGGCCGCCGAGCTTAAAGTAAATGCCGCGCTGGCGGTCGCCGCGGCGGTCGAAGCCAAGCACCGTGTAGTTGAAGATGCGGGCATCGGTCTGAGGCAGGGCGTCGGGGGCTTCGGAGAGGTTCTCGATCTCGATGGCCTCATGGCTGTTGATGTCCTGCTGGATGGCCAGGAACTGAGCGGTGCCTCGCCAGCCGGTGTCGATGTCGATGCCGTCGTCCTGGGCCCGGGTGCTTACTGCGTAGCGCAGGTCGACGCTGCCGCCGAAGATCGCGATTCCGTCGTCATCGCTCAGGTGGGTCTGGACATACTCCACGGTCGTGTCGCTGCCGCACCCGGCCAGGGTGATGCCGTTGAGTGCTTTGTTGCCGTTGACCTCCGCGCCACCGAACTCAACGCGCACGTAGCGCAACGTGCCACAGTCCCAGGTTTCATCGGTGCCACCGACGCTGGTGTCCTGGTCACTCTGGATTCGCAGGTTGAAGGGAGTTCGGTTGGTGGGCGCCCGTCCGACCAGCGCCAGACCGGCCCAGTCGCCGGCCAGGCGTTGTCCCGGTGGCTTGGCGCTGGTGAACACGATCGGGGCGTCGCGACGCCCGTCGGCGATGAGTTTTGCGCCGTTGAGCGAGACCAGACCGGCGTTTCGTTCGGCGAGTATCTGGGTGCCAGGCTCAATCGTGAGGGTAGCCGGGGCCACCACCATGACGATGTCGGTGAGCATGTAGACGGTGTCGGCGCGCCAGACGGTGTCTTCAACGATGTGGTTGGTCACGCGAACGACATCGTTTTCTTTGCAGAGGCCGTCGATGCACTGTGAGGCGGCGCCGCAATCTTCGGCGCTGACGCACTGGTTTAGCTCCAGGGCCAGCGAGCAGCTCCCGGAGAAGAGGAGCGCCAGGGGAATGATGGCGAGTCGCGCGAGTGCGGGAACGAAGGGCAACGAGGTCACGAGCAGGCTCACGGCAGGAGTGTCATACCATTGACGCCCGGCCACGTTAGCGCTGGAGGGGAAGGCTGGCAACAAAAGCGCCCGATGTTGTTCGGCAGGCGCTTCGGTGGTCAGGTTTCGGCGCCAAAACAGCGGGCGTAGTGGGCTGCAACCCGCAAAAGATCGTGGAGCGTCACGAACTCGTCGGCGGTATGGGCCTGTGCGATATCGCCGGGGCCAAAGACGAGGGCAGGCCAGCCGGCCTGAGAGAAGAGGGCCGCTTCGGTCCAGAAGTCGACCGCCGGCGCTTCGGGCAGCCCCAGGCGTTGAGCCTCGGCTCGGGCGCTCTCGAGAAGCCCCTGGCCCCGGGGGCCGAAGTCTGCGGGGAGAGAGGGGCCGACAAAGCCCGGTGTCCAGCTTACGCGCTCTTCGGTGGCGAGGCGCATGAACTGGTGGGCGACCGCCTCCGGGTTGTCGCCGGGGCGCGGGCGGATGCCCCAGCGCACCGAGGCTGATGGCGCGACGATGTTGGGTTTTTTGCCGCCTTCAATCACGCCCACATTGAAGCAATGGCCGCGCAGGTGGTGGCCGATGTCTGACCCAGGGTCAGCATCGGAGGGCGTAAAATGCGGGGAAATGTCTGACCCAGGGTCAGCGCCGTCCCGCGCCCGGTGGGCGTGGGCAACGGCGTCGGTGACCCACTGCGCGGCGGCGTGAATCGCGCTTTCTTCCAGGGCGCGAGGTCCCGAAGAGTGTCCGGCGCGGCCGTGGAAGGTGCCGCTAAAGGTGCGGATTCCCCGGTGCGCCAGCACGGCCCGGGCGCCGGTGGGTTCGGCGACGAGAACCACCCGGAAGTTGTGCGTGGTGCGGGCGCAGAACTCGCGGACACAGCGGGACTGCCCGGCCTCTTCATCGCTGGTGAAGAGAAGGGCGCAGGGACCATGCGTGGTCTGGGCGGCGGCGAGCATGGCGGCCGCAGCCCCCTTGATGTCGCAGGCGCCCAGACCGATGGCCCGGTCGTCGGTGATGCGCAGCGTCCAGGGATCGGCCGAGTACCCCTCGGCCGCCGGGACCGTATCCAGGTGAACGTTGACCAGGACCTCGGGCTGGCCTCGCCGGGCGTAAAGCCAGACGTGGCCCTGGCCCAGATCGACCTCCTCGAACTCAAACTCCCCGGGAGCGTCTGCGAGCGCCCGGCGCACGTAGGCGAAGATCCCCTGGCCACCTTCCAGGGCGCGCGGCGGGTTGGTGGTGTTGAAGCTCACCAGCTCTCGAAGGTGGGCGAGTGTGATGTCGAGGAGGTCCTGGGCCATGGTGTTAGTCCTCGCTGTTAACGAGCGCGTGCAGCGTGGAGCTCTGACCGAGCAGCTTGATGAAGCCTTCGGCCTCGGTCACGTTCCAGTCAGCCGACTGCGCGTAGACCGCTCCCTGACGACGCAGAATGTGCGGGGAGTCGACTTTGATGACGTTGACCTTTCCGCCCCAGGTTTCCAGGGTGATGGTGCCGTTGACACAGCTCTGAGAGCTTTCGATGTAGGCTTCCAGGTCGAATTTAAGCGGTTCGTAGAAGAAGCCCTTGTAGACGAGCTCCACCCATTTCTGGGCGACCACCGGTTTGAACTGGTTCTGATACCCGGTGGAGACGGCCTCTTCCAGCGCGCGGTGAGCGCTCAGCAGGCAGGTCAGCCCGGGGGCCTCGAAGACGATACGTCCTTTAAGTCCCACGGTGGTGTCACCGGTGTAGTAGCCGCGCCCCACGCCGTAGGCACCAAAGCGCTTGTTGAGCGTGGAGATGAGCTCCGGGCCGGCGATGGGCTGGCCATCAAGCGCCACAGCGACGCCCTGCTCAAAGGTGATCTCCGCCCGCAGTGCTTCCCGCGGCCACTGGGAGGGGTGCGCCGTCAGCTGGTAGGTCTCCTCGCCGGGGGCTTCCCACTCGTCGACTTCGGAGCCGGAGGTGGTGACGCCGAGCAGGTTCTCGTTGATCGTGTAGCGGGAGGCCTTGGCGCGGGTGCTAAAGCCCCGCTCCTCGAGGAAGGCCTTTTCGTAGTCGCGCACATTGGTGTGGGCCTGCTGGATGTCGCGGATGGGCGCCAGGATCTCGAAATCTCCCAGAGTTTTGACGGTCAGGTCAAAGCGTACCTGGTCGTTGCCCATGCCGGTGCAGCCGTGGGCGAACTTGTCGGTCCCGAGCTCGCGGCAGAGCTGCAGGGCCTTGCGCACGATGATGTAGCGGTCCGAGCAGAGCAGCGGGTACTGGTTCTGGTAGATTTCGCCGCCCTGGACCAGAGGCACCACGACCTCTTCCCAGATGTCGTCGCCGCCGTCGACCGTGTGGTGGGCGACCGCCCCCAACTCCAGGGCGCGCTTCTCGATGTAGGTGCGTTCCTCGTCGTCGACCCCGCCGGTATCGACAAAGAGGGTGACCACATCGAGGCCTTTTTCTTTGAGGTAGGGGACACAGAAGCTGGTATCGAGGCCTCCAGAGAAGGCAAGTACGACGGTGTTGCTGGACATCTTGGGACTCCGTGGGGGAGGGCGCGCCGGCGCCCGGGGGGCTGATTCAGGGGGTGATGAGCTCGCTCATCAGGGCTTTTTGCACGTGGAGGCGGTTTTCGGCCTCCTCGATCACGAGCGAATTGGGGCCGTCGATCACCTCGTCGGTGACTTTGACGTTGCGACGGCAGGGCAAGCAGTGGCTGAAGAAGGCGTTGTCGGTGAGCGCCATCTTCTCGGCATCGACGATAAAGTGCTTGTGAGCGTCGCGCACCGGTTTTTCCTCGTCCCAGCGTCCGAAGTAGGGCAGTGCCCCCCAGGATTTCGCGTAGACGACGTGGGCGCCGGAGTAGGCCTCTTCAATGTTATGGGTCACCGTGAGGCTTCGGCCCTGGGAGGAGGTGTACTCCTGGGCCAGGCCCATGTAGCGCTCGTCGAGGCGGTAGTCTTCGTTGGGGCACAGGAGGGTGACATCCATGCCGAACTTGGCGGCGATCATAAGGGCGGAGTTGGCCACCGCGGTGTTGAGGGGCTTGGGATGGTAGGTCCAGGTGAGCACGAACTTCATGCCATCGACCATGCCCAGGCGCTCCTGAAGGGTGAGCATCAGGGCGAGTTCCTGGCAGGGGTGGGTGATGGTCTCCATGTTGATGACCGGCACGGTGGCGTGTTCGGCAAAGGCATGGATGATCTTGTCCTGGCGGTCCACCGACCAGTCCTGGAACTTTGGAAAGGCCCGCACCGCGATCAGATCGCAGTAACGCGAGAGCACCCGGGCGGCTTCGCGCACGTGCTCCTCGGCGTTTTGATCCATCACCGAGCCGAGTTCAAACTCCATCGGCCAGGAACCCTTTCCGGGCTCCAGTACCACCGCGTGGGCACCGAGCTGGTGGGCGCCAATATCGAAGGAGGAACGGGTGCGCAGGGAGGGGTTGAAAAAGATCAGCGCGATCGTCTTGTTGCGCAGCCGGGCCTGATAGGGCTCGGCCTTAAGGTCGCGGGCGTCATCGAGGATGGACTGGAGGCGGGAGCGGCTCCAGTCGGCGGTGGTCAGAAAATGCTGCATGGTCGCTCCATCATCGGCCGGGGGGCGGCTGAATGCGCCCGTCAAGGTGGCGGATGGTAGGAGCAAAGCAGGGGCCGGGTCAACGCCGGGGACCGTGAGCCTGCACCAGAAGGGCGGTGAGGTTATCGGGGGCGCCGCGGCTTAGGGTGAGCTGGGCGATGGCCTGGCAGGCGGCGCTCAGGTCGGTCGGATGGTCGCGCAGCAATCCGGCCATCTCTTCGTCATCAAGCGCGTTATGGACGCCGTCGGTTGTGGCCAAAAAAACATCGCCGGCTTCGAGTTCGGAGAAGGCGACGCTGACATCGACGCTGTACTGATTGCCGACCGCGCGGGTGAGCACGTGCTTGTAAGGGAAGCTCGCGACGAATTCCGCTGCATCACGGTGGGTGATATTGTGTCGCTCCAGGGTCTCTTCCAGCAGAGAGTGGTCGCGGGTGAGGCGCTCCAGTTGGCCGCGACGAAAGCGGTAGAGGCGGCTGTCGCCCACGTGTGACCAGTAAGCACGGGTTTCGTCGAAGGTCAGCGCCACCAGGGTGGTGCCCATGCCGCGTCGGCTGCCGCGTTCGGCGGCCTCCTGAAACACGGCGGCGTTTGCGAGCTTGGTGCCGGCGATCAGGTTGTGTTGCAGCGATCGTCGGTCGGCCGGGGTGCGCTCGATCATGTCGCCAACTTCATCGAAGTAAGCTGCCAGGGTTTCGATCGCCAGAATCGCCGCCAGCTCGCCGCCTTCATGTCCGCCCATGCCGTCGGCGATGGCAAAGAGGCGGCGGCTGGGGTGCAGGAGGTACACGTCCTGGTTGACGGTACGGCGCTTACCGATATCGGTGATGGCGGCAAAGCGCAGCTCCCAGCCTGCGGAGTGGGCGTAGTCCTCAATGGAGGCGGCGTGAGCGGCGGACTGGGAGGTATGCATTGCGGTCTCCGGCGTGCCCGGAAGGCGCAACACCGCCATCGCCTGAATCTGCGGCGCGCGATGAAACCTCCCCCCCGGGATCTGAGTCTTAGGATGGGTGCTAACTTCAAAAAAAGTAGGCGCCCGAAGTCAGAGGGCCAGGGGATGTCCGCAATGTTTTGAGGGGGGACAGGAGCGGGTTCAACGTCGCCGGTTGTAGGTGGAGGCGCGCGGAGGATTGCTGCGGAGGGAAAGCTATCTTCGAGTCGTATGCGAACCGGGGTCCTACTTGCGCTCGGGATATCAGGCCTCCGGGCCCGGAGAGGGCATGTGCCGAGTCATCGAAGAGGCTGATATTCGCCCTCCGTGGGGCGTAGATTGCTGGCAAATGAGCGGGGGAGAGTCTGATTCCGGTGGAGTCTGACCCCCCGGTGGAGTCTGACCCCGGGTCAGCATAAATGCGTGATAAATTGAGAGGAAAGTCTGACCCCGGGTCAGTTTAAGTGCTTGATGAATCGCGGATTTTTGACGGTCGAAGTCTGACCCTGGGTCAGGATAGGTGGCGGTCGAAGTCTGACCCCGGGCCAGCGTAAAGGGGGGATTGTATGGTGAGCGAAGTCTGACCCCGGGTCAGCGGCTTGCGGCGAGCGAAGTCTGACCACGAGCCAGCGGCTTGCAGCATAAATGCGTGATAAATTGAGAGGAAAGTCTGACCCCGGGTCAGTTTAAGTGCTTGATGAATCGCGGATTTTTGACGGTCGAAGTCTGACCCTGGGTCAGGATAGGTGGCGGTCGAAGTCTGACCCCGGGTCAGCGTAAAGTGTTGATTGTGGGGTGTTTTTTGGGGGAGTGTCGCGAATTGATTGCAACAAAAAGCCCCCGGCACCATGGGAGGTGTCGGGGGCATCCGCCTCTCGGCGCCGGGGGCGCGGTGAGCGGCGAGGGTGTTGCGAAATTACTTGAGAAGGTCAGCGACGACGGCGCGCTCCTCAAGGAGCTGCTTCTCGGTGACTTTCATCTTCTCGCGGGAGAAGTCGTTGAGCTCAATGCCCTGGACGATCTCGTAGCCGCCCTTACCGTCGCAGCGGACGGGGAAGGAGTAGATCAGCCCTTCTTCAATGCCGTAGGAGCCGTCGGAGGGAACGGCCATCGCGTGGTATTCGCCTTCGGGCGTGACGGTGAACCAGTCGCGCACATGGTCGATCAGCGCGTTGGCGGCGCTGGCGGCCGAGGAGGAGCCGCGGGCCTTGATGATGGCCGCGCCGCGCTGCTGAACCGTCGAGATGAAATCACCCTTGAGCCACTCGTGGTCGTCGATGACCTCGGTGACCGGCTTGCCCTGGATCGTGGCGTTGAAGAAATCCGGGTACATGGTGTTGGAGTGGTTGCCCCAGATGCCCATGTTTTTGACGGCCGAGACCGGCACACCGGCTTTGGCGGCAAGCTGGCTCTTGGCGCGGTTCTCATCAAGACGCGTCATGGCGGTGAAACGCTCATTGGGCACGTCGGGAGCGCTGTGCATGGCGATCAGGGCGTTGGTGTTGCAGGGGTTGGCCACGACGGCCACGCGTACGTCATCGGCGGCGTTGTCGTTGATCGCTTTGCCCTGGCCGGTGAAGATCGGGCCGTTGGCCTTGATCAGGTCGGCGCGCTCCATGCCCTGCTTGCGGGGCATACCACCGACGAGCAGCGCGATGTTGGCGCCGTCGAAGCCCGTCTTCAGATCGTCGGTAAGCACCATGTCCTGCAGCAGCGGGAAGGCGCAGTCGTTGATCTCCATGGCCACGCCTTCAAGCGCCTGGAGGGCCGGGGTGATCTCGATGAGCTGGAGAATGACCGGGGTGTCTTTGCCCAGCAGGTCGCCCGAGGCGATGCGGAAGAGCAGGGAGTAGTCAATGGAACCGGCAGCACCGGTGACAGCAACGCGGACAGGCTTCGTCATACATGCGCTCCTAAATCAAGCAGGTCGGGGTGGAGTGGCGAGCTAGAAAGACGCCGAAGGGGTAAGTCCTGGGCCCGGCAGTGTCAAGGGGCCGGGAGGAAGTTTGCGCCGGATGGCGCGAGATGAGCGGGCCGGCCACAGGAGCCGCCGCAAGGCCGCAGAGCCTGCGCGGTAGTGGTGGAGGCGGGGCATGCCTAACACCGCGTGGCCTGGCCGGGGGCGGGGAGGGCCGGTGAGGAGCCAGAGCAGACGCGGCGCGTCCGAGGATTCGGGACGCGCCGCGCAACGAGCAGAATTCGAGCCTGGGAACTCAGCGTTTTAAACGAGGGCTGAGGCCGGCGGAACCTTACTTGATATTTTCCGGCATGGTTTCGATCTCGGCGCTTTCGCGGAGTTGGGCAACGTACTCGCCGAGCGACTGCTGGAGGGCCTGGTTGCGCAGCTCGCGGGTCAGCTGATCCTGAACCGACTCAAAGCTCATCGTTTCTTCATCGCTGCGCTCGGTCACCTGGATGATGTGCCAGCCGAAGTCGGTGCGCACCGGCTCCGAGATCTCGTCGACCTGCATCGAAAAGGCTGCTTCTTCGAACTCCGGGACCATGCGGCCGCGGCCAAAGGAGCCGAGATCGCCGCCGGCCTGGGCCGAGCCGTCATCGGAGTTGTCCCGCGCGACCTGGGCGAAGTCGGCGCCCCCGGTGATCTGGTCGTGAAGGGCCTGGGCCTCCTGGCGAGCGCTCTCCCAGTCTTCGGGGGATTCGGAATCCACCCGCACCAGGATGTGTCGGGCGCGCACCTCTTCGCCGCGGGTAAAGGCTTCGGGGTTGTCGTCGTAGAACTGCCGGGCGTCGTCCTCGTTGGGTAAGGAGAGGCCATCGGCTAGCAGGATCTGCTCAATGGCCACGGCCTGGTAGACCGACTCGCGGATCTCTTCGGGGCTGATGCCGGTCTGGGCGATGTACTCATCGAAATCGATGGACTCGCCATACATTTCGAGAGCGCTGGCCTCGAACTCTTCGCGGTATTCCTGGAGACGAGCGTCGATTTCTTCGGGGCTGGGATCGACCCCGGAGTTGGCGATGGCCTGGTCGACCAGGTGCTGATCGATCAGGTTTTCGATGATCTGGGAGGACATCTGGCGCAGGAGTTCCGGGGGCAGCTGCGCCTGGGCCTGGAGCATTTCGACCTGGGAGTTGAATTCTTCGGCGCTGATCTCCTCGCCGTTGACCCGGGCGACCGGTCCGACGGCGGCGATGCCACCGGTTTCGCCTTCGGTCTGCTCCTGAGCGCCTTCTTCGGAGTCGAGGCTTGCCGAGCGGTACTGCGGCGCCTCGGTCCCGGTCGGCTCGTCGGGTACGGCGTTGCCTGAAGAGCAGGCAGCCAGAAGCAACCCGAGCAGGGCGATCAGGGTGGAGGATTTCAAAGGCATGGTGGTCTCCGTGGGATGCTCCGAGGCAAAAGTTGGAGCGATCATAAGCGTCATTATCAAGGGTGCGAGTCGGCCCGATGCAGCTGCCTCACGTAGAAGGGCAGCGTTCATAACACAGGCTGGTGTTCGGCGCACGCCGCCGGGGCCTGCCTTGATCCGTCAGCACGCACTCCGTAGCCGCGACCCGATGCGGAGTGTTGAAAGGTAGACGCCGCGCCGGTCTGTTCCAGGCTACCGGTGGCGAGGCGCCGGACAGGAGGTGTGCAGGTAAAACGTAGGAATGGCGGGGCGATGAGCTGACCGAGGGTCGGCAGTTTCGATGAGTTGTTGAGCGTCAAGCTGTGACCGAGGGGCGTCAAATCGAACGCTTTCTTCGTGCCAAAATCTGACCGAGGGTCGGAAATTTTTGAGAGTTTTCGGGCGTCAGAATCTGACCGAGGGTCGGTAAGATTGGGTCGTCAGAGTCTGACCGAGGGTCGGTAAGATTGGAGCGTCAGGCTGTGACCGAAGGTCGTCAAATTGGACGTTTTCTTCGTGCAAAGAACTGACCGAAGGTCGGCAGTTTTGATGAAGTTTCGAGCGTCATAGTCTGACCGAGGGTTGGCGCGCTCCGGAAGGGGCGGCGCGCTCCGGGGAACTGAAGGTCGGTGCGCTCCGCATTCATTCGACTGAATTTGGGGTGTCGGGGCGGGAGCCCGGGGGGTGAAAAACGTCAAAAATAGCCCGGGCGGTAGAAGGACCTACCCCCTCGACGTCCTGGAGCGCGGCGAGCGAGGCGGCCTTGATTTTGGTCAGGCTGCCGAAATGGCGCAGCAGTGCGCGTTTGGTCTTGGGGCCGATTCCGGGAATGTCATCCAGACTGGAGCGCAGGGTGGCTTTGCGGCGCAGCTGCTTGTGGAAGCCGATGGCGAAGTCGTGGGCCTCATCGCGCAGGCGTTGCAGGAGGTAGAGTTCGGCGGAGTTCTGACGCAGCACCACCGGGTTTTTTCGTCCGGGCAAGAAGACGCGTTCCGGGCTGCGGGTGACCTCCGGATCGTCAAACCCCACGTCATCCACGCGGCTTTTGGCCAGCGACACGACGTCGATGTGATGCAGGCCCAGATCTTCGAGCACTGCGGTTGCCTGTCCGAGCTGTCCTTTGCCGCCGTCGACCACGATCAGGTCGGGACCCTCGTCGTCGCCGTCGGCGACTTTGCGCAGGCGTCGGGTGAGCATCTCGTGCATGGATGCGAAGTCGTCCTGCCCCTGGACCAGACGCATTTTGTAGTGGCGGTACTCGTTTTTGGCCGGCTCCCCCTCGACAAAGCTCACCAGCGAACCGACCACCTGGGTGCCCTGCAGGTTGCTGATGTCGTAGCACTCAATGCGCCGGGGGAGGTTTTTGAGTTTGAGGCGAGCCTGGAGCTTCTCCAGCAGGTCGCGGGCGCGCTCCTCGCGGGCATGCTCCTCTTCGAAGCTATGGCGAGCGTTGGTCTGGGCGGTCTCAATAAGCGCCCGCTTAGCGCCGCGCTGCGGGGTCTGGACGTACACCTTATGACCGGCCAACTCGCCGAGAAGCTCCTCAAATGCTGCGACCTCCGCGGGGTCCAGGGTGATGGGCAGGAGCACCTCGTTGGGGACGTGGTTGCCAGCGTTGTAGTAGAGGTTCAGAAAGCTGGAGAAGAGCTCTTCGTCGGGAAATTCCTGGTCGGTATAAGAGAAGGACTGGGCGCCCTCCAGGCGTCCGCGGCGAATGAAGAGGATCTGAAACGTGAGGCGATCGCCCTGACGGTAGAAGCCAAACGCGTCGCGGTCGACCTCACGATGGCCCACGGCGACCTGGCGTTCGAGCACCTTTTCAATGGCCCGGATCTGATCGCGGTAGCGCGCGGCCAGCTCAAATTCGAGCGCTTCGCTGGCGTGTTCCATTTTGCTGCGCAGGCGCTCCACGAGCTCATCGCCGCGGCCCTCGAGAAACATCACCGTCTGGTTGACGTCCTGCTCGTAGCGCTCCCGGTCGACCGGGAGGACACAGGGGCCGGGACAGCGCTTGATCTGGTACTGCAGGCAGGGGCGAGATCGGTTGTGGAGCACGTGATCGGGGCAGGTGCGCAGCATGAAGTGCTTGTTAAGCACCTGCAGCGTCTGGCGCAGTGCGTGGGCGGAGGAGTAGGGGCCAAACTGGCGTTGACCGGGCCGCGCTTTGCCGGAGCCCTTGCTGCGGATGACCTCCACTCGTGGCCAGCGCTGGTTGCGATCGATGCGCAACGAGAGGAAGGATTTATCGTCTTTGAGCAGGACGTTGTAGCGGGGCTTATGCGCCTTGATCAGGGTGTTCTCGAGGATCAGCGCCTCTTTTTCGGAGGCGGTGATGATCGTCTCGATATCGCCCAGGATTCGGGGGAGCCGGCGCACAAAAGGGCGCGGATCGCCGTGGACCTGAAAGTAGTTGCGGACCCGGTTTTTAAGGTCTTTGGCCTTGCCGATGTAGATGATTCGGCCGCGGCGGTCGCGCATCAGGTAACACCCCGGCTCGTGCGGGATGGTCGCCAGGCGGGCCTGGATGTCGAAGAGTTCTTCGGAGGCTGCCATAGGTGGAGGAGCCTGGGTATGGGGAGGGGAACGAACGAGGGGATCAGGGGTCGACGCGGACCAGGGCGAACCAGGCGTTCATGGGATTGGCTTTGAACGCGCGACCGATGGTCACGTGCGTGGAGACGCCGCGCAGGCGGTCGACCATGCCGGCATAGACAAAGCGGCCCAGACGCGCGCGGTTGTCCAGGATCGCCGGCCAACTCCCAGGGCGTTCGGGCGGGAGTTCGCGGTAGTCGATGACCAGTTCGCCGTGCCGGTCATCATCGTAGGCAACGAAGTACCCGGGGCCGGTAATCCCCGAGAAGGTCTGATGGTTGTAGCCCCAGAGGACGCGGCGATTATCCGGGGTATGTTCGGCCGAGGGGAGGCAGAAACGTTTTTGAAAGTTGCGGAACACCGGCAGGGTGTTGCGCCCCTCGCAGATCACCTCGGCGAGCGGGGCAACGCCCTCGGGCACGATATCCCGGGTCGTCACGGGCCGGGAGCAGGCGTCGAAGAGGCGGCGTTGCAGCAATGGGGTCAGGCTGCGGACAAAGGCCAGGCGGGTGTCGTGATTGGCGGCATCCAGCCCCCGGGCCAGCGCGTCGGTGTCGATGGGGGAGGTTCTCACCATGGCAAGCAGTTCATTCACAGGCGTCATGACGTCTCCGGCGGCACAGGAGCAAGGGGCTCCGGTGTCGGGGGGTAGAAAGCGTGGGTGAGCGATGAGCATACGCTCGCCCCGATAAGGTTGGCTAGCGTCGGACCTGGGGGAACTTGAGTTGTTCGGGTTCGGAGCGCTCGTAGACGCTCAGGAGGGGGACCCCCTGGAGCTCCACGACGTGGGAGGGGGCCATGGTGCCGTACTCCTCCCAGAGCTCCAGCTGCAGGTAGTTGAAGGCCTTTTGCTGAAAGTAGAGCGCCTTATCACTGGCGTTCATACGGGTGGCGCGCAGGTCCTGGCGAGCGAGGCCTTCGCGCTGGTAGGTGTTCCAGGCGGTGTTGACGGTGTTGTGGATCCAGATTCGGTCGTTTGGATTGGCGTGTTCATTGAGCCAGGGCAGCGCATCGCGCGAGGCGTAGCCCCAGAACTGTCGGAACATGCGACGGTCGGCCGCGCCGGGGTGCCCACCGATGAGTTCGTTGTAGTACGAGGTTCCAAAGGGGTGGTTGTTGCGGGTGGCCAGTGCCGCCGGCGCCAGGGTGGTCAGGAAGAGCAGGCCGGCCAGGGTCGCATAAATAAAGGGTTTTGTCTGACCGGGGGTCGGCAGCGCGCGGGCGGCCTCTCTGGCGAGCCAGGCCACGCCGATGCCGGCGACGATCGCCAGAAAGGGCATCGCCGGCATCCAGTGTTTGGTGCCGCCGAAAATGGGGGTTTCGGGTCGGGCGATCAGGGCGATGGGGAAGAGGAAGTTGATGAGGAAGAGCATCGCCGTTCCACGTGGATCGCCGGGCGGGGGCAGACGACGCTGGCGTAGCGCATCGAGCCAGGCCCGCATGCGCGCGGTGCCTCCGAAGTGGTAAAACCACACATAGCAGCCCAGGGCTGCGGCCAGCAGCAGCGTCGCCGGCACCGTCACCAGGGTCATGACCCAGGGATAACTCACCGGGAAGGGCGGGTTCTGGAGGTTTTCGCCAAAGTAGTAGACGAAGTAGTGCTCATGCTTGAGGTGGAAGTTCATGTACCAGCGCACGCGGGCGAAGGTATCGAACCAGTGCCGGGGCCAGAGCGCGAAGAAGAGCAGGGGCCCCAGCGTGAGCATCGCCCAGAAGGCCGCCGGGATGCGCGGGATGCGTATCCCGCCGTTGCGCCAGTCTCCCACCCGGCGAAAGCCCGTGGGGTGCGTGATCAGCCAGTGGAGCACCAGGGTGATCGGCAGGAAGAAGGCGTTGAGTTTGGTGGAGAGCGCCAGACCGAAGAGCAGGCCCGTGGTCACCGCCCAGCCCCGGGAGGCCAGGCTGCGCCAGTAGGCGTAGACCACCCAGAAGTTCATCGCCACCACGGCCACATCGAAGCAGGCCAGGTGAGCATGGAAGAAGAAGCGCGGCTGCAGCAGGAGCGCGCCCACGGCCACCAGCCCGGCGAGTCGGCCGGCGAGCTGGCGTCCGAAGAGGTAGACGCCACTTAAGAGCCAGCCGGCGGTCACCATGGTGGGGAAGCGCCAGGCGGTGGAATGGCTCATCCACCCGAGCTCTTCGTGAAAGATCTTATGCGAGAGGGCGAAGGCCGCCTTCATCAGCACCGGGTGTTCGGGGTTGTAGCTCCAGTGGCGGTCGACATTGGCCTGGGTGAAGCTCTCGGCCAGGGTGCCGGCGTGGAGGTTGCGCCAGAGGTCTTCAAACCAGCCGATGTATTGCGAGGCGGCGTGAAAGTAGAATCCCTCGTCGCGGGTAAAGCCCATCTGGGCGGTGGCCAGCAGGAGGAGGACGCTGCCAACAAAAATCAGCAGGGCGATGAGCCAGTCGACCCCGGAAGTCGGGGCGCTTTTAGGGCCGGAGGGAGAGGGCATGTTGCGAATGCTCACGGAGCCTTACCAGAGGGCGGTGATGTGCGCGCGAAGAAGGGCGGTGCGGGCATCGGGGCGGCCGGCGTGGTCGCGGAAGGCCTCCCCGGGCCAGAACATCGCGGCCAGAGCGCGGTACTGGAGCGCGAGTCCGGGGCTTACCAGATGTTGGTAGCTCGCGCCCAGCAGGGCTTCGGTGCCCAGGTAACTTCCCGGATCGGGTGCGCCGCGCGGGCCCACGGGCTGGCCGCCGGCTTCCACGCTGGCGGCCAGATCTCGCCAGGGGCGATGGGACCAGGCCAGCAGTGCGCCGGCGGCAACTTCCAGCCCGGCGGGGCCGGCGTAGGTAAGGGTGGGCAAGGCGAAGATCGTGTTGGTCACCGCGCCGGTTTCCACCAGATTGTCGATGCCGCGGGGGGGCGCGGCGGCGCGGAGCGGGTCGTCGGCGCCGGCGACGCTGGCCGCGGTATAGGCGGGCAGGTGTTGATCAAAGAGGAGGACGCCGGCCTGGTAGTTCGGGTCGAAGCGAAAGCGGTGCAGGTTGTCCGAGCGCGGGTCGGAGTCACCGGAGGCAAAGCCCGAGCGCAGCGCCAGGCTCAGTGCGCTGGGGCGATGGCGGACCTCCAGGTGCGCGGCGGCGCCGGCCGCATCGATGGCCACCGGAAGCTCCGGGGTGGCGCCATCGGCGCGGGTCGTCTCGCCACGCAGGTAGGCGGCTTCGGCGGCCACTTTAAATCGGAACGTGCCCCCCGGGGTATAGAACTGGTGGTTTCCGGCGAGGTCGAAGGCGGCCACGTTGAGGGTGGAGCCGTCGCGATCGCTTTGATCGCGATAGGCCAAATAGATCCCGACCTCGCTCGGAGCCGGGCGCCACAGAACCGAGGCGATGGCCTGGGTGGCGCGGTCGCCGGCGTTGATGTCGGCGTTTTCGTCGCGGATGACGACATCGGCGCCCACCGCCACCAGAAGATCATCAAGGGGGCTGCGGGAGTTCATCGCGCGGAAGGGCGCGGTGGCAAAGAGTAGTCGCGCTACGCGATCGCCGCCCACCTGCTGGGTGAACATCGTCTCGTGGTCGATATCGCCGTCGTTGGCCAGCAGACCCAGGCCCCAGTGGCTGGTCTGGAGGCCGGCCTGAAGCCGACCCACGGGGCTCTCCCAGCGTAGGAAGAGTTCTCGCGGGGCCAGGGTCTGGTCGGCGCCTCCGAGGACCGGATGGAAGTAGCGAGCGCCGTGGTCGCCAATCGCTGGTGGCGGCGGGTAGGCCCCGCCCAGGAGCGTTCCTGTGAGCAGGTCGGCGGAGGCCACGGCCTGGACCTCTCCCAGATCGATCGTCGCGCCCAGGCGGAGCTGTTGATAGAGACCCGAGCGCAGCCCCTCTTGAAGCGGTCGCTCCAGAGCGTCGGCGCTCAGTCGGTAGTGTCCCTCAACGCGAACCCCGGAGGTGGGGCGATCGTCGATGGGGATCAGGCGCGGTGGGGCCAGTTCCACGACCCGGGGCTCTTGGGAGGGCTGGCCGTCGGTGAGCCCGACACCGGGGAGCTGCGCGGCGGCGATGGACGAGCCCAGCGTGATGCCCAGCAGCGCGATCAGGGCGGAGGTCCGGGAAAGCGAGCCTCGCTCACAGAGAATATGAGTTCTTCGCATCGCGGGCGCTCCTGAAGCCATCACCGCACAGAAAATAACCATCAGCCAGAGACCATCTGGCGGCATCCTGTCACGGAGGACCGGGCCTCGCAACGCCTGCAGGGGAGGGCAGGCCTCGGCGCAGGGGTGTTCGATGCATGGAGGGAAGAAGGATTCGGGAAGATTGAGACTCTCTCTTGACCGCGCGGCGATACTTCATAATAGAGGAGTTGGTCCGTACCGCGTGAGACTCGTTTTCAAGGTTCCCCCGCAGAGGTAGAGCAATGAAGGCAGTTATTTACCGCTGGCTCGACGCGCTTTCGTACAAATGGATCCTCCCCCTGGCGCTCTTATTGGCGCTGGCTCCCGGTCTCCCCGAACCTCATCTTGTTGAGACAAGCCGCATGTTAGTGGGCGGCGAATTGACCAGGGCTGCCTACATCTTCGACTTTGTGATGCACAGTGCCGGGCTCTCGATTCTGGCGTTGAAGGTATTCGCAGACCTTTTTCGCTGGCTGCGCTCCACGACGCCCGCGCCCGCTCAGGCGGCGAGTTAGTCGGGGGCGTATTGAGCGTGAGCTTCGCGTCATCGTCCTGTGAGTTGGGCGCCGGAAGTCTCCCCAGGTCTGACCTACGGTCACGCAGTCTCCGGATACATCTGACCTAGGGACGTCGCAGAGTCTGACCTGCGGTCATGCTATGAGCTGACCTAGGGACGTCGCAAAGTCTGACCTGCGGTCATGCCATGAGCTGACCTAGGGACGTCGCAAAGTCTGACCTACGGTCACGCAGTCTCCCAGGTCTGACCTACGGTCACGCAGTCTCCCAGGTCTGCCCTACGGTCACGCAGTCTCCCAGGTCTGACCTACGGTCACGCAGTCTCCCAGGTCTGACCTACGGTCACGCAGTCTCCGGATACATCTGACCTAGGGACGTCGCAGAGTCTGACCTGCGGTCATGCCATGAGCTGACGTAGGGACGTCGCAAAGTCTGACTCTCGGTCGTTTCTCCGCCCCGGAGTTCCGGGGCGGAGAAACGACCGAGAGTGCTCGGAACGTGGAGGCTCGCTAAGTTCCCTGCCGCCGAGTACGCGGGCCTTAGGCCGGGTGCAGGGCTCGGGCGTGGTGGTGAATATGTTCGCCGATATACGTGGCGATGAAGTAGTAGGAGTGATCGTGGCCCGGACGCCTGCGCACATCGATCGGGTGGTTGACCTCTTCACAGGCACTCACCAGCAGCTCCGGCCGAAGCTGCTCCTCCAGAAACTGATCGTCTTCGCCCTGGTCAATGAGCAGTAAGAGGCGCTCGCTGGCCCCACGTACAAGCTCGGTAGCATCCCAGGACTTCCAGGTGTCGCGATCGTCGCCCAGATACGCGCTCAGTGCTTTCTCTCCCCAGGGCACACGGGTGGGGGCGACGATCGGTGAAAACGCCGATACGCTGCGGAAGCGTCCCGGGTTGCGCAGCGCCAGCACCAGCGCACCATGGCCCCCCATGGAATGGCCCGAGATGGCGCGCGCGTCGTTGGCCGGGAAGTTGGCCTCGATCAGCGCCGGTAACTCCTCGACCACATAGTCGTGCATCTGGTAGTGCGCCGCCCAGGGCGCGCGGGTGGCGTTGACGTAGAATCCGGCTCCTTTCCCCAGGTCATAGCCCTCGGCATCAGCCACGTCTTCACCGCGCGGGCTGGTATCGGGGGCGACCAGGATCACACCTTCCTCGGCCGCGTAGCGCTGGGCACCGGCCTTGGTGATGAAGTTCTGTTCGGTGCAGGTCAGGCCGCTAAGCCAGTAGAGCACCGGACAGGCCTGCGTCTCGGCCGCTGGGGGCAGGTACACCGCGAACTTCATCTCGCAGTTCAGGGTCGCGGAGTGATGCTTCCAGACCTCCTGACGTCCTCCAAAGCTGGCATAACTCTCTACACGTTCCATGACGTCTTCTCCGTAAAAGTCTCTGGCACCTGCGTGCGTGTATCGGTGACTTCGCTACTTGTGAGAAAGGGGCGCCGAGAAGGGCGCCCCTTTCTCCCGAAGCCCGGTTCAGAAGTGAATGACCGTACGGATCGACTCACCGGCGTGCATCAGGTCAAAGGCCTCATTGATGCGCTCCAGCGGCAGGGTGTGGGTGATAAAGGGATCCAGATCGAGCTTCCCACTCATGGCTTTTTCAACCATGCCCGGAAGCTCCGTGCGACCGCGCACGCCTCCAAAGGCCGAGCCCCGCCAGACCCGGCCGGTGACCAGCTGGAAGGGGCGCGTGCTGATCTCCTGACCGGCGCCGGCCACGCCGATGATCACCGACTCTCCCCACCCCTTGTGGCAGCATTCCAGGGCTGAGCGCATCACCTCGACGTTGCCGATGCACTCAAAGCTGTAATCGACGCCGCCGTCGGTCATCTCTACGAGCACTTCCTGAATCGGCTGCGAATGATCCTTCGGGTTGACCACGTCGGTGGCGCCGAGCTTCTGGGCCAGCTCAAACTTCTCCGGGTTCAGGTCCACGCCGATGATGCGCGAGGCGCCGGCTTCTTTGGCGCCCATGACCACCGCCAGGCCGATGCCGCCCAGACCAAACACCGCCACGGTGTCGCCGGGCTGCACCTTGGCCGTGTTGTGCACGGCTCCAATGCCCGTGGTCACGCCGCAGCCCAGCAGGCAGACCTTCTCCAGGGGGGCATTAGCATCGATCTTGGCCAGCGAGATCTCCGGCACGACCGTGTACTCGCTAAAGGTGCTCGTACCCATGTAGTGGTAGAGCGGCTTGCCCTGGTACGAGAATCGCGTGGTGCCGTCTGGCATCAGCCCCTTGCCCTGGGTGGCCCGTACGGCCTGGCAGAGGTTGGTTTTGCCCGACGTGCAGAACTTACACTGGCGACACTCCGCGGTGTAGAGCGGGATCACCCGGTCTCCCACCGAGAGTCCGGTCACGCCTTCGCCGACTTCCACCACGATACCGGCCCCCTCGTGCCCGAGCACCGAGGGGAAGATGCCCTCCGGGTCCTCGCCACTGAGCGTAAAGGCGTCGGTGTGGCACACGCCGGTATGCGTGATCTGCACCAGTACTTCGCCCGCGCGGGGCCCTTCCACATCGATCTCAACGATCTCCAGGGGCTTATTCACTTCAAATGCAACGGCGGCACGGCTCTTCATAGACTCTTCTCTCAGGTGGGGGGACACGCACGTTCGGGGGGATGAGGCTGCTACTTCAGATACGAGCGGATCAGCTCGTTGAGCTCTTCGACGTCTTCATCGCGTTGCTCGGGGGGGAGATCGGCGCCACTGCCGAAGGTCTCGCGCACATGGGACTCCATGACCTGGCGCATTACACCGGTGACCGCGCCGCGAATCGCGGCGATCTGCTGGAGCACCGCACGGCACTCCGTACCCTCTTCCAGGGCGTTTTCCAGCGCCGCGATCTGGCCCTTAACACGCCGCACGCGCGCCAGAACTCGTTTCTTTTCACGTTCGGTATAGGGCATGGTGTCTCTCCAGGGGGTATACTGGGGTATAGTATATAGAAGGTTGTCCCGCTGACAAGGAAGAGAGTCGCGAACTATCCGAGGAGAGCCGGGCATCTGGCCTGGCTATGAACCTTCTGCGGATGGTCTAAAATCCTCGAAGCTGACCCTCGAAGCTGACCCTCGGTTAGTGCAAGGTGTTGAAGATTAAGTGTTTTTTTGTGGAGGTGGTTTTTTGGGGGGGAGGCTCGGAATCTGCTCCGAAGATATCTCGGGAGCTGACCCACGGATGTCTCGGGAGCTGACCTGGGGACGTCACAAAGTCTGCCCCTCGGACGTCCACGGACGTCTCAAAAGGCTGACCCTCGGATGTCCCGATGTCTGACCTTCGGACATCTCAAAATCCGACCTTCGGTCAGGACAAGGTGTTGAATATTTGGTCTTTTATCCGAGACTCGGGTTGCTCTCCGGCGGGCGCAAACACACACCTCGGGAAGTCTTCGTCCTTGGTCTGGGATGACCCAGGGTCCCCCCCCGCTGGTCGCGACTCGGTTAGTCGTGGTCCTCGTCTGAGGGCCACCGCTCCAGCAGATCTGGTCTGCGAGCCCGGGTGCGTGCTTCGGCTTGTTCCCGACGCCACTGGGCAACGCGTCCGTGATCGCCGCTAAGCAGGATCGGGGGCACTTCGTGGCCCCGAAACTCCCGGGGACGCGTGTACTGAGGATATTCCAGCATCGGCGCCGAGAAGCTCTCCTCGGTGATAGACTCCTGATTGCCCAGCACACCGGGAAGCAGGCGAGTCACGGCGTCGATCACGACCATAGCGGCGACCTCACCGCCGGTGAGCACGTAGTCGCCGATCGAGATCTCGCGATCGATCCAGTGCTCGCGTACCCGCTCGTCAACGCCTTCGTAGCGGCCGCACACCAGGATCATGCCCGGGCCCTGGGCCAGCTCTCGAGCGATCTTCTGGGAGAAGGGCTCGCCCTGCGGCGACATCAGAATGCGGGGCACGCCCGGGTGGCGTGCGCGGGCGGCTTCCAGTCCGGCGACCAGAGGCTCGGGTTTCATTACCATCCCGGCGCCACCGCCGTAGGGAACATCATCGCAGGTGCGATGCTTGTCGGTCGTGAAGTCGCGGATGTCAGTGCAACGCACCGAGAAATGTCCCCGCTCAATGGCCTTGCCCGTCAGGCTGATCTGCAGCGGGCTGGTAAAAAAGTCCGGGAAGAGCGTCAGGATTTCGACAGGGTAGGGCGTGCTCACGTCGTCCTCATTCATCGGCCGGGGTCCAGATCTCCAGCGGCTGCAACACAACGGCCGGCGCTTCCACATCCACGTAGCTTACGGCGTGTTCGACGTAAGGCACAAAGAGCTCGCTCCCGTCGTGACGCTTGACCACCAGCACATCGTTGGCGCCGGTCTCAAAGAAGCGGTCGATCGTGCCGATCGCCGGCGCGTCCGCGGCCGGGTCGCCGTCTTCCTCCGCGGCCACGTAGACCGGATAGCCGATGGCCTCAATCAGGTAAAACTCATCGTCATCAAGCTCCGGAAGAAGGTCGAAATCAACCTCCACAATCCCGTGCTTAATCGACTCGGCGCCTTCCCGTCCCTGAATGCCCTTGAACTTCACCATGGCGAATTTGGGGCCCTGGCGATAGCGCTCGATTTTGAGCTCGTGCACCTGGCGTTCGGTGCGAACATACACCGTCAGCCCTTCCTCCAGGATCTCGGAGTCGGCGTTGAAAAGGTAGAGGCGCACATCGCCGTAGACCCCGTGCGGACGGCCGACCTTGGCCAGCTCCACGCGCTCGGTGGATGTCTTACTCATGGTTACGAACTCTCGGTGGGAGCAGGGGGGCCGACTCAGTCGACGATGTCGATGACCACCGGCAGGTGGTTGGGTACCGCCGCGGCTTCGACCAGCGTACGCATCGCGCGGGCGATGCGACCACCCCGACCGATCACGCGGCCGCGGTGACTCTCTTCAACGGCCAGTTCAATACGGAGCTGGTCGCGTAGCGTCTGCCCGCGAACTTCAAACTCCACGTCTTCATCGAGCAGCGAACTCGCCAGAAAGCGTACCAGGTCGACGTAGCTGTTGAGCGCGTCTTCGGGGGTGTGGTTGCTCATCGCAGGAGATCCTTATGCTGGAAATGCAACGAGCCCGTCATAAAAACGGGCTCGTCACGTGTACCTTCGAAGCTCAGAGGTGCTTAGCCCTCTTCGCCTTCGGCTTTGGTTTCGGCGTCGCCTTCGGCGGCCTCACCTTCAGCCGATTCGCCCTGAGCAGCCGCTTCTTCAGCAGCTTTCTTGGCGGCTTCTTCGGCTTTCTTGGCAGCTTCTTCCTCGGCCTTCTTGGCTTCAGCGGCCTTGGCCTCTTCAGCGATCTTGGCGCGAGCAGCTTCCAGAGCTTCTTTCTTGGCCAGCGCGGCGGCTTCCTTGGCGGCCTTCTCGGCACCTTCGGCGGCCAGGTCGATGCCCAGCTCGCCGCGGCGAAGCTTGCGGATCAGCGAACGGACGGTGTCGCTGGGCTGCGCGCCCACGCTCAACCAGTAGTCGACGCGCTCGCCATTGAGGCGAAGGGCGGCCGGCTCCTGCATCGGGTCATAGGTGCCCAGCACCTCAATAAAACGACCATCGCGAGGGGAGCGCTGGTCGGCGGCGACCACGCGGTAGAAGGGGCGCTTCTTGGCGCCGTGGCGTTGAAGTCGAAGTCGGACAGTCATGTGCGTTTCATCTCCGCTTTAATAAAGCTGGTTCGTACTGTGATTTCACTATGATTTCGAGCGCGCGGACCTGCAGCCAACAGTCCACGCATTTAGAGGACCGTGTAAAGGTGTGGCAACTTAAGGCGCTCCTTCGGTGCTGTCAAGAGCCCAGAGGGCCTTGCCAAAGCCGGCGTTCTCACTCGCCGACCGCCGCCGTGATGAGCGCGGCAAGTTCGCCGTTTTCGTGGAGCTGCATCAGGATGTCGGAGCCGCCGACAAATTCCCCGCCGACGTAGACCTGGGGGATGGTCGGCCAGCTGGAAAACTCCTTGATCCCCTGGCGCTTGGCCGGGTCGACCAGGATGTCGACCGCGTAAAAGGGCTTGTTGTAGCTGGCCAGAATCGCCGCGGCGCGCGCCGAAAACCCGCACATCGGCTGCTCGGGCTGCCCCTTCATGTACAGGACGACGGCGTGGTCGGCGACCTCGCGGGCGATCTCCGAGAGGACGTCGCCGCCTTCCTCGCGAGTGCGCGGGCGAGCGGCCTCAACGGACTTCTCCGGGTTAGCCAGGGGGAGAGAGATGGACTTCTTTTCGTCGCTCATAGGGGGTGCCTCGTGGTCCGATAAGTTTAGATGCTGAACGCTTGCGTTGATCCGGGCGTAAAATCCGCCCCTCAAAACGACCGGGGGACCGACTGCATTCCAGTCGGTTAGCCCCGGGCGTCCCACTCCTCGGGAGTGAATACTTCCAGGGTCAGCGCGTGAATCGGGCCTTTCATCTCTTCGGCCAGCGCCTGATAGATCGCCCGATGGCGCGCCACCAGCGTCTTGCCGGCGAAGTGCTCCGAGACCACCACGGCTTTGTAGTGATCCATCGTTCCGGTGAGATCCTGGACCTGAACCCGGGCGTCGGGCAGTGCGGCCTGAATCCGCTCCACGATTGTTTGCGCTTCGATCATATCTGGCCTCGTCTGGCGGCGTCGCTTTCAAAGGGAAAGGGCCCCCGCGCAACGCGTTTGGGAAGGGGGCCGGGACAAAGGCCTATTAGCTGCTCCCGGAGTCCGGCGCAAGCCACCGAGGGTTTGGAGGAGAGTGGGCGAGGCGCCGCCGGCGAGATCTTATTTGGTTCCCGCGCAACGGTGCTTACAGCTGCGCTGGGCCCGGTCCGAGGGACGTCCGGGGGTTTGTCTTGACCCCCAAAAGACCTTCTCACTATAAGGCAGGGCGCTCTTAGAGAGTTGATTTACCGCAACCACTATCAGGAAGGAGTTTCATGGCCACGAAGCGCATTCGAAAGGCTGCCGTCATCGGTTCTGGCGTCATGGGCAGCGGCATCGCCGCACATCTTGCCAACGCCGGCATCGAGGTCTATCTGCTTGATATCGTGCCCTTTAATCCGGGCGAGAAAGACGATGTCAACGACCCGGCGTTCCGCAACAGCATCGCGACCCGCAACAAGGCGCTGCTGGCCAAGACCAAGCCCTCGCCGATCTACAGCAAGCGCGATCTGGATCGGATCACCGTCGGCAACATGGACGACAACCTCGACTGGTTCGCCGAGGTCGACTGGATCGTTGAGGCCGTGCCCGAGACGATGGCGATCAAAAAGGCGACCTTCGATAAGGTCGAAGCCCACGTCAACGACCACGCCATCATCTCCTCGAACACCTCCGGCCTCTCTATTGAGGGCATGCTGGAAGGTCGCTCCGAGAGCTTTAAGAAGCGCTTTATCGTGACGCACTTCTTCAACCCGGTGCGCTACATGAAGCTCCTCGAGCTGGTCGAGGGCCCCGACACCGCGCCGGAAGTTGTGGACGCGATGGTGGAATTCGGCAGCGACGTGCTCGGCAAGGGTATCGTCTTTGGCAAGGACACCACCAACTTCATCGCCAACCGCATCGGCGTGCATGGCATGATGACCATCATGCACCTGATGAAGAAGTACGAGATGAGCATCGAAGGCGTCGATACCGTCTTCGGCAAAGCCATGGGTCGCCCGAAGTCGGCCGTCTTCCGCACCGCCGATATGGTCGGTCTGGATACCTTCGTGCACGTGGCTAAAAACTGCTACGACACGCTCACCGAAGATGAAGAGCGCGAGATCTTCCAGGTTCCCGACTTCATGGGCACCCTGGTCGAGAAGGGCCTCACCGGGCAGAAGGCTGGTGGTGGTTTCTACAAAAAGGGTAAGGGCGGCATCCAGACCCTGGATCTCAACACCCTTGCGTACCGCGACCGCGAAAAGCCCGAGTTTGCCTCCATCGGCAAAGCCAAGGGCGCGCCGGCGCAGCGTATCAAGAAGGTCGTGGTCGACGGCGACGATAAAGCCGCTGAATTCGCCCGCGAAGTCACCCTGCGCTCGCTCGCCTACACCGCGCGCCGCATGGGCGAGATCGCCGACGATGTGGTGAACATCGACCGCGGTATGCGCTGGGGCTTCAACTGGGATCTGGGTCCCTTCGAGACCTGGGACGCCCTGGGTCTTCAGTGGGCCTACGACCAGATGAAGGCGCACGACATTGAAGTTCCCGCCTGGATCGACGAGATGATCGCCTCGGGTGCCGAGAGCTTCTACAAGCAGGACGGAGCCACCGACCTCTACTACGACGTCGCCTCCAAGAGCTACAAGGCGATCGAGCGCAGCGAGAAGGCTATTAGCGTCGGTCTGCTTAAGCGTCAGGGCGCTACCAAGATCCTCGGCAACTCCTCGGCCTCGCTCCACGATATGGGCGACGGCGTGGCGCTGCTTGAGTTCCACACCAAGATGAACGCCATCGATCCTGAGCTCATCGAGATGATGCACCAGGCGATCGACGAAGTTGAGGCTAACTGGGAAGGTCTGGTCATCGGCAACGATGCCACCAACTTCTCGGCCGGTGCCAACCTGGTCCTGGTGTACATGAACGCGCAGTCTGGTCAGTGGGAGCCCATCGAGTCGATGGTCAAGTCCTTCCAGGATGCCAACCAGCGTATGCGTTACAGCTGGAAGCCGGTTGTCTCCGCGCCCAAGGGCCTGACGCTCGGTGGTGGCGCCGAGGTGACCATGGGCGCCAACGCCATTCAGGCGGCCGGCGAACTCTACATGGGCCTGGTGGAAGTCGGCGTGGGTCTGATTCCCGGCGGCGGCGGTAACCTGCAGCTGATGCGTAACGTCTTCGGGCCGCACTCCGACAACAAAGAGTTCGATCCCTTCCCCTTCCTGCGCAAGGTCTTCATGGCCATCGGGATGGGCGAGGTGGCCACGAGCGCCGAAGCTGCCCGGGAGTATGGTTTCCTCAACGCCAGCGATGGCGTGACCATCAACGCCGAGAACCTCCTCTTCGACGCCAAGCAGCGCGTTTTGGGGATGGCCCGTGCCGGCTTTAAGCCGCCGCGCCCCTCTAAGTTCCGTCTGCTCGGTCCGGACGGCGCCGCCACCATCGACATGCTCCTCTACAGCATGCAGGAAAACGGCGTGATCTCGGCCCACGATCGCCTCATCGGGCGTAAGCTCGCCAACGTGCTTTGCGGCGGTGAGACCAACCCCGCGACTCTGGTCGACGAGCAGACGCTGCTCGACCTGGAGCGCGAAGCCTTCATGTCGCTCTGTGGCGAAGAGAAGAGCCAGGCGCGTATGCAGTACATGGTGCTGAACAACAAGCCGCTGCGTAACTAAGCGCGATGGGTCTGCGGCCGGAATGGTCGGCCGCAGACCTCGGTTTGTTTTCCCGAACGAGTACCCCGGCGAGCGCCTCAAGCTGTGATGCCCGCCGAATCAGGAGATATACCTTATGACTTCTCTTCGTGACGTTGTGGTCGCCTCGTATGTGCGCACCCCCTTTACCCGTGCTTACAAAGGCGGCCTCAAAGATACCCGCCCCGACACCATGGCTGCGCTCGTGATCAAAGAAGCGGTCGCCAAGGTGAAAGGTCTTGACCCCGAAGACATTGGTGATGTGGCCATGGGCTGCGCGATGCCGGAGGCTGAGCAGGGCATGAACGTGGCCCGCATCGCCTCGGTGATGGCCGGTCTCCCCAACAGCGTCCCCGGGTTGACCGTCAACCGTTTCTGCTCCTCGGGTGTGCAGACCATCTCGCAGATGGCCGAGCGCATCATGGTGGGAGCGATGGACGTGGCCGTGGCCGGTGGCACCGAGTCGATGACCATGATCCCCATGGGCGGCAACAAGGTCTCGGCCAACCCGCAGACCATGGAAGAGTACCCCGAGATCTACATCCCGATGGGCACCACCGCTGAGAACGTGGCGAGTCGCTTTGAGGTTGCCCGCGAAGATCAGGACGCCTTCGCCCTGGCCAGCCACGAAAAAGCTCTCGCCGCATGGGAAGATGGCTTCCTCGCCGGCGAAGTGCTCCCGGTGAAGACCCAGGTGGTCGGCCCCGACGGCAAGCGCCACGATGTGACCGTTGATAAAGACGATGGTCCGCGTCCGGGCTCCTCGGTGGAAGCCCTGGCGAAGCTGCGCCCGGCCTTCAACCCGAAGGGTAGCGTCACTGCCGGTAACGCCTCGCCGCTCACCGATGGCGCGGCCGCCGTCGTGCTGATGAGCAAAGAGAAAGCCGACGAACTCGGTGTGAAGCCCATGGGCTACTACCGTGCCTTCCAGGTCGCCGGTGTGGACCCGGATATCATGGGTATTGGTCCGGTCCCGGCCATCCGCAAGCTTCTCAAGGCTACCGGCCTGAGCATCGAAGACATCGATCTTTTCGAGATCAACGAGGCGTTCGCCAGCCAGGCTGTTTACTGCGCCCGCGAGTTGGGCGTGGACCCGGCCAAGCTCAACATCCATGGTGGCGCCATCGCCCTGGGTCACCCCCTGGGTGTGAGCGGTACGCGTATGGCCGGAACGCTTCTTCGCTCGCTGGAGAAGACCGGCGGTCGCTACGGCATCGTCTCGATGTGCATCGGTGGTGGCATGGGCGCGGCTGCGCTCTTTGAGCGCGTCGAAGACTGAGGCACATGCCTGAGCCTCACAGCTGCCGTTGAGCGGCGGGAATGAGGTGAAAGCCGAAGCTCGCTGAGCCGGGCCCCGTGAAGGGGCCCGGCTTTTTTGTGCCTGGTAGCCAGCAGGTCCGATAGAAGTCGGAAAGGGGACCGGGGGACGTCGAAAATTCTGACCGAGGGGCGTCGTGCGAGTCCGACCCCGGGACGAGCCGTCTGACCCTCGGTTATCTTAAGTCATGAACGAAATGTCTGACCCTCGGTCGTCTTAAGTTATGGACGAACTGTCTGACCCTGACGAACTGTCTGACCCTCGGTCGTCTTAAGTTGTTGCTAAGTAAGGGGATTTGAGTGTTTGTGTGATTTCGACGAGGAGAGGGGGTGGCGTCGAAAAGTCTGACCTACGGACGTTGGGAGTTCCGACCCTCGTCGGAGTTCCAACCCTCGGTCGTTCTAAGTTGTTGTGAAATAAAGGGTGTTTGAGTCTTTGCGTGTTTCCGGTGAGAGGCATGCCAGGCGCGTAAATGTCCGACTCGGGCCCGTAGAACCGTCCGACCGAGGGACGTCTTAGCGCCAGTAATCTGACACCGCTGCTCACGATGGGCCCTCTCCTTGTGTCGCCTCGCCGCGGCTGGCACCATCCGAGCGTTCGCCGGAGTGCCCGGGCGACGTGGTGGAGGTAAAGTGCTGGCCCCGATGTAGAAGTGCCAATGAGGTAGTCCATGTGAACGAAATGTCTGACCCTCGGTCGGCTTAAGTTATTGCTAAGTAAGGGGATTTGAGTGTTTGTGTGATTTCGACGAGGAGAGGGTGTGGCGTCGAAAAGTCTGACCTACGGACGTTGGGAGTTCCGACCCTCGGTCGTTCTAAGTTGTTGTGAAATAAAGGGTGTTTGAGTCTTTGCGTGTTTCCGGTGAGAGGCATGCCAGGCGCGTAAATGTCCGACTCGGGCCCGTAGAACCGTCCGACCGAGGGACGTCTTAGCGCCAGTAATCTGACACCGCTGCTCACGATGGGCCCTCTCCTTGTGTCGCCTCGCCGCGGCTGGCACCATCCGAGCGTTCGCCGGAGTGCCCGGGCGACGTGGTGGAGGTAAAGTGCTGGCCCCGATGTAGAAGTGCCAATGAGGTAGTCCATGTGGAAGCGGTATGAACTCCTGGCGATTGTTCGCCAATTTATGCTGGGCACCATCGCCATCTGGATTTCTGCTTGCGCGACCGCTCCGGGGGCGGGCGATCCACACCGCGATCTCGTTACTCACCGGCAAGGCTCTCCTGACGGTAAGGAGCACGCGCTGCGAGGTATCGCCAGCTGGTACGGGGATCGATTCCACGGTCGCCAGACCGCCAGTGGGGAACTCTATGATATGGAAGGCTTTACGGCGGCCCATAAGACCTTACCCTTCCACACGATTGTACGGGTGATTGAGCCGGAGAGCCGTCGCTCGGTGGTGGTGCGTATTACGGACCGTGGGCCCTTTATCCAGGGGCGCATCATCGATCTTTCTCGTGCCGCCGCACGCGACCTGGGGATGCTGGAGGCCGGGACGGTCCCGGTGATTCTGCAGATCGAGGCCTGGGGCGACGGCTCGTACGTTTCCAATCCCTGATGCACTTTTCGACCCCGGGGGCCTTCGTGCGTTCTATGCTGCGTCGTCTATCGGGCCAGGCACCCGAACTGGTGTTCGCTCGCCTTCAGACCGTGGGGCTTGTGCGCTCCGCTCGTTTGCTTGCACAGCTGGCTCGGGAGCCCGCGCCAAATCCGGCCGGGATGCCGCCCTGGCTGGAGGAGGTTCTGGCCCGTGCACTGGAGCGCCTCTGCGTACCGGATCACGGTGATCTTCCTGCACCCGCTGAGAGTGGTGCGCTGGAGGCGGCGCTCGGGTTCATCTCCGGGATGCCGCCGGCGACTCGGGAGGAGTTTCAGGCGATGCTGGCCCTGCTGGAGTACTCGCCATATGCGTTCGGGCCACGCCGGCAGAGATTTTCCCGATTGGGGGATGACGATGTGGATCGTCTGCTGGTCACACTGGAGAGCTCTTCGCTCCTCTCGGCGAACGCGATGTTTAAGGCGCTTAAGGCGGCGAGCATGATGGGATACTGGTCGCGCCCCGGGACCTGGGGAGGGATTGGGTACAGCCTGGACGAAAACCCGGGGGTTCCGGAGGACAGACGATGAGCGAGCTTCGGCACCCGCAGCATGATTTACCAGAAGGCATGCGTTCGGCTACCGCAAGTGACGAGGCCATTCGCCTTTCGGCAGACGTTGTGGTGGTGGGGCTGGGCGCTGGCGGATGCATGGCCTTTCATGACCTGGCCCGAGCCGGGGTCGATGTCATCGCCGTAGAGCTGGGCGGCTACTTTCCGCCTGAAGCGATGCGCTGCCGAGAAGAGCTGATGATCCCACAGCTTTTTATGGAGGGCGCTTCCCGGGCCACGGTCGATCAGGCCATCACCGTCATGCAGGGCCGCGGGGTAGGGGGCTCGACCTTGCACAACACCAACCTGTGCAAGCGGCTTCCAGACGAGATTCTGGAGATCTGGAAAGAGCAGGGCGTCGAAGACCTCGATGAGTCCTTGCGCCGCGACTTCGAGACGGTCGAAGAGCTCCTGGGCGTGCATCGGGTCCCGGCTGACCGGGTCAACGCCAACAATCAGGCGTTACTCCGGGGCGCCCGTGCTCTGAACTACCGCCACGGGATACTCGCCCACAACCGTCAGGGATGCCAGCAATCCGGCATGTGCGAGCTCGGTTGCCCGAACAACGGAAAGCAGAACGCCGCCAAGGTGCTTGTTCCGCCGGCGCTTAAGGCGGGCGGGCGAGCGCTGATTCACGCCCGCGTCGATCGTTTGCTCACCCGAGGCTCCCGTATGTGCGGGGTGGCCGGGCACGCCGTCGACCCGCGGACCGGCACCGAGCTTCACCCCTTTGAGGTGCGCGCACAGCGCGTGGTCCTCGGAGCAAGCGCAACCAACTCCGCTTCGCTGGTCATCAGGAGCGGGCTTAAGGACCCGCAGGGCCTGGCCGGCCGCCGGCTTCATATCCACCCCGGGGCCTTTGTCATGGGGGTTTTTGACGAGCGGGTGGATGGATGGAAGGGCGTGCCCCAGTCCGCGGAATGCACCCAGTTTCTGCAGTTCGGACAGGGGGCCCGAGAGCGGGTCTGGCTTGTCTCGGGGTTTGCTCACCCGGGAGCTGCGGCCGGGTTGATGCCCGGGTTTGGCGCCTCTCATGCGGCGATGATGCGCAGCTACCCGCACGTCGCTGCGATCATCGCAATGGTACATGACCACTACAGCGGTCAGGTGCGTCCCCGAGATGGCGAGCGTGTTGGCATTCATTATCGTCCCGACCGCGGAGAGCTGGAGCAGATCGCGTTGGGGCTACGTGAAGCCGCCCGTATCCTCTTTGCAGCCGGGGCCCGGCAGGTGATCTTACCCACATCTCCGCCGCGTGTACTTGATTCTCCTGCCTCCCTCGACGAACTCAGTGCCACCGAACTCGGGCCATTTAATCCCTCTCTGGTCGCTGTGCACCCGATGTCCACGCTCTGGATGGGGCAAGACCCGGCCTCCAGTGTCACCACCAGCCATGGGGCCTATCACCATGTCCGGGGGCTTTTTGTCGCCGACGGCTCGCTCTTTCCGACCTCCATCGGCGGTCCGCCCCAGATTCCCATCTATGCCTTCGGTCGTCGGGTCGCCCGGGCGGTGAGGGAGAGTCTGCCCGCACGCTGAGATGCGCGCATTCACCACGTTAGGGTTCAGGATCGCAGGCTCAGGATGTCTTTCTAAAGCCGCCCGAACTCGCGGACATTAAGCATCAGGGAGAGGAGTAAGTATGCCGACCCTTGGACCGTTTTTCGGGGCCGGGATGCCGACCCCCGAACATGCATTTTTCTTAGATTTCGGTGCCTTCGGCTGACCCAGGGTCAGTTCCTCGACCGACCCCCGGTCAGGTTTTTTTCCAAGATTTCGGCAACTTCGCCTGACCGAGGGTCAGCTCCGACGCCCCGCTCCGCCTGACCCAGGGTCAGCTCCGACGCCCCCGCTCCGCCTGACCGAGGGTCAGCTCCGACGCCCCCGCTCCGCCTGACCGAGGGTCAGCTCCGACGCCCCGCTCCGCCTGACCGAGGGTCAGCTCCGACGCCCCCGCTTCGCCTGACCGAGGGTCAGCTCCGACGCCCCCGCTTCGCCCCCGCTTCGCCCCGCTTCGCCTGACCGAGGGGCAGCTCCGACGCCCCCGCTTCGCCTGCCCCCCCGCTTCGCCTGACCGAGGGTCAGCTCCAACGCCCCCGCTTCGGCTGACCGAGGGTCAGCTCCCCGGCAGGCGAAAGCGACGCCGCTGCGGGTGATCGTCCAGCGTCTCGCGGATCAGACGATCCAGCGCGCCCTCCACCTGGCGGGCATAGGCCTGACATGCCGGTTCCAGGTCGGTGGGGAGCTCGCGGGCTGCGTCAAACTCAGCGGCAATCTCGGGCAGGGGGACGGGCTCGCCGAAGCGGAACACGCAACGCACCGGTCGAGCCACCGGTAAAAACGCCGGCGCGCGCTCCCGGTGATCGCCCAGAAAGCTCACCGGAAAGATCCCGCGGCGGCTCAAGATCGGGAAAATCTCATCGGGGCCCACCGCCGCCACCGGAGTCACCGGGACCCCGGAGCGCAACGCCACATGTGCAAATCCACTGCGATTGCGCCACTGCAGGGTGTAGCGCTGATGCCGGCCCTTGACTGAGTCTGACATGCCTCCGGGGTAGGTCACCACGAGCTGGCCGTTACCCAGCAGAGCAACCCCGCTGGTGCGTGAGCCCGGGACGATGCCCACATCGTGCAGCAACCGCCCCATCACCGGATTGTCGAAGAGGCTGCGCAGCGCCAGGCCACGGGGAACCCGCTCAAACTCGCGCATCAACGCCGGGAAGAGCACGAAGCTGTCGATGCCCAGCAGCGCGTGATTGCCCACCAGAAACGCCGGCCCCTGACGCGGAACATGCTCCACGCCTTCCAGTTGCACATCGAAGTAACGATGCAATGGCGAGAGCGCTCGCCGCACGGCTTTCACGCTCCAACTGTCGATCGGGATGGAGGGTTTCATATCGTCTCGAAGGCTAGTGCCGTTGCGTCATGTTCATAAGGTGTTCGTTTTTGCTGTGTTTCGCTTTTCTTTGTCGTAAATGTCGCTAGGTTTTGTTTGCACTGCTTTTGAATGGCTTTGCTGAACTCTTCCAGAACCCTTTCTAAGGAACGCACATGGCCTCCGACACGTCCGCAACCCGAACGCCGCACCGCTGGATGCGACGCCTTCAGGGCCGCGTGATGCCGGTGGAGTTGGAGCGACGCCTGGCGGACGTCGCGATCCGCAGCGCGTTCGCCGGTCTGGACACATTGGGGTTAATCGACATTGATCTCGGGCGGACTCGCTACCCGGTCAAGATTCAACGCGATCTCAGATATGGCGACCGCGAACACAGCGGGCGCGCCGACTTCTATCGGCCCGACGGTCAACGCCCGCGGGCCATCATTCTCTACATTCACGGCGGCGGCTTCCGCATCGGCTCCAAAGACAGCCACTGGCCCATGCCCTGGATTCTGGCGCGTCATGGCTACGCGGTGCTGGCCATCGACTATCGCCTGGCACCGGAGCATCCCTATCCGGCCGCCGTGGAAGACGCCCGGGCGGCCCGCGTCTGGATGAGCGCGCAGGCCCCCGAGCTGGGCATTGAGAACCTTCCCTGGGTGGTGGCCGGAGAGTCATCCGGGGCGAATGTGGCGCTCGCGCTGGGGCTGGCGCATCTGGTCGCGTCGGATGAGCCCTGGGCCCGGGGCCTCTCCGAGAATTACGCGGCACCCCGGGCGATCATTCCCACCTGTGGCTACCTGCAGGTCTCCAACCCCCGGCGCTTTGAGCATCGCCGTCGGCTCCCCGCGTTTGTAACCGACCGGCTCTACGAGGCTTCCGAGGCCTACCTGCGCACCCGCGACCCCGAGTCCTGCCCGCTGGTCGATCCCCTGGTGGTACTTGAGCAACTGGAGCGGCTCGACGCGGAGTTACCGGCGTTTTTTACCGCAGTGGGCACCGCCGACCCGCTTTTAGACGATACGCGTCGCCTGGAGCGGGCCGCCAATCGCCTGGGGGCACGGATCTGCGCCCACTATTTCACCGGTGAGTTTCACAGCTTTCACGCCTTCCCCTGGCGCCCGGCCAGCCGGACCTACTGGCAGAAGTTGCTGGGCTTTCTCGACGCCATCTGCCCCCCCGAGGGCGGTCGTCGTCCTGATCAACGCTCATCGTCACCGTGCGCATCAAGCCGGGGAGGGTCGACATCGACAAACTCAAAGCGCTCGCCAGCGAAGTTGCGAAAGGTCACGACCTGACCCCATGGCGAGTCGTGGCGGCCTTCAATCTGATCGGGAACCAGTTCGACCTTGCCTCCGCCCCCGGGCAGATCGACCACAAAATGAGGCACGCCCATCCCGCCGATGCGCCCGCGTAAATGATCCATGATCTGCAGACCGGTCGTCAGCGGCGTGCGAAAATGCGAGATCCCCGCGGCCATGTCGCACTGCAACATGTAGTAGGGGCGACATCCCAGGCGCAGCAGTTGGCGGTTGAGCTCCATCACCGTCTCCGGCTGGTCGTTGACGCCGCGCAAGAGCACCATCTGATTGCCAAGCACGCAGCCCGCATCCAGGAGCATCCTCAGCGCCCGGGCGCTCTCCTGGCTGAGTTCGTCCGGGTGATTGAAGTGCGTATGCACAAAGACCGGGCTCGCCGCCCGCAGGATCTCGCATAACTCCGGGGTGATGCGCTGCGGAAGAGTCACCGGGTTACGGGTGCCCAGGCGAATCACTTCCACATGCTCGATGGACCGCAATGCCTCCAGAATCTCGCGCAGACGGGCGTCCGAGAGCGTGAGGGGATCGCCCCCGCTGATCACCACGTCGCGGGCCGTGGGGGTGGTGCGGATGTAATGCAGTCCGGCCTCAATTTGATCGCGGGCCGCAGCCGTGGTCGGATCCGAGACTTTGCGCTTGCGAGTACAATGACGGCAGTACACCGGACAGTGGTGCGACACATAGAAGAGGACCCGGTCGGGATAACGATGCGTGATCCCGGGCACCGGCATATGCGCCTCTTCGGCCAGGGGATCCTCCAGCTCAAAATCGTAGTGGCGGAGTTCGCCAGGCTGGGGAAGTCCCTGCTGGCGCACCGGACAGCCCGGATTGGCCGTGGCCATCAATGCCGCGTAATGCGGTGTCACCGCCACCCGAAAGCGAGCCGCACTTTGCTCAAAGGCCCGGCGTTCGGCATCGCTCAGCGTGAGCACCTCCTCAAAGTGCTCGAGCTTGCGCAGACGGTTCTGATGTTGCCAGTGCCAGCTCTCCCAGCTGGCCCGGTCTACGTCCGAAAAACGCGCCGGGCGCCGCTCATATGAGGAGCGCAGTGAGGGGAGGGGGCCGGGATCAAAGTCGATACGTGTCACGCGCGCACTCCCAGCCAGGCGTTGGGTTTTCCGGCGGGTTCATCACAGAGCTGCACTCGCCCGGCGTCTTCGCCGTAGCGATCGATGAGCGTTCCGCGGCAGGTGCTCCAGGAGCAGAGCGGCCGCGGAAGGCGCATCTCACGTACCAGACTCATGCGGTGGGCTTGCCCCAGCTCGTCGTTAAATCCGAATTCGTAGCGCATCGTCGGCAGCGGCTCCCAGCGCAGCTCAACCGTCCCCTCCAGGGGGGCTTCCCGCACCAGCCCGGGGATCGTGATCGAACCCTCCACGCACCCCTCCATGGGCATCATCGGCGCCGGCCACTGCCCCAGCGTCACCTCCATGTCCAGCGTCAACGAGGTTGCCCGGCGGCTGCCTGTGATCTCACCGAGGCCGCGCTCGGTGAAGCTGTACTGACTCTTGACCCGACCGTCCCGACGCTCCTGGAGCGCTTCGGTGTCAAAGCGCGGCACCCATCCAGCCTGCTGATACCAGCGGATGGTGGGCACGATCCCCTGGCGAAAGTCCGTCCAGACCGGCGCCCAGCCCATCTGGCGCAACTTCTCGGAGACGACTACCGCGTCTTCGCGCACGTAGAACAGGGCGTTGCGATCGAGTCGGGGCCGCAGCGGGCTGCTGAGCCCGTGTTCGCGTTGCACCCGCTTCCACAAGAGCCGCAAGAGCCCGCGCATGCGGCCAAAGGCAAATTCGTTGTCGATCAAGGGGCTGATCATCGCCCAGAAGGTCACCGTGGGCATCGGTACCGAGGGGCCCAGATCGATGCCGTAGCCCTCGGCGATCGAGGTGAGTACTTCGCCAAAACTCAGCGTGGTGTCGTCGCCCACGTTCAGCGTGGTATCGCGCGCGTCGGCATGCTCCAGCGCCACGGCCACCGCGCTGGCGGCATCACCCGCGTGGCACCAGTTGGTGCGGGGGCCTCCGCTTAACCCCGGAAGGTAGCTGGCCAGATCGCGCAACATCGCGACCAGGGTGACCAGCCCCGCGCTCATCTCGGTGCACCCGGGCCCGTAGAGCAGCCCGGGACGCAGGATGGTCAGCGCGGGCCCCTCCTCGTGTTGGGCGCGGAGTCGGCGCAGGAGGTCTTCGGCTTCGACCTTGGTCCGCTCATAGTCATTATAAGGATCGGCGGGCGACTCTTCGGTGCGCACGCCGCGCTCCCCATCGTAGATCGAGGCGCAGCTGATCTGGATCATCTGCTCGACCCCGGCGTCGGCGGCCAGAAGGTAGAGCTGGCGAGGCAACTCGACGTTGTCCAGCATCAGTGCCTGGTAGGGCTCCGAGAGGCTCACGGTAGCCGCGGCGTTGACCAACGCCGTGCACCCCTTCATCAACTCCGCCAGCGAATCGGGCTCATCATCAAGCACGTGCCAGCTGGCCCCGGCGCCCTCGACCAGGCTCTCGCGGCCGGTCTCCGCCAGGCGGCGTCGATCGGCGGCGACCACCTCCCAGCCAGCCTCCGAAAGCGCTGCCACGACATGAACCCCCAGCCCCCCGGCAGCGCCGAGCACCAGAGCGCGCTTTGTTCGTTTGTTCTTGCTTGCCATCGTCGTCTCTTCTCCACGATAAAGTATGGCTTCGCCCCGGCCTTTATGGCTGAATCGCCCCGGGGCGACAAGGTCGGCTCGCGATCGCGGCTTCGCGACGCAGGCACACCGGGTCAAAAGGACTTGAAGTCTCGCCAATTCGGTGTTAGTTCTCCCCGACTCTAAAGGGCCGGTGAAATTCTCCCGCCCCGAAGGCCGGCTCGCCAGGCGCGCTGGTTTCATAGCTTGATACACGGTACGGCCACGGCCTAAAGCACGCGCACACGTCGCGCCTTGAGGCGGCCTTTTGATTTCGAACGATGGAGAAGCATCATGGAATTGCTTAAGAAAATCGCCGCAGCTCACCTGCGTGAAGACCACCCGGACTTCCGCCCTGGCGACACCGTTCGCGTTCACCTGCGTATTCGTGAAGGTGAAAAAGAGCGCGTTCAGGTGTACGAAGGCGTTGTCCTTGGCCGCAGTGGCGCGGGCGTCGAAGAGACCGTCACCGTGCGCAAGATCTCGAACGGCGTCGGCGTGGAGCGTATCTTCCCGGTCCACAGCCCCCGCATCGAAAAGATCGAAGTGGCGGCGATCGGTCGCGTGCGTCGTGCCAAGCTCTACTACCTGCGTGAACTCTCCGGTAAGAAGGCGCGTATTCGCTCCAAGCGCGCGCGCAAGGGCGGCCTTTGAGTTTGCCTTGCTGTCGTAGGTCTTCGGGCCTGCGCAGCGCCTGGTGTCATCCTGCGCCCACGGCGAAAGCCGTGGGCGCAGGCGTTTCTTGGCCCCCTCTCCGCGGGGGTTGTGCCTTTACCCGCTTTGCCTGCCCGGCGTATCATGGCCGCGACCTTGCCAGCGGTGTTCATCCTCGGGACTGTCGAGCCAGCGCATGCAACTTCAGGAGCTAATCTTTCAGGGCCTCCTCGGCCAGAGCCGCCCGGCGCGAATTCGCGTGGAGGAGGCCTTTCAGAGCCTGGAGTTGCCCTCGGGCGTGAGCGCCGCCGACGTCCAGGATCTGGTGGTGCTCTGCCTCTATCCGGCCCAGAGCCGGGAACTCGCCGAGCGCCTCTTTGAGCCGGGCGCCAGCATCAAACTCGCCTGCGCGTTTTCCTTTCGCGGCACGCCCCTTCGTGTGGTGCGACAGGCCCAGGGCGACTCGGTGCGGCTGCAGCGCCGGAGTGCCTCGGGCTACGAAGAGCTCGCCAGGGGCGCCTCCCAGGTCCAGCGGGCGCTTCAGGAGAAGCTGAATCTGCCCGACCTGGCCACCTTTTACACCGTGCATCTGTGGCGCTTTGACTTCGATGTGGAAGCGGTCATCAACGCCGCGAACTTTGGTGATGATCCGCGCATCCCGGAACTCGCCGAACTCTACCTGACCTCGCTGGAGGTCGAGTCCCTCGAAGATCAGATCAAAGAGTTGGAACTTCGCGTCGATGAAGGACAGCGGGCGTTAGGTGAGGGGGCTGAACTCGAAGAAAAGCTCTCCCGGGCCCATGAGCGTCTGGCCGAGGTGGAGCTCGCCGAGCTCAGCGACGGGGAGCTCGAACTTCTGCGTGAGCGCGACGCTCGGATGGACGACTACGACACGCAGCTCGGCAGGTTGCAGGCGCAACAGGATACCGAGCGTCGTCAGATCGAACTCTCCGTACCCGATTCTCCCACCCAAATGCCGCTCTTCTGGGGCGCGGTGGCCCTGGCGCTGACCGCGTTCATCGCCAGTTTTGTGTTCCATCAGACGCACCGAATTCTGGCCCTGGGAAGCATTCCCGGGCTGGCGCTGGGGGCGTTTGTCCTGCTGCGCTATTACAACAACCTGAGCAAGGCCAGTGTGCACCAGGTGCGCCTGGACTCCATCCGTCGTCGCATCTCTCAGGTGCGCGAAGATCAGATCATGCTCCTGGAGCGTGTCGAGCACATCCTGCTCCACGCCGGTGTGGAGCGTGAAGAAGAGCTTCAGACACGCATTCCCATGGCGCAGAAGTTGCGCGACGTGATTGAACGCATTGAAAAGCAGCTGGAAACCGTACGCACTAACCCCGAGTACCGGCGAGCGCGCCGGGAGCTGGACTCCCTTCAGGCGGAGCTTACTGAAACGCGGAGTCGACGCGCCGAGCTGCCTGCCTTTGTGATGAACTCGTTTCAGCTGGAAAATGACCTGCAGACGCTGGGCGCCGATCCGGTGGAAATTCGTACGATGGCCGACCAGAAACAGGCCGCGGCACAGGCGGAAGACCTGCCTCAGGAGCCGCTGGAGATGCTCCGGTGGGTCGCCGAGAAAGGCGGGCTCTGGGCGCAGGGCCAGCTTGATGCAGGCACGCAGGCGATGTGGTCAAAGGTCTGCAGCCACGTGCTCTCGGAGCGATTCAACGGTGTAGCGCTCTCGGCGCAGGGGCAGCTTCAGGTTGAAGCGCTCACTGGTGAGCAGCTCGAACTCTGGCAGCGCACACGGTCGGCGGAGGTCCAGGTGGTGATCTGCGCGCTGGCGCTGGCGCTCTTTGTCAGTACAAGTCGTCGGGGCACGGGGGGGCTGGAGTCGGTCTGGATCAGCGATCCCGCCCAACGGATGACCCCCTCGCACGCCGGGCGCTTCGCTTCGGTCTTTAAAAGCGCGGCACGTCAGGCGCAGATCGCGATTATGGGAGCAAACGCATGAGTCAGCAGTTCCTTTTTACGGCCTCGGAGCCCCGCATCGGTGAGCTTGAGGAGCTGATGCGCTCGCGAGGGCATCTCCACATCATTGGCGTGGATGAGGCCGGACGCGGGCCCCTGGCCGGTCCGGTGCATGCCGCGGCGTACTGGTGGTCGTTGGAGCCCGGTCAGGAGGCGCGTTGGTCGGGGCTTAACGACTCCAAAAAAATGCGTGAAAGTCAGCGCGAGGCACTCTTTGATGCTCTCTGCGCCGAGCCCGCCCGTTTCGAGCTGGCCACCAGCAGCGCCGAGCGGATCGACGCGATCAACATCCTTCAGGCCACCTTCGAGGCGATGCGTTCCGCAGTGGAAACGCTCGTCCGACAACGGGGGCAGCGCCCGGATCTGGTGGTGGTTGATGGCAATATGATCATCCCGGAGTTGGACCTACCGCAGCAGGCCATCGTCAAAGGAGACGGACGAAGCCTGGCGATCGCGGCGGCCAGCGTGATCGCTAAGGTCTCCCGCGATCGTGTGATGCGTCAGGCCGAAGAGCGGTGGCCCGGATATGGTTTCTCCGGTCATAAGGGCTACGGGACCGCCGCCCACCGAGAGGCCATTGCCACGCTGGGGCCGACTCCGCTTCACCGAAAGAGCTTTAAAGGGGTGCGAGAACACCTTGAAAAAAGTCTCGAGTAACCCTTGTCGCACGGGAACGGGTGTTCAGTTTGTGCGTGCGAGAGCGTTTCGTCGGCATCGCGAGTCATCTGACTGAGAGCAGGGGAGGGGGGGCGATGAATGCAGGGCAATGTGATTGGATCCACACCGGAGATCGCGAGCAACTCGGCGCGGCCGGTGAAGACCTGGCCAGACGTCATCTGGAGCGCAGCGGCTGGACCATCGAAGCCCAGAATGTGCGCTTCCGTCATGGCGAGCTCGATCTTGTCGCCTGCCAGGAGCTTGCGTGTGGCGAGCTCCTGGTGGCTTTTATCGAGGTGAAGAGCAGGCGTCGCTGCGACCGCTATAGCCCGGCGCTGGCCGTTGGCTTTCGCAAGCGCCGCACCATCGCTCGCCTGGCTCAAGAGTACATCCGAGCGCGGGGGCGTAGGCAAGCGCGCTACCGCTTCGACGTCATCACCGTGGACTACAGTTCTCGGCCGGCGTCGCTGCAGCATATCCAGGGGGCCTTTGACGCTTCGGGCAACACCTGCTGAGAGGCCGACAGGACGCCGCGTTTAGGGGCTGGGGTCGTCAGCGCCCGGGTGTGGGTTCGGCGAGGAGGTGGCGTCTTCGGCAATGTCCTCTCGGGCGGCGGCTTCACGATCGCGGAGTGTGCCTTCAAAGGGCATTCGGGAGAGCGAAGACCAAACTGCCTGACGCGCCAGGTAGGTGGTCGGATCGATCTCTGCTCCCTCTTCGTCGAGCGTCGACGGGGCCCCTTCGATCAACAACACCAGTTCGCCCCACCGCTCCACATAGACGCGGTGTCCGTCGGTCTCGGGTCCGTGACGCAGACACCACGACTCGCCATGGGTGCCGGTCTGGTGGCTTGTGCTGGTGCCGTAGCGGGCTTCGGCAATCTGAGCCTGATACTGCGCGAACTCCCGAGCGTCGTCTTCGCTCTCCCAGCTGCTGACATGCACGGCAACAACCTGGTCTTGCTCGTTTCGGTAGCCCAGGAGGCGGTCACCACGCCAGCCCTCGGCGGCGGGGCCGGGCTCCGGAAGATGTGTATAGACATCGGCGTGCGTGGCCAACCAGGACCGGAGCTGCAGTTCACCGAGCACCGAATCAAACATCGGTTCATATTCGGCCAGTGCTTCCGAGGCATCGAAGCGCACATCCAGCGGAAGTTCACCGGCGAAGTAGCGTTCCGGGTGGAGGATCTGCGAGGTTGAGACGGGGGCATTGGTGTAGATGGCGTCGACGTCGGTCCAGGTGCGGTTGGCACGGGCGCGTAGCACAAAACGCATGCCTTCGACGTAGGGAAAGAGCAGCAGATCGCGCACGATTCGCGGGGCGCTTCCCAGGACCGAGTCAGTCAATGAGGGCACGCCATCGGTGTTGACCCCGATCATCGCCGAGCCGCCTAGTTGCTCGGCGGCAGCCAGCTGTTCGGTATCCATCTCCAGAAGCATCGCGGCGATCATGGGGATGTCGGCTGCGCTCAACGCGCGTCCGGCGGGAAGCGTCTTCTCCTCATAGAGCACGTAGTCGATCATGAGCACCGTGGCATCCCCCTCGATCAGGGCCATGCGGGCCAGGGCAAAATCGCCGTTCTCTTGGGAGGAGAAGGGGGCGAGCAAGGCGCCAATATCAAAATGCTGATCCTGGATGGCGTGGAAGATCTCGTGGGCCATGGCCGAGTGCTGGAGCTGCTCGGGGAGGCCCACCATAATGTAGAGCTCTTTGGCGCTCTGATCGTAGAATCCGGCGATCTGCTCGGTAAGCAGGTCGAGCATCAGCTGACGGTAGTTCACCTCCGGGCCGAAGAGTCCCAGACGTTTAAACATCTGTTCCTCGGCCACGAAGATCGCCTCTGGGATCTCGTCGTGGAGCTGCTCAATGAGCATCGTGCGCAGCTCTTCGCGGTCTTTGACCCCGCGGGGAATCTCATTCAGGAGCGGCAAACCGCGAATTCGGGAAACCTGCTCGGCGATCGAGTCGGCCGCGTCGAGTAGCGCCTGGTCCCGGGCTTCTTCGCCGGCCAGGGGCTCCGGTGGAGAGGTCTCCTGGGCGAAGGCGGGCGCCACCGCAGTGGCCAAAAACAGAGCCACCACACACATCATCCATAAGCGTCGAAGGGCCATCAAAACAGACTCCTGCGTAAGGTTCGCCCCGGTGGTCTGGTGTCTCGGGGGGAACTCCATCGTGCGAAACAATCTCAGTCGGCACTCATCCTAGCGTCCGCCGGCGTTCGGGCCAACGGTACCCCGGGCGCGCTCCAGCTTCACTAAAAGTTTCGGTCTTGAAATTGACGCCCTCTCGGAATAAAGCTAAAGCCCTCCACAAATGATCCCGCTACGTTCGTTTTTTTCCGTTCTTAGCGGGGGTCGGCCTGGGCCGACATTGGCGGGCGGCGATGTGCGTTGCCTGCGCTTGTATGAACCCCGACACCGTTAAGGAGTTACCATGCTGAACAAGATCCTTGTTGCTTTCTTCGCCCTGGGTATGGCTTTCACCACCGCTTGCTCCGGCGGCGAAGCGACCCCCGATGAGGCTCCGGCCGAAACCACCGTGACCGAAGAGGCCGCCGTGGAAGAAGAAGCCGAAGAAGAAGTGGTCGCTGAAGAAGCCACCGAAGAAGTTGCCGAAGAAGAAGCCACCGAAGAAGTGGTCGCTGAAGAAGGCACCGAAGAAGAAGCCACCGAAGAAGTGGCGACCGACGAAGCGCCTGCCGAAGACGCGATGTAAGTTCGCGACGCTGAGACGCATGGCCTTCGGGTCGCGTTTAAGGCATAAGGCCGCCATGCATGTTGCGTGGCGGCCTTTTTTGTCGCGGCGATCGCGGCACATCCCGCAACATCTCCCGCCTTGACGCGCCCTCTGGGGCGAAGGCATCCTTACCCCGAATTCGGTTCGACCCCATCGATTTGGAGGAGTGACGTGAAATCGCGATCGGCACACGTGGTCCGGCTTGTCGGCGTGTTCGTTCTGGCTCTTTGGTTTAGCGGCTGTACCGACGATCTGTATGCTGCGTGCACCATCGATCCGGATGACCCAAACTTAAGTGCGTGCGTACAGGGCGGTGGCGGTGACTCCCAGGCCAGCTGCGTGGACAAAGAGCAGCTGCAATGCCAGACCCGCACCTGCGGCAAGTACCAGGGAAGCGAGCCCTTCTGTACGATCGAATGTAGTAGCGACGAGGACTGTCCTGACGGCGTCTGTCGCGAGTTTGTGATGCTCAGTGGTGTGAGCCACTGCGTCTCCAACACCGTTGTTCAGTGAAGTGAGTCGCGCCGCGCGCTCTGGCCTCGGAGTGCGTCAAGCCTGGCGTCATTGTCTGGAGTTGAAATGAACTGGAAGCTAAACGCGTGCGCCGCTTTTTCCGCCGGTCTGCTCAGCCTGGGGGCCAGTCACAGCGCCCTGGCGCAGGATGGGTTTACTTTCGATGTCGATGAGGTCGAGACCATCGACGAGCTGCCCCATCTGATCGAGCTTATCGACGAGGGCAAGCGCCTCTACGAAGATCGCAAGTACGCCGAGGCGAGCCTTCGCTTCTACGATGTACTCGCCGACACGACCGCCGGGGCGGAGAACTACCATCCGGAAGCCGAGTACGAGCTGGCCAAGACCCTCTTTCGGTTGGAACTCTACCAGGGCTCGCTGGCGTATTTCTCGCGCATCGTGGAAGCCGGGGAGTTTCATCCCTTCTATGAGGCGTCGTTGCGAGGGCTGCTCCTGCTCAGTGAGGTGATCCCGGGCGATGCGATGCTCGTGGAGCTGCTGGCCGGCTACGCGCCTCTCTTCCCGGAAGTCGTCCCCGACGAGTACCGCGATCGCTATGCTTATCTGGTCGGGCGCCACTTCTATGAGACCCTCAACATCGAGGAGTCTCTGCGCATGCTTAACAACGTAAGTACCCGCAGCGATGTGTACGCCCGGGCGCGTTACATCGCCGGTATCACGCACGTGGCTAACTACGATGCGCGCGCCGCGGTCGATGCGTTCCGCGATGTCCTGCGTTATCTGACCCGAAATGCCACCCCGGAAGAACTCACCGGGGAAGAGCGGCGTCTTCTGGACCTGACCCACCTGGGGATGGCGCGCGTCTACTACTCGACGGGCGATTACGATACGAGCCTGAGCTACTACGAGCGCATCAAGCGCGATAGCCCGCGCTGGCCCGACGCGCTCTTTGAGTCAAGTTGGGGCTTTTTCCAGGTCGATAAGTTCAACCAGGCTCTGGGCAATCTCCACACCATCAACTCCCCCTTCTTCCGCAATGAGTACTTTCCGGAAGGGCCGATCCTGGCGGCAGTGATCTATTTCTACAACTGCAACTACGCCCGGGTTCGCGACGTGCTCGATGACTTCGATTACGTCTACGAAGGGGTCAAAGGTGAGCTTGAGTCGATTATCAGCGCCAACAACGATCCTGCACTGATGTATGAGTGGAGCGAGAAGTGGCGCTCTGGCGAGGTGGAGGTCGACGCCGAGGTGCGTAGTGCGCTGCGTGCCGCGCTTAATGACCGCCAGGTGGAGCAGCGTTTCAATCTGGTAAAAGCCATTGAGGCCGAAGCCGAGAAGATGGAGCGTCTCCCTGCGAGTTGGAAGACCAGTGCGCTGGGCGATAGCCTGCTTCAGGAATCAGCGATTGCCCATAGTTTTGCAGTCTCCGACGCCGGGCAGCTCTCTCAGCAACGTCTGGAGCGCGTGATCGGCGAACTCGAAGGTCTTGTCAGCCAGCAGAAGCGAATTTTGTTTGAGGTTGCGCGCTCCGAGCGCGGTGAAATCGAGGCGGAGCTGCGGGCTGGAATGCAGATTGATGGTGGCGCTGGCGATGGGCCCTCGCTGGATATCTCCGACGAGCATCTCTACTGGGAGTTCGACGGAGAGTACTGGAAAGATGAGTTAGGGTTCTACTTCTTCAACGTCAAATCGGAATGCCGACGCTGAACGGACACACGTCTCAGGGGGGAGGGGTGTGGCCATTGAGGCCGTTGGCAAGCAGGTCGCCTGAACGCGTCGCGGTAAGGAGCGGGTCATGAAGAGCATCTACGGTCACCAATCACCCCGGAGCTGGCGCGCGTTGCTGGCCGCCTCGGCGCTATGGCTTAGCCTGGCGCCGCTGGAAGCTACCGCCCAGCCGGAAGAAGAAGAGAAGGTCGAGCATCAAATCGAGGTGCAGGCCACTTCCCAGCAGACCGATCGCCCTACGCTGGAAAACGAACAACTGGGGCCGCGCTTTAGCGCTACTCAGTTTGTGACGGAGCGTAGCCTGGCGAGTCTCCAGCGTCAGGATGAGGCGATCGTGCAGCTGCGCGACCTCATCCGATCCACGCCTAAAAACGACCCGCAGCGCGCGGAGTACCTCTTCAATCTCTCGGAGATCTTCTGGGAGCGTTCGCGCTACTACGACGATACCGCCGTGGAGCGTCAGGACGAGTGTTACCGCTACGACGACCAGGGGGATGAGCAGGGCGCCCGACGCTGTCGTGCTCAGATGGAAGATATGCAGTCCGAGGCCAAGCGCCTGCGCGAGGAGTCGGTTCAGCTCTATGTCGATATTGTCCGCGACTACCCGGGCTTCGGCGAACTCGATAAAGTCTACTTCTACCTGGGCTCCAACCTGATGGAGACCGGTCGCCAGGCCGAGGCTCTGGACATCTTCCGGGAGCTCATCGCAAACTTCCCGCAAACCAAATTTGGCCCCCAGGTCCTGCTCTACTTCGGCGAGTACGCCTTTGATCAGGGGGAGATGTTCGAGGCGCTCACGGCCTACCAGAAGGTTGCTGAGTATCCCGATTCCCCGGTGTACCCCTACGGCCTCTACAAGTTGGCCTGGACCTACTACAACCTGGAGAATTACGATCGCTCCGTTGAGGTCTTTTTGACCGTGGTCGATGCGGCGCGCGAGCGGCCCGATGACGGCACGATGGTCGCGCTGATGCGCCAGGTGCGCCAGGATGTCGTGCGTGCCTACGCCCAGATGGGTTCGCCGGATCAGGCCGTGTCCTTCTTCCAGGACATCGCTCCCGAACGGGAAGATTGGCTTAAGATGACCGAGCGTCTGGCGGTGTTCTACGGTGATCAGGTTCAGTTAAGTGATTCCAACCGGATGTACCGCGAACTCATCACGCTTAATCAGGAAAGCGTGAAGACGGTCGATTATCAGTACGAAATCGTGCGTAACCAGACGACCAACAACGCTTACTCCGAAGAGAGTATTCAGGAGTTGGTGCGTATGATGCGTCTGGTGCAACTGGCCGACGGCGGACAATTCGCAGACACCGAAGAACAGAACTACCCGAAGATTCGTGCCAAGGTCGAGGAGGCGGCCCGCAACTGGTCGACCACCTACCATCGTGAGGCTCAGCGTACCAAGAACGCCGACCTCTACGCGATGGCGTACTACCTCTACAAGTTCTACCTGGAGACCTTCCAGGATACCGAACATGAATACATGATGACCTTCTTCTACGGGGAGCTTCTTTACCAGCTTGAGAACTGGGAAGAGGCGGCCGCTGCCTATGAGCGCGTCCTGGAGTTGGATCCCGAGGGGGAGTACACCAAAGAGGCGGTGCTGGCGACGGTATTGGCCTACTTCTACATCGTCGACACCTCCGAAGAGCGCGCGGTGATTGAAGCGACCTTCGATGAGGAGAAGGATGGTGAGGAGACGCCGGCGGTCCCCGAAGCTCAAGAGCTTCCGGAGGTCTACGTCAAGTTGATGACGGCCTGCGAGAACTACATTGAGTACGTGCCCGATGGCGATCGCATGGTCGATGTCAAGTACACGATGGCGCGCACCTACTATGACTTCAATCATCTGGAGAAGGCCTACACCGTCTTTGAAGATATTGCATTTAGTCATAGTGACCACCGCCTGGCGGTGATTTCGGCTAACCTTCACCTGGATTCGCTGAACCTTCTTCAAGAGTTCGACGGCCTCAACGCGGCGGTGGAGCGCTACATTGAGGAAGAGCCTATCGCTGACGCCGATTTCCGCGACGACGTCACCAATCTGCACATGGCGATTCGCTTCAAAATCTGCACGGTGCACGACGACAACGAAGAGTGGCGGGAGGCTGCGGAGTGCTTTGTGGCCTACGCCAGTGATTTCCCCGAGTCGGAGTTTGTGGACAAGGCTCTCTACAACGCGGCGCTGGACTTTGAGCGGCTGCGCGAAATCGGCCCGGCGATCCAGGTGCGCCTGCACCTGTTGCGGGTGCGACCCAGCTCGGAACTCGCCCCCGAAACGCTCTTCAACATCGGTGGCAACTACCACGCGCTGGCCGTCTACAGTGAAGCGTCGCGCTTCTATGAAGCGTTTGTGCGTAACTTCCCCGACCACGAGAAAGCAGAGGATGCTCTCTCCAACGCGTCGACCTTCCGCCAGGGACTCGGGCAGTACGATGAGGCGATCGCGAATTACGAGCGCTACCTGGAGCTCTTTGCCAGCGGCAATCGTCAGGAGTCCGCGGAGGTCTTCTTCCAGATTGCCCAGATCTACGAAGAGCAGGGCAAGCAAGAGGAAGCCTTCCGTCAGTACCGTCAGTACCTGCGTAAGCATGCTGAGCACGGCACCAACGACCGTCTGTTGGAAGCCCGCGTGAAGCTGGGGCTGCATTACTGGAACAGCGGCGGACGAAGCGGGCGACGGGACGCGCTCCAGGAGTTTGAGCGTACCCTGCGACTTTATGAGCGCATGAGTGAGGAGGAGCGCGCCGATATGACCACCGGTCGTGATGCCGCGGCTCAGGCCAAGTTTATGATCGGCGAAGACATCTTTGAGCGCGCCGCTGCCATCAGCATCAACTCTCCCAACGCCAAGGTGCTGCAGCGGAAGGCTACAGAGAAGATCGAGGCCATTGAAGAGGCCCGAAAGGCCTACGAAGAGGTGATTCTCTTTGGCCGCCCCGACTGGGCCATTGCCGCGCTTTATCGGATTGGCAGCGGGTTTCAGAACTTCGCAGAGAGTTTCCGAGAGAGCCCCGTGCCATCTCAACTCACCTACGAACAGCAGGAGATCTACCGGGGCATCCTGGAAGACAGGGCCTCCGCAATCGAGGATCAGGCGGTGGTGATGTACCGCGAGGCGCTGAATACGGCGCGTCGGGCCAACTGGTTCAACGAGTACAGCCGCAACGCCGAGGTCGCGCTGGCGGAGCTGCGTCCACGAGAGTTCCGCAAGCCCTCCGAGATGCGCGCACAGCCGGTATTTTTCCGCGACGGGTTTATGCAGTCGGGCTTCATTCTGGATGTTGAGGATGACGACATTCTGGGTGGGCTTGGCGATGAGGAGCAGGCGGCCGAAGCGGCGCCGGCGCCCGAAGAGGTCGAGAGCGAGCCGGCCTCTTGAGGTCGGCGCGGCGCCCGGGCGCCGCGTGTTATCGGAGCAATCCCCGCCCCGGGGCGACAGCGCGCCCCGGGAGCATCGGTTCCAAGGATAGAAAGCTATGCGATTGGCTCATACGAAAGTCCTCACGCTCTGCGCGCTCGTCGCGCTCACTCTGGCCACTGCCTGCGGCGGTGCCGCAAAACCCGATGAGATGACCCAGGCGACTGCGACCGGCGGCACCAACAACGCCGAGGCCATCGTGGAATTCGAGAAGGCCGTCGAAGTCTGGGAGGAGGGCGGGGAAGCCCGCATCGGCGAGGTCAAAGATTTGCTGCGGAGAGCCCTCAAAGAAGACCGCGGCTTTGGTAAGGCCTGGTTCAATCTGGGCGTGATCCTCGAACTCGAAGGCGATCTTGATGAGGCCCGTGAGGCCTACGAGAAAGCCGCCGAATTTGCGCCGAAACTTGGCGAAGCCTACGTCAACATGGGCATGCTGGAGATGACTTCCGGCAACCGGGACCAGGCCTGGGAGTATTTTCAGCGTGCCGTTGAGGTGCAGCCTTACAACCCGGCCGCGCATAACAACATCGCCGTGATGTTGCGAGAGCGTGGCGAGTATGCCGAGGCGGTGAACCACGCTCGCCGTTCGCTGGCAGGGGACAGTCAAAACACGCGCGCTTATGGCAACCTGGCCCGCATCTACTTTGATCGTGGCAACTTCCAGGTGGCGCGACTGGTGATGTTCAATGCCATTCAGATCGATGAAAACGATCCGGACCTCTACAACATCCTGGGGCATATCGAGCTGAAGCGAAACGATGTGACCTCGGCGATCGCCTACTTCCAGAAAACGCTGGAGATTGCGCCCGCGCATGTGCCGGCGTTGATGAACATGGGGGCGATTGTGCTTAATGTTCGCGATTTTGAGCGTGCCATTGAGTTCTTTGGGAACGTGCTTGAGCACGAACCGCAGAACCTTGATGCCATCCTCTCCATGGGCGTTGCTCGACGAGGGATGGGCGACCTTGAGGGGGCCCGGGAGGCATATGAACGCATCCTGGCGATGGACGAGCAAAACGCGCTGGTGCAGTACAACCTGGGCGTGCTGGAGCATGAGCACCTGGCGCAGAACGCGCAGCTCGGTGGCGATCGCGAAGCTCCCTCGCCCGACGACATGGTCGCGCAGATGGACTGGACCATCGCCAACCTGGAAGCAGCGATCGCGCACTACGAAACATCCATCGAGCACTACAACAACTTCTTGCACTACGAGCAGGGCGCGCATGTGGAGCAGCGCGAAGATGTCACCGCCCGGATCGACCAGGTTCGTCAGATCGTCGAGATGACCCGGGAGCAGATTCCGATGCTTGTGGAGCAGCGTGAGATGCTTGCTGAAGAAGTCGCGCAGGCCGAAGCGGCAGCGGCCGCCGAGGCTGCGGCGGCCGAGGAGGCTCCCGTGGACGAGAGTGGCGCAGAAGGCGAAGAGAGTCTGGCCGATGATTCGGATCAGGGGCTGGAAGAGGCGCCCTGAGGCGATCGGACGTAAAACTTTACGCGCCTTTACCTGAGTGGCGTTTGGCAGCTTTTTGTGGGCTATGTTAGCCTGTGGTTAGCACATTGAGGCGAACAATCAGGTGATCGGCGTTATGACGGCGACGATCAAGGAGACGAAGCGATGAAACGCGCGTTCTTAACAGGTTTGATGGCGGTTGGATTCTTGCTTCCGGCATCGGCAATGGCCCAGTCTCTGCCCGAGGCCGGCGCAGCCAGCGGTGGCACCAGCGATGAAGGCGTGGTGTACCAGCAGGAGACCACCTACGATTTCGACGGCGAAGATCTTACGGGGAACCTGATTCGACCCGACGGTGAGAACATCACCGGCGATCAGCGCGGTAAGACCAGCAGCCTGATCAATATTCGTCAGGACTTCATTCCGGAAATGCTCAAGAGCGTTGAGACCCTCTAAGCCCCTGTCTGCATCGGTGGGTTAGCCGTCGAGTGCTGCGCCACGAGTGGAGATTTCATGATGCTTCAAGCCGAGATTATTCAGTCGGGACAGGTGGTTTCGACGGTCAAGCTCGAACAGGATAACGTCAAAGTAGGCAAGCTCTCGAGCTCGCACATCCGCCTGGATGACGACCGTGTTTCGCGCATTCATGCCGTTCTGGAGCGGCAGCCCGATAGTAGCTTTGTCGCCATTGACCTGGGCAGCGCTTCGGGCACGTACGTCAACGGTGAGAAGATCACAAAAGCTGCGGTAGGCGCCGGTGACGAGCTGCAGTTCGGCGATACGGTGGTGCGTCTCTCCGAGGTGGTCGAAGTCGTAGCCGCCCCGGCGGCGGTCGCGGCGGCCGGTGGCGCGCTGCCCGAAGGCTATATTCGGCTTGAGGATGGGTCGGTGGTTCAGCCCTATGCGATGGAGGGCTATTACGACGACGCGGGCAACTACATCCCGGGCTACTACGACGCGGAGGGCGCCTACCACTACGGTTACGGCTACCACGACGATGAGGGTGCCTGGCAGGTGGCGCATGGCTTCTACGACCCCCAGGGGGAGTGGGTTGCCACGCCCGATCCGAATGCTCCGGCCGGCCCCAGCGATACCGAGCTCTACACCGAGAGCTTCTTCGACCCGGCCGGTGGTCAGACCCTGGAGGTGGCCTTCCTGTGGACGGACCACGTGCTGGCGGTCAACGCCTACGAAGACCCTCAGTCAGTGACGATCGGGCCGGATGAAGCCAATGACTTTGTGGTCGAAGATCCCCTGGTCAATCAGGAGAAGTTCCCGCTGGTCAGCTATCGGGATGGCGGGTATCGCGTCAACGTATCCGCGCAGATGGAAGGTCTTGTGCAGCAAGATGGCCAGCAATATACGCTGGCTGAAGCCATTCAGCGGGGAATCGCCACGGCAAGCGCCGAAGTGGGGGGAGGCTACAGCCTGACCCTGACGCCGCGCACCAGCGTGCGTGTGGAGTTCGGGGCCAATACCTTCCTGATTCACTTCACCACGATGCCCGCGCTTGGCGGGGGGATGCTGGCGATCGACCGTCAGCCGATTCCCTACCAGGCGACCAGTGCGCTCTTGCATATCCTCTTTCTCGTGATGGTGTTCTCGTGGCCGGAGAATCACGGCGCATTTGAACTCCACGAGTTCAGCGCGGAGGACCGCTTCGTTCAGCTCCTGGCTCCGGCGGAGCAGGAGGAACTCGAGGAAGAGGTTCCGGACTGGCTGGAAGGTGGTAACGAGCAGGAAGAGGCCGCGGCCCATAAAGGTGACGAGGGCGAGGCAGGCGACCAGATGGCGGAAGAAGCCGATAACCACCTCGCGGTGAAGGGCCCGGCAGACAACACCGACATTGAGCTTCGCAAGGCCTACGACACCGAAGTGGCCATGAACACCGGTGCACTTGCCGCGTTTAATGATTCGTCGCTCGGCAGCATGTGGGGTTCTGGTGATGTTTCGGTCGGAGGCGATGCGATGCATGCGCTGGGTAACATGACCGGGAGTCAGGCTGGCGCGGCGGCCGGTGTGGGTGGTCTCGGGCTGGCCGGCGCCGGTCGTGGGGGCGGCGGTGTCTCGGAGCGCGGGATTGGCATGGCTGCGGTCGGTACCGCAGGTCGTGGCGGCGGTGGCAAGGGCGGCGGGAACTACGGAAAAGGTGGTGCGAATCTGGGTGATCGCGAGGTTCGTCAGCCCAAGATTGTTCCCGGGCGCCCCGCCGTGCAGGGCTCGCTGGACCGCGAAATCATTCAGCGCGTGGTTCGCCAGCACCGCCGGGAGATGCAGCACTGCTATGAGCAGGAACTGCAGCGTAACCCCAACCTGGCCGGTCGCGTCACCGTACGTTGGGTGATCTCGCCGACTGGGTCGGTTACTGTGGCCTCGATCGCCGAGACCTCGCTGAACAACTCCGGGGTTGAGCAGTGCATGACGCAGCGCATTCGCCGCTGGGTCTTCCCGGAGCCTAAGGGTGGTGGAATTGTCAACGTGAACTACCCCTTCAACTTCAGCTCTTAATGCGCAAGACCGCCTGATGCGGTAGCAAGAAGACAAACAAAGGCCCCCTTTATGGGGGCCTTTGTTTGTTTAGCCGAGGGTGAACGTTCGCCCTGGATGCCTGGGGCTGAGAAGATGTGTGTGTTATCAATGTAATATTGTTCTCAGATTTGTTTGATGATTTTTCTTAGCGGGGCGACGTGAGGGTATGGAGTCTGAATGATGAATGAAGCTATGGACTGGCCGCGCAGTGTGTGTCGGTATGGTGCAAGCATCGTGGTCTGCATGATGCTTATCGGGCAGGCGTCGTGGTCGATGGCTTCGCCGCCAGATGAGCCTGGCTCTCCTGTAGAAAATGAGGGCGTCACAGAGCCTCGCGAGACACCCGCCGAGCAGGCTTCGGACAACGCGAGCCAGCCTCGCCGTTTACTATCCGATGCCGAATGGGACGCGGCGCATTCTGGAGATATGCTGGAGCTTCCGTCCTGCGAGGAGGAAGCCCGTCTGTCGAATGACTCGTTCGATGATAAACTGCTTTTTCGGCTGGAGATTGAAGTCGACGGAGAGGTTTCGCGGGTTGAATTGTTGAGGGGCCCGGCGGAACCTTCCGAGCTGCGGACCTGTCTGAACGCGTCTTTGCTCGGGCTAAGATTTGGGGCGCTTGAGGTGTCCGCGTATGTCCTGATCGAAAATGTGCGTCGATCGGATGGTACGCGACTTAGCCGGCGCGCTACTGCCCCGTATTCGTCAGATAGAAGAGAGGTGATTCAGCGTGTGGTTCGCCAGCACCGCCGGGAGATGCAGCACTGCTATGAGCATGAGCTGAGGCATCAGCCCGACCTGGCCGGGAGCGTGACGGTTCGCTGGACGATTGCGCCCTCGGGGGCAGCCACACAGGTGTCGATCGTCGAGACCTCACTGAACAACTCCGAGCTTGAACAGTGCATGGTTCAGAACATTCGCCGCTGGGTTTTCCCGAAGCCCAAGGGGGGCGGGATTGTCAAGGTGATCTACCCCTTCAACTTCAGCTTTTAATGCACAAGGCCGTCTGATGCGGTCCTAAGAAGGCAGGCAAAGGCCCACCCTTTTTTGGGGGGGGCTTTTTTGTGTCCGGGCGATAACGTGCCCTGAATGCGTTGGTCGATGTAGGGGGAGGCTCGGTCGACGTCATTTTTCAAAATGGATGCGGCCAGCATCGTGTGAGGCCGCAAAAAGGGCAGAAAAACGATCGAAACGCAACACTTGGCCGGTTGTCAGAATTTTGACCTCGGGGGTACGATGAGGGTGCCTGTTGTGCGCGCGTGGCGCCAACGCAACTGATCCGAGTCTATACCGGAGGAGCCAAGCCATGAGCCTGCCGAGTCGTGTGAATGCGATCCGTGTTACTGGGAAGGGGAGGGCGACGCTGGGCGCGCTCCTGATGCTGGTGTTGCTCGCGCTGGGAAGTACGGGGTGCGATGCCGATCGCACCGCGGCGGTGCGAGAGCTGAACCTGGGCATGGCGGCCTTTCAGGCCGGGCAGTCCTCGACAGCGGCCGAGCATATGGAAGAGGCATTGCGCATTGATCCGACCTTCACCGATGCGGCCTACCTGCTCGGGCAGGTCTATCAGATGCGCTCCAAGAACTATGAGGAAGCCGCCCGCGCCTATCGGCGCGCGCTCGACATTGAGCCGACCAATGCACAGTACGCCTACCGTCTGGGCACGGCGCTGGTCGACCTCGGAAAACTCGACGAGGCGGCCACTCATTTTGAGCGGGCCGTGGCCAACGATGATGGGTTCTCGCGAGCCTGGTTCCGGCTGGGGCTGACGCAGGACAAGCTGGGGCGCCACCATCAGGCCGTCGCCAGCTACACTCGCGCCATTGAGACCAACCCCCGGCTGCGGATGAGCAAAGAGGATCCCGGCGGCGAGCATTATCACGCGCTGGCCGACCTCTACCTGCGCTTCGGGCTGAGCGATCATGCCGTGCGCGTGTACGAGAACGGGGTGCGCAACAACGCCACCTCGACGCGTTTGCTGCACGGGCTGGGGGTGGCGCGCATGGAGATCGGGCGCTTCGAGGAGGCCGCTCAGAGTTTTGTGGCCACCATGGAGCAGGACCCCGGTCACGCTTCGGCGAACTTCAACCTGGCGGTTGCGCACCATGAGCGCGGTGATAGCGCCGGGGCGGTGGCTCAGCTCGAGCGTTTCCTGGGAAGTGGCGCGGCCACCGAAGACCCCGCTCGGCAGGCGGCAGCTCAGGCGCTCTTGGCCGAACTCAGCGACGGGGATTGAACGCCGGCACCCTGCTCTTACTCCCGGAAAGCGGTGCGTTGCCGGGCTTCTTCGCGCTGTGGTATACCCCCGGTAACGATTTTCGATGGACAGCTAGAAGTGTGATGAACAGACCTTTCCCTCCTTAGAGGTCGTGGTGATGGTGGCGCGCTGGCGCCGTGGTTACGACTTCTTTCTCCGAGCCGGGCGGTTGACGTCGACGCCCTGAGTGAGCGCTTCTTTTAGGGGGCGCTCTGGATGCTCCTTTTATTACCCCCTCCAGGCCGACCAAAGAGCACATGAATCGCGAAAACAAGGTTCAGGAATACGTCGCCCAGCTGGAAGCTAACCCCTACGATCTTGCGCCTGTGGGCCGTCTGGAGGAGGCCTTCGGGTCGACCGAGGAGCTGGCCGAGTTGGTGGCGATCTTTGAAGAGCGGGCTCAGGGCTCGTCTTCAAACGATGCGGCTGCGCGCCTCTATCTAGAGGCGGCGCGGATGGCCGGCGGTCGTCTCAACGATCTGGAGCGGAGCGTCGACCTTTTGAGTCGCTCGCTGACGGTCGGCGAAGACACGCTGGTGAGCGTGGAGGCCTACCTCTTCCAGCTGGCGCTGCAGGATGACGCCGATCAGCTTCAGCAGTTCTTTGCCGAGGCGCTGGAGCACGATACCGATGGGGGCTACCAGAGCCGGCTTTACCAGCGTATGGGAAGCATTCTGGAAGACTTCGTCGGTGATCTGGAGCAGGCTGATACCGCCTACAAGTGGGCCCTGGATCTGGACCCCGACAACGTCATCGCTTTGTGGTCGCGTCAGGTGCTCGCGCGCAAGCAAGCCGCCTGGGAGCGGCTCGCCGGCCTGATGATCGAGGAGATCGAGCAGACCGAAGACGCCGTGCGCCAGTCGACGCTCTCGCTGACCGTTGGCGAAATTTACCGGGATTACCTGAACAACCCGGAGAGCGCCTGCCAGTGCTTTGTGTTTGCCTACGAGCAGGACCCGACCAACACCGAAGCGCTGGAAGCGGCTGTGGAGCTTGGTTACGAGCTCGAAGCGGAGGTGCTTGAGGAGGGCGGCGAGGTTGAGCCGGCACCGGTGGATGAGACGCCGATGACCATGGAACTCGATGATTCGCTGATGATCGAGGAACTTGAGGCCGAGCCGGCGGCGGATGCGCTCCCCGAGCTTCCGGGCGAGGCTGCCGAGGCGGCGCCGATGACCATGGAACTCGACGATGCCCTGGTGCTTGATGAGCTGGAATCCGAGGCTGTTGAGGATGCGCCTCCGGAACTTCCGGTCGAAGTGCTTGCCGAGGCCGAAGCGCTCGAGGAGCTATCGGAAGAGTCGGACGTTTCTGACGCGGAAGAGGTGCTCGAGGAGCTATCGGAAGAGTCGGACGTTTCTGACGCGGAAGAGGTGCTCGAGGAGCTATCGGAAGAGTCGGACGTTTCTGACGCGGAAGAGGTGCTTGAGGAGCTTGACGCCATCGAAGTGCTCGACGAGGGGGAGGACGAGGTCGCCTCGTCGCGTGATTGGAGCGATCGCTTTGAGGAGATGGTCAGCCGAGCCGAATCTGTCGGAGGTGAGGAAGGGCTTCGCCTTCTGGTGCGAGCCGCGCGCTTGCAGTCACGTCATAGCACCGATGCTACTGACGGCGTGGCGCTCTTTGAGCGTGCGTTGGCGGCCGACCAGGGCCTCGATTACTACCAGCGCGTTGCATATCTCTACTCGGAAGAATCCTACTGGCGAGGCGTCCTGGCGGCCGTTGAGGCCACTGAGGTGGAGGGCAGCGGGGCGCTTCGGGCGCGTATCGCGCTGTACGAGCTAGGCGACATTGATAGGGCCCGGGCGATCGCTGAAGAGGCGGGGGATGAGGCTGTCCTCGGAGCCCTGGAGGATCTGGAAGAGGCGCAGGCGAACTGGCGCAAGTTCCAGCGTTCGTTGGAGCAGCGCTACAGCGATCTTGATGCCGATGCGCGGGCCATGAAGGTCTACCTGCGAATGGCCGATCTGGCCGCCGCGCTCAACGAGCCTGATAAAGAGATCGATGCGCTGCGCCGTCTGGAGCGCCAGGTCGATGCCGAACAGGTCAAGAACCGACTGAAGATTCTGTATAAGCGCGCCGGCAAGTGGCCGATGTACGTCGACCTCGTCAAGCAGGAGGTCGAAACCCTTGGCGAGGACCGGGTCGAAGATAAGGTCGACCTGCTCTACGAGGTGATTCGGGTCTACCGCGGTGAGATGAACCAAGATCGTATGGCGATCAATGTCTACAAAGAGATCCTGAGCCTGGCGCCAGAAGATCTCGACGCCATCGACCAGCTCATCGAACTCTACGGCGATATGAACATGTCGTCGGATCTCATCAACATGCTGCAGTCCAAGGCCGAGATCGTCCCGACCTCGGCTCAGAAGGTTGAGATTTACAGCCAGATTGCGACGCTCTTCATTGAGAAGTTCCGCAATCAGGCCGAGGCCATTAAGGCCTACGAGCAGGTCCTGGAAATCGAGCCTTTCAATGCCGATGCCATCACCTTCCTGAAGGAGATGTACGAGAAGCGTCGGGATTGGGAGAGCCTCATCGACGTGTCCAAGCGTGAGATCGAGACGCTGGAGAGCGATGAGGCCCGGGCCGAGGGGCTCAAAGAGGTCGCGCGCCTGGCAACCGATAAGTTGCGCAAGCCCGAGGTGGCCACCGAACTGTGGTTGGAGGTGCGCGCGGTCGTGCCTCAGGACGCCGACGCGCTTGATGCGCTGGAGACGCTTTACGAGAAGAACCGCGACTACGAGGCACTAGCCGAGATTCTCGAGCAGAAGGTCGGTCTCAGCGGCGATGATGCGGAGACGATGAAGCTCTACCAGAAGCTGGGCATGCTCTATGCCGACCGTCTGGAAGACAGCCAACGCGCCATCGAAGCCTGGAAGGGGGCGTTGGAGCTCGACGCCACCGATCTTAAGGCGCGCAAGTCGCTGGAACGCCTCTACATCGACAACCGCCAGTGGGATGAGCTCGAGGCGTTTTATGCTGAGAGCGAGGCGTATGCTGACCTGGTGCGAATTCTCGGGACGCTCAGCGGCACGATGAAGGAGGACGATGTCAAAATCGAACTCCTGCTGCGCTCGGCACGCATCTGGCGCGAAGAACTTGGCGACACCAACCGCGCTGAGCGCGAGTTGGAGCGTGTGCTGCAGCTTGACGCGCAGAATGAAGCAGCGGCCGGCCAGCTGGTGCCCATCTACGAGGAGGCCGGCGACGCCGAGAAGCTGAAGTCCGCCCTGGAGATCGTGCTCTCCCATCGCGAGGCGCCCGCGGAGCGCAAGGCTTACCAGCTCAAACTCGCGCGCCTGCATCGTGAGCAGCTCGGCGATGTCGACGGCGCGTTCGCGCGCTTTAGCCAGGCCTTCCTGGAGATGCCCGCGGAACTCGACGTCGTTGCCGAACTAGAGGCCACCGCCGGAGACGCGGGTGAGTGGTCCACGCTGGTGGAGCATTATCGTCGAGCGCTTGACGCAGACCTTGAGCAAGCCGAAGTGCTGGAGCTGCGTGCTCTGCTCGGACGCGTCCTCTCGGAAGAACTCGGAGATCTCGAGGCGGCGCTGGAGCAGTTCCAGGCCGTGCTGGCGGTGGAGGAAAACAACCTGCGTGCACTGGAGGCGATGGAGCGCATCTACTTCTCCAGCGCGCGTTGGGATGACCTGATGCAGGTCTACCGTCATCGCCTGGAATTGGAAGAGGACCGAGATGCCCGCGTGCAGATCCTCCAGGGGATGGCCCGCATCGCCGAGATCGAAGCGCAGGACGTGGTCACCGCGATCGCTCGCCTCAACGAAGCGTTGGAACTCGACGCCTATAACTTCGCCACCCTGGCCGAGCTGCACAGGCTCTACGCGCAGGAGGAGGAGTTTGCTGACCTCGCCGATGTGATTCGCCGCGAGATCGATCTGGTCGAGCGCCGGGCGCGCCTCTCCAGCCGCATCGTGTCCACCGGGCTGGTGGATGTCGCCGCGCTGGTGGGAGAGGGCGCCCCCCCGGAACGCTCGATGTTCGGCGAGGGCTTCAGTGGCGGAGATGATGTCGATGACATGCTCGCCGACCTTTCCGAAGATGTGGATGCGCCGGGATACGTTGTCGATGCCGCGGACGACGTGGTGGAGGATGACGAGTCGCTGGCGGGCGAAGGGGCGCAGGCCGAGGAGGCCCGGGAGGCTCTTGAAGAGCTCGCCGACGTCGACCTGAGTGCGCAGGCCTACTACACCGAAGAGGATGTGGAGCTGTTGACGGCGCTGCGCTTTGAGCTTGGTGTGGTCTGCATGGACCACCTGGGCGAGGTCGAAGAGGCGGTCGCGGCGCTGGCGAAAGTGGTGTCGTGGCGTCCCGATCACGCCGAGGCCTGTCAGGCCCTGGAGCGTCTGCTCGACGATGAACTCTTCAAGGCGACGGTCGCTACCCTCCTGGAGCCGGTCTACGAAGTGCACGGGCGCTGGGAAGACCTGGTCGGGGTGTTGACCGTGCAGGCTGCGGCCGCCGAAGAGAGCGCGGTCGCGCGTGAGCTGGAGCGTCGGGCCGGTGACGTGCTCCTGGAAGAGCTTGGTCAGGGCGCGCGAGCCTTTGAGCGTTACGCCCGCATTCTGCGGAGCGATGCATCCGATGCGTCGGCTCGCGAGCAGCTCTACCGCATCGCCTATGAGCTGGAGCTGTGGACCGAACTCGTGGATGCCTGTGAAGTGGTGCTTCCGGAGATCGAGGATGACGCCCTGCGCATCGACTACTTCTTCACCCTGGCCGAGGTGAATGCCGAGCGCCTTCATGCCTACGACGACGCTCGTCGTAACCTCGAAGAAGTGCTTCTGCTGGATGCCGGCTCAAGTCGCGCACTTGATGATCTGGAAGAGCTCTTCATCACGACGGAAGCCTGGCAAGAACTTCTGGAAGTCTTCGATCGTAAGATCGAGCTGGCCGACGAAGACGATGCCCGCGAGGCGCTGAAGTTCCGCAAGGCGCAGGTCTGGGAGATGCTCCTCGGGGATGCGCACCAGGCGATTGCCATCTACCGCGAGATTTTGGAGGTGGCTCCGCAGAACCTGCGCGCTTATGCGGAACTCGAACGGATTTTCGAAGCCGAATCGATGTGGAACGAACTCGCTCAGAACCTCGAGCAGGAACTGGAGCTGGTGGACTCCGCGGATCGCCTGCCGATTAAAAACCGCCTGGCCGCGCTCCTCGAGGCACAGCTTGGCGACGCCGAGCGGGCGGTCAGTCTCTATGAAGAGGTTCTTGAGGCCGACGCCGATGATCGGAGTGCCAATGCGGCCATGGAAGCCCTGATGATGCAGGAAGGGGCGCCGCGCAATCGCATCTCCAAGATTCTGGAGCCGATCTACACCACTCGCGGCGACGCCTCTCGTCTGGTGGCCGCGCTCGAAGTTCAGATCGAGGTCAGCCAGGATGCCGACGAGCGCGTGGCGCTCTTGCACCGGGTAGCGGCGCTGCATGAAGTGGAACTCGGGGACATTGCCTCGGCGTTTGTGACTTACGCCCGGGCGTTGCGCGACGATGTGGCCAACACCGAGACGCTGGACAACCTCTACCGCCTGGCCGAGGCCACACAGAGTTTTGAAGAGCTGGTTCAGGTCTTTGAGCAAGAGGCCGACTATCAGAGCGATCCCGATGTGAAGCGCGACCTGATGCGCCGTGCGGCGGCCATCTACATTGAGCCGCTTGGCGAGCTCGCCAGCGCGTCGGGGCACCTGCACGCGGTTCTCGAACTCTTCCCGGCCGACCTGGAGACGGTGGAGGAGCTGGAAGCCATCTATCGCCACACGCAGGAATGGCAGGAGTTGGTGCAGATCCTGGTGACGAAGGCCGAACTTGTCGACGACCTCGACGACAAAAAAGACCTGCTTCACCAGGCCGGTACGCTCTATGAGGACATCCTTTCCGGTCCTGATGAAGCCGTCGGGGTCTACCACCGCGCGCTGGCCATTGATGAAGCGGACCGCCATGCCATCGATCGCCTGGAGGTGCTCTACACCGAGATGGAGCGCTGGCACGATCTGCTCGATGTGTACCAGCGCAAGCTGGACCTTGCCGACGATGACGCCGGACGCAAAGATCTGCTCTACGTCATGGGCGCCATTTATCAGGAGCACCTGCAGCAGGCCGACGACGCGATCGATACCTACCGCCGGGTCCTCGACCTGGATGCGGGGGAGAAGAGCGCCCTGGAGAAGCTCGACGAGCTCTTTGAGGCGACCGAGCAGTGGCACGAACTCCTGGAGACGCTGGAGCAGCAGCTGCAGCTCTCGCCATATCCCGAAGAGATCGAGACCCTGAAGTACCGGATGGGGCGACTCTGGGAAGTTCGGTTGGGCGATGCGCTGCGCGCGGTGGAGGTTTTCCAAGAGGTGCTCGCGCAGAACGCGGAGCATCAGCCCTCGATCGAGGCGCTGGAAGGCCTTGTGGAGCGTGGCGAGCAACGGGAGGAGGCGGCGCAAGTTCTGGTGCCTCTCTACCGCAACGGCGCGCAGTGGGAGCGGCTCGTCTGGGCCTGGCGTCTGCTCATTGAAACCAGTGAGGATCCCGAGCGCCGCATTGAACTCTACAAAGAGATCGCGCAGGTCGTGGAAGTGCGCATGGGGGACGTGGCCGAAGCGTTTACCACTTATGTGGAGGCTCTCAATGTCGATGCGGGACGCGTGGAAATCGTCGACACCCTGGAGCGCCTGGCCGAGCAGCTCGGCGCCTGGGATGTGCTTATCGAGCAGATCGATCAGCGTCTGGTGTCGGTGACGGACTTCGAGATCGCCACGGCCCTGCACCTGCGAGTGGCCCGGATCTTTGAAGAGGAGCTGGATCAGCCTCAGCAGGCCATCACCCGCTTTAATCGCGTGCTGGAAATCGAGCCCGAGCAGCCCAACGCCATCCTGGCGCTGGACCGCCTCTACCAGCGCGAAGGAGAGTGGGCCAATCTTGCCGAGGTTCTGCGCACGCGCATCTACAGCTGCGAAGACCCGGGTGAGGCGCTGACGCTACGCTTGCGTCTGGGGCTGCTCTATCAGAGCGCGCTCGACGACGCCGAGAACGCCATCACCACCTACCAGGAGGTGCTGCTCGAAGAGCCGGACAACGCGCAGGCCATCGAGAATCTCGAACAGATGTTTATGGAGGGGCGCGAGGTCCAGCGAATCAGCGACATTCTGGAGCCCCACTACCTGGAGAAGGGGCAGCACGAGAAGTTGGTCGAGATTTACCTGCAGCGTCTGGACATGCTCAACGACCCGCTGGAGCGCTACGAGCTTCTGACCCAGGTCGCGCGCATCTTCCTGGACCCGCTTCAGGACGTTCCGCGTGCGTTGCAGGCCTACGGGGCCGCGCTGGTGGAGCGTCCCGATGATGAGATGGTCATCGCGGAGATCGAGCGCCTGGCCGAGCAGACCCTGGACTGGGGTACGGCAGCCTCGTTCTATGCCGATGCGCTGGAGAGCCCGCAGATCACCGACGACGCCGCGCTCGACTTGTGGCTGCGTGTGGCGGTGATTCTCGACCAGCGTCTGGAGCAGTTTGACGACGCTGAGATGGCCTACCTCAAGGCCCTGGAGTTGGAGCCCACGCACGGCGGGGCGCTGGCCGCGCTCGATCGCATCTATCTTTCCCAGGCGCGATGGGCTGAGCTGGCCTCGGTGCTGGAGCGGCGAGTGGAGGGCACCTACGACGAAGTCGAGGTGGTGGAGCTTAACTTCCGTTTGGCCCGGGTCTTTGCCGAGCAGCTCGCCGATTACGGTCAGGCCGTGGCCACCTATGAGCGCATGCTCACGATTGAGCCCGACCACGAGCAGGCGCTGGCCAATCTGGAGCAGATTCACACGGCGCTGCAGAGCTGGGAGCCGCTCTTTGATGTGCTGGAGCGTCGCGCGCAGCTGACCCACGATCCGGATGAGCAGGCCGATTACCTGGCGCGGATGGCGCGTATCGCCGAAGACATGCTCAGCCGCACCGAGGATGCGGTCGACCTGTGGGTTCGCGCCAGTGAGCTGCGACCGGATGACCGCATGGCGCTGGGAGAGCTACGTCGCCTCTATCTGGATGGCGAGCGCTGGGACGATTTGGTGGGTGTGCTCCGTCGGGAGGTTGAACTCAGCCAAGATCCCGCCGAGAAGCTCAACCTCTTTGAGTCTCTGGGAACCATCTATGGTGAGTACCTCAACGACGAGATTCAGGCACAGGATGCCTGGATGGCCGTTCTGGAACTCGATGGTGAACATCTTCCCGCGCTGGAATCGCTGCGTGAGATTACGATCCATCAGGCCGACTACCAGCAGCAGGCGGCCATGGTCGAACGCCTCATCGCTCACCAGGATGTGGCGCAAGAGCGCAAGCTCGACCTGTGGGTGGAGCTTGGTCGGGTGCATGGCGAGCTTTTGATGAACCCCGAAGAGGCCATCCACGCCTGGAAGAACGTGCTGGGGCTTGCTCCGGACCACGGCCAGGCGCTCGATGAGCTCGAGGGGCTCTACCTCCAGGAGAGTCGCTGGGAGGAAGCCGCTCAGGTGCTGGAGCTGAAGGCCGACCGCGTGGCCGATGGCGAAACGCAGATCGAGCTTTTGACGCGTGTGGCCGAGATCTGGGAGACCAAACTCCTGGATCGCGATCAGGCCGTGCAGTTCCATCGCGCGGTGCTCGAGATCGACCCGATGCGCATGTCTGCCAGCCGCGCGCTGGAGGGCATCTTCATCGAGCAGGGGACCTCGGAGGGCTTTGAGCAGCTCGCCGGGGTGTATCTGGATCGCGCCGAGATGGTGGGAGACGATATCTTCGAGCGCGTGGAGAACCTGCGAAACGCTGCGCGAATCTTCGAAGAGAACCTGATGCAGCCGGAAAACGCGCTGGTGGTGCTCCTCTCGGCCTTTGGGCCGGAGACCATGAGCGACGAGGCGCTGATCGCGGATATTGAGCGTCTGGCGCGGCAGACCGGGTTGTGGGAGGAGGCCGTCGGCCGCTTCGGCGATGTGCTCCGGGTCATTGACGATTCACCGGAAGCCTCGGAGTTGCACCGCCAGGTGGGGCAGTGGCGAGCGCAGGAACTCAATCAGCCTGACGAGGCCGTCTATCATCTGCAGCGTGCGCTTGCGATGAATCCGGACAGCCTGGAGATCCTCGAGATGCTCGAGGGGCTCTACCGCCGTTTGGCCGCCTGGCCGGAGCTGGCGCAGGTGATTCGCACTCAGGTGGAGTTGGTTGGCGAGCCTGAGTCGCGCATCGAACTCTGGCGCAAGCTCGGCGAACTCAGCGAGATGCAGCTCGGCGAGGTGGATCAGGCCGTGGAGGCCTACCGCGAGATTCTGGTAATCGACCCGAGCGATATCCTGGCGATGGAAAGCCTGGAGCGCGTCTTTGAAACCTTCGAACGCTGGGAAGAGCTGGTGGCGGTCCTGGAGCAGAAGGCCGGGGCGACCTACGACCCGGATGCTATTGTGGCCATCAAGAGCCGTGCCGCCGAGCTCTGGGAGAGCCGACTCGGGGACATCGGCCAGGCCATCATGGCCTACCGTGATGTGCTCACCGTCGATCAGACCCATCTGGAAACGCTCGACGCTCTGGAGCGTCTCTACACCCAGAGCGCGCAGTGGGATGAGCTGGTCGACGTGCTTGAACAGCGCCTGGCGCTGACCCATGAGCCCGGCGCTCAGGTGGTGATCTACGGTAAGATGGCCGGGGTCTTCGAAGGGCAGTTTGGCGACCTGGAGCGCGCCGTCGAGAGCTACAACCACGTCTTGATGGTCGACGTGGAGAATGTCACCGCGATCGAGAACCTGGAGCGTCTCTACCGGGAGTTGGAGCGCTGGTTCGAGCTGGTTGATGTGCTCCAGCGTCATATCGAACTCTCGCAGCGCGGCGATGAGAAGGTGGCGCTCTACACCGAACTTGGTCACGTGCAACGCGACCAGGTGCGCGATCCGCACTCGGCGATCGAAGCGTTCAACGCGGCGCTGACCCTGGAGTCCATCAACCCCGGGCTGTGGGCGGAGCTGGCCGATCTCCATGAAGCGACCAATAACTGGGAAAGCGCCGTGGAGGCCTATGGCCGCCTGGCCGACCAGCTGGAGAATCCCGACCAGCGGGTCGAGGTCTTCTTCCGCGCCGGGCAGCTCATGGAGACCCAACTTCATGACCATGCCAACGCCGAAGATGCCTACCTCTCGGCGCTGCGCCTGGAGCCCACCCACCAGGGGGTGCTCGATGCAATCCGCAAGCTACTCGCCATGCAGATGGAGTGGCAGAGCCTGATTCGGGTGCTCAAGGCCGCGGAAGAAGCCACGCGGGACTTGAGTCAGAAGGCGCAGCTGCAGTGTGAAATCGGCAAGCTCTATGGCGAGCAGGTTGGCGATGAGGTCAGCGCGCTGCGCTACTTTGAGTCCGCCCTGGAGTTGGAGCCCCGTATCACCGATGCCGCCGAGCCGCTGATTGATGTCTACGTGCGGGAGCGCCGCTTTGAGCGGGCCATTCCGCTCCTGGAGATGGTCATCGAGGTCTTTGGACAGGGCTCGGTGGCGGCCAGCGACCTGCATCGTCGTCAGTTGCAGCTGGCCCAGGCCTATCATGAGCTCGCGCAGCCGGAGCGGGCGCTCCAGGCGTACCGCAATGCCTATGAACTCGACCCCTCCGACCTGGAGACACTCAAGGGCCTGGGGCAGTTGCTCTATGCTCGCGAGGAGTGGGAGCAGGCCTCCCGGGTGCTGCAGGCGCTTCAGCTGCATCACGCCGATAAGCTCGAGACGCCGGAGCTGGCCGAGATCTACTTCCGCCTGGGCTCCGTCCGCAAAACGCTCGGGGAGATGCGCAAGGCCAGTCAGTACTTCGAGAAGGCGCTGGAGCTCGATCCGCAGCATCGTCCCACGCTGCAGAATCTGGTGGAGGTGAACGAAGCCCAGAGCAAGTGGGAAGACGTGGTTCACTACACCCGCTGGCTCCTGGATGCCGAGACCGACGCCACCGCGCGCTTCGCTCAGCTCTCCCGGATGGGGGACCTGCTGGCCGGCAAGCTCAATCAGCCGCCGGCGGCGGTCGAGGCCTATGAACAGGCGCTGGAACTCGATCCCAAGAGCGTGGTGATGTTGCGCAAGTTGCTCGACCTCTACACCCGCACGCGTCAGTGGCATCAGGCGGTCGATATCCTCAAACGGATCATTGAGCAGGAGCAGGATCCGGGTCGCATCGCCAAGTACTACTACACGGCGGCGGTGATCTATCGCGATGAGATCGACGACCCGATGCAGGCCGTGGAGCTCTTCGACGAGACGCTGGATGTCGATGTGAAGATGCTCAAGGCCTTTGAGGCCATCGACCGCATCCTCACCAAGCAGAAAGAGTGGAAGGAGCTCTCGCGGGCCTACCGTCGGATGCTGCATCGCATCAGCGAGCATGACGACGGGCAGATGGAGAGCGTCAAGACCCTGCTCTGGCAGAACCTCGGTGAGATCTATCGCACGCGTCTGGGGGACATGGAGACGGCCATTGAGGCGTACAAGATCGCGGTGGGGCTCAATCCCACCGATGAGAAGTTGCGCCTGATTCTGGCGGAGCTCTACGAGAAGACCGGCAGCGATCCGGAAGGCGCGATTGAGCAGCATCGCGCGCTGATCGAGCTCGACCAGTTCCGGGTCGAGAGCTACCGCGTGCTGTTCAAGAGCTACATTCAGACCAAGCAGTACGACAAAGCCTGGTGCATGGCCGGGGCGTTGAGCTTCCTGCAGAGCGCCTCGGAGCAGGAAGAGACCTTCTACCGCAAGTACCTGGGCGCCCATATGCAGCCGGCGCGCGGGGCCTTCAACGAGGAGATGTACAAGCGTCTCTACCACCCCCGTCAGGATGTGCTCATTACCTACATCATGACGGTGCTCGGTCAGGGGTTGCGCCAGATGTACTCCCTGGGCTCGATCAAGGACTGGGGCGTACACCGCAAGCGTGACCTGGTGAACCTGGAGGAGCAGACGCCCTTTAACAACGTGTACCGCTACGTGGCGCAGACGATGCAGCTCCTGCCCGCGCCCCGGGTCTACCTCAAGGGTGACCAGGCCATGGGGATGCGCAACGCCAACGTCGATCCGGCAGCGGTGATCATCGGCGGGGATGTGCGTCAGAAGAGCGGCGACCGCGAGCTGGCCTTCATCATTGCCAAGTCGCTGACCTGGATGATGCCGCGCCATTACGTGGGCTCGATCGGGCAGCCGACCGAGTTCCTCAAGCTGCTCTTCATGGCGTTGATGGACATCACCGACCCGAGCCTGGGCATCGGTGCCACGCTCGGTGAGCAGGGCGCGGTCATCAAGCAGGAGCTGATGGCGCTGCCCGGGCCGATGTTGATGCAGGCCCAGAAGGCGATGAAGCAGTTCCTGAGCAAGGGGGAGAACCCCAACCTCTCGGAATGGGTGCTGGCGGTGGAGCATACCGCGATTCGAATGGGCCTGCTGATCTGCGGGGACATTCACAGCGCGGCGAGCTGCATCAAGAGCGACCTGGTCCCGATGGGCAAGGCCAGCATCAAGGAGAAGATCCGCGAGCTGGTGCTCTTCTCCATCAGCGAGGAGTACTTCCAGTTGCGTGAGGAGTTGGGGCTGGCCATCGGTAAGTAAGGTTTCATTCGAGGCGTTGGCTTGACGGCTGGCGCCTTCGATTGAGAGAGAAGGGCGGCCCCCGCAGATTGCGGAGGCCGCCCTTATTACGTCTGAGACTTTTGTGAGAGTTGGTCATGCTGGTGGTCTGTCCCACGCCGATCGGAAACCTCGAAGACCTGAGCCCGCGTCAGCGCACCGCGCTGGCCGGAGCGGACATCATCGCCTGCGAGGATACACGCCAGGCCGGCAAGCTCCTGGAGCTGGCGGGCATTGACCGCAGTGAGGGTAGGCCCCGGCTGTGGCGTTATGACGATCACAGCGCCCGGGAGCAGGCCGAACGCCTGGTCCGCGAGCTCGAAGCGGGACTGGAGGTGGTGCTGATCAGCGACGCCGGAACCCCGGCCATCTCGGACCCGGGCTACCGGCTGGTACGAGCCGCGCGTCAGGCTGGCGTGGAGGTGCGGGCGTTGCCCGGGCCGGTGGCGGCTACCGTGGCGTTGAGCGCCTCGGGGCTGCCCAGCGACACCTTCTTCTTCGAGGGCTTTCTGCCCCCTAAATCCCAGGCTCGCCGGGCTCGCCTGGAGGCGCTGGAGGACGTCGGGACGACGACCCTGTATTATGAGTCTCCCCGGCGCCTGGAAGCCATGCTGAGCGATGTGGAGGCAGTCTGTGGACCCGAGCGTCAGGTATGTGTGGGGCGAGAGCTGACAAAGCGTTTTGAGGAGTACTACTGGGGGCCGGTCTCCCGGGTCCTGGAGCGGATCCGGAGTAGCGAGGAGGTCCGCGGCGAGCTGGTCGTTGTGGTAGCGCCGGGGGAGGGGAAGCAGGCGGCAGACGAGGGAGAGGTCGAGCGTCTGATCCACGCGTTGCTCGATCAGGAGATGAGTTCTCGGGGCATTAAAGAGGTCGTCAGTCAGATGTATGCACTGCCGCGATCGGCGATCTACGAGCGGATCTCGGTGGTCCAGAAGCAACGGGAAGGCTGACCCTGGGACGTGTTTTGGAGGGGGCAGGTTTCTGACCTGGGGACATCTGATTGTCTGACCCAGGGTCAGGTTTTCGGGGTCAGGGTTTCTGACCCAGGGTCAGGTTTTCGGGGTCAGGGTTTCTGACCCAGGGTCAGGTTTTCTGGGGTTTTCCGGGGTCAATTTTCTGACCTGGGGACATCTGATTTTCCGACCCAGGGGGACATCTGATTGTCTGACCCAGGGTCAGGTTTTCGGGGTCAGGGTTTCTGACCCAGGGTCAGGTTTTCGGGGTCAGGGTTTCTGACCCAGGGTCAGGTTTTCTGGGGTTTTCCGGGGTCAATTTTCTGACCTGGGGACATCTGATTTTCCGACCCAGGGTCAGGTTTTCGGGGTCAGGATTTCTGACCTGGGGACATCTGATTGTCTGACCCAGGGGCAGGCGAATGACTCCGCTGCTTCTGCGCTCATCGTCGTTAAGTTACTGAGCACAAGAACAAAAAAAGCCCCTCATCACGAGGGGCTTTTTTTAGTCCGGGGAGTACGGGCTCAGAACTGCAGCGCCGCGGTCACCGCGAAGTGCCAGATGTTGTAGTTTTCGATGCGGAAGCGGGCCCCGGAGTTATCGTAGCTCGGGTTGTAGGCCGGGTTCCGCTCGTAGCGGGCATCGGGGCCGGTGAGCGCGACGGTGTCGTCGTTGCTTCGGTTGGAGTTGCGTCCGGTGCGCGCGTTGGTCAGAAGGTGGGTCTGGTGGTGGGTGATGCCGCCGACGGCTTTGACCTGGAAGTAGTGCGAGGGCTGCAGGTTCAGGCCCAGCTGGCCGGCGAAGGTGCCGTAGCTGCCGACAGTGGCCAGGTCGCGGAAGGCGTACTCCGAGGTATCTCCGCCTTCCAGGGCGTCGCGCAGGTCGTAGATCGGCAGGGGCCGGGCGTTGGAGGGCTGGCGAACCACCCAGGCGCAGGCGACATCTTCAGGGTTGCTCAGTCGGCCGTTGGCATCGAACTTCGGGCGCACCGACTCCAGGGTGCGGTTGTTACATTCGTTGTTTTTGCTGGTCATGTGGTCGAAGAGCGCCGTGTAGTCGCGGCCCTCGCTGGTGTAACCAAAGCGGAAGCGCAGATCGATGCCGTAGCGGGCGCCGGTTTCGGGGTCTTCGTAGGGGATGAATTCGCTGCCCACGGTGAACATGCCGCTCATTGGCGCGTTGAGGATGACCTGGCCCTGGCTGTCGGCGTTGGGGTCGGTGCGGCCGTAGAGGGAGTCGGTCGAGGCCAGGGGCAGGTTGTACTCCATGCCGAAGTAGGGCGCGATCCAGTCGAAGCGCTTGGAGGCATCCACCGAGAAATTGAGGTTATGCAGCCCGCGGCCCACCGCGGTGTTATCAAAACGCTCTACCTCGGTAATGGGCATGGTGTAGTCGAGCCCGAGTGCCAAAGTGGCCTTGGTCGGGTCGCGCTGGTCGTTCCAGGGCGCCCAGTGCAGCCCGATGGTCGGATCGGCCAGCCCGCGGCGCGTGGTCTCGGTGCGGTAATTATCATCGAGGTCGAAGTAGCGGTAGAGCTGGAACTCATCGAGTCCGGCCACAAACTGCGAGGCGCTCTGGCCGGGCTGGAAGATGGTTTCAGCATGGCGCGTGATGCGCTCGTTGCTGGGGTCGACCGAGGAGTTGGCCGCATTGACGATCCGCTGATCATCATCGGCGTACTTAAGCGCCCGGCTCGATTCGAAGACGTAGGGCAACGTTGCCCGGAACTCGAGATCCTTATAGATGCCGGCACGCAGGGTGATGTCGAGTGCGCTGCGCGTCTGGCGGTAGAGCATCTCTTTGTTGTTTACGATCGACGCCTCGCGGCAGCGTCCGGAGTCGCGAACCAGACGAGGATTCTCATCGACGGTGTCGGTCGAACCGCCGGTGGGCACGCAGGGCGCTTCGCGGCTGATACGGGCAGTTCCGTAGTCAAAGCGAAAGGTTGGCTCGAGATGGAAGTCGAAGGGATCGTAGGTGGCCTCGTCGAGGTCGTCGAAGTCATCGGCGGCGTCGACAAGGTCCGTAAATTCCGCGCCGGTGGCGGTGGCGGGCAGTGCCATACTTGCGGCAGCCAGGGCGAACACAAGGGGGCCTGCGGTCAGTCGATCCAGAACACGCACCAGCATAGGATACTCCTCGATCCGACCAGAGTTTGGCGTCGCTTCCATGGGCCGGGGCCTCTGCCGGACAAGGGGCGGTGTAGGGCGAACGCGCACCAGTCATTTGGGCGGATATTTGAACGCAAAAACCATCTTTGAGGCACCCTGCATAGCTAGCAGTGAGGCTTGGAGGTGTCAAGACAGGGGGGCGGTGGGAGCATGGTCGGTAGGTTGGGCGAATCACAAGACTTTACGGAGCGTATCATTGACGACCGCGGAGGGCCTTGGGATATTGAAGTATCCCTTTAAGGATTATGTGGGTGATTCGGAACGTCATTATGGGGGTGAAAAACTTTCCCCAGCACGTGATTCGTGCCAGAACTATGATGGCTAAATTCTTATCCAACTTGCGGTTGCAATCCGTGGGGAATGATGTATCAACGCAGCATACGTCGCAGAGCGGGCGATCTGGAGCAGGACCGCAGCGCGCTGCTGACTGGAAGTAAGACGAAGTCTGTCGAGCCGTAACGCGTAAGGAAGTCGTATGAAATCGCCCGGAATGATGCTCCGCGAAGCTCGCGAAGAAAGGGGGCTGGCGCTCGGGGATGTGGCAGCCATGACCCGCATCCCGCGTCAGATGCTTGAGCATCTTGAGAATGATCGCTTTGAAGAGTACGTGGCCGAAGTCTTTTTGCGCGGCCATCTGCGCAACTACTCGCGTGAACTGGGGCTGGAAAGCGAGCAGGTGATCCAGGCCTACGAGCGGTTCACCGGGCGCACGCGCCAGGCGCTCCTGGTGCCCGAAGAAAAGCGAGCCACTCCGGAGCCCCGCGCGGTGGTCCAGTCGGCAGCCCGCGTGGCCACCGCCCCGAGTGCGGCGGCGACGGCGACCGCCCCGATGGGATTCGATCTGCAACGCTATTTTGAGACGGTGCGCCCCAGCCATATGGTGGCGGTGGTGCTGGTGCTCTTTGGCATCTTTGTGATGTTCAGCTTTCTGAGCACGAATCGCGCCAGCGCCAGCGACGCGGCCGGGTTCCCGCAGGCGGAGAGTTCGGCCTGGGAGCTGGAGCAGGAGTTGGAGCAGACCCGCTGGTTGCTCGAGCAGCCCGGCGAGTCTCGCTAAACAGGGCGCACGCGTTTACGACGACAAAAAAGCCAACCTCATCTGAGGTTGGCTTTTTTTATGCCGCGCGCATGCGCCGCCTGCATCTTAAGCTCGGGCCAGGGTATTGAAGCGCTCGGCCAGGGCGCGGGCCTCGACGATGTTGTCTTCGATCGAGCAGTAGGTCCATCCGCCGTAGCGTCCGACCGAGTAGACGCCGGCCTGCTTTAGGATCGATGAGAGCTCGGCGAAGTGGTCCCGGGAGCGGGAGGTGATGTGCACGTAGGCCGGATCCAGGACCACGCTGTGGTGGGAGAGCAGGGTGTGGTCGTCGATGATGCCCGTGCGCTTGAGATCCTGGAGAACACGCTCGCGCGCGGCCGCCACGTCGACTTCGGCGTCGGTGCTCATGCCGACCTCGACGTACAGGCTCATGCGATCGGTGTTCATGATGTTGTCGTAGAAGCCCACCCGGTAAAAGGAGAGCTCTCGCTCGGGGAAGTAGATCCAGTGCACATCTTCCGGACCTTTTTTGTCGAACCCCAGATTAAAGACGAGCACCTTGTTGGAGGTGAAAACATCCGGATCGTGGGGGAGCGAGCTCATGTTCAGCAGACGGTCAAAGGGGGCCGACGAGATCAGGTGGCGATAGCGCACCTTTTGGCCGCTTTGAAGTGTGGCAACCTTTGCATTTAAATCGATGCTTTCGACGCCGTCGCCCAGACGAATCTTCTCTGGAGGGAGCTCGCCGGCCAGGGCCTCCACGTAGCGGATCGCGCCGTTGATCGGGTAGGTAAACGTGGCGTTGTACGAGGCGTTGTCGGGGCGGCGCATGTTGCGAACGATGCTTTTGACGTCTGCGTAGGGGAAGAAGCGACCCATGGCGTCGCGGTCGAGTTCTTCGAGATCGCAGGCGTAGAGCTTTTCGTTGTAGGGGATCAGAAAGAGTTCCGAAATGGAGCAACCGAACTTCTCGTAGAGCATGCCTTTAAACGAATCATTCTCCACCTGCGGGGCGGCCTCCTCCCGGAAGAAGAGGTCGTAGAGGCAGTCGATGAACTGCTCTTTAGGAAGCTGGTGAATGTTCTTTTGGAAGGGGAAGTCGATGCGATCTTGCCCGATCTGAATCAGGGACTTCTTGACGACCGTGATGACTTCATCGGGAAGCATCCGCTCGCGGAGGTAGGCTTCAATGTCGGGATGTTTGAAGTGAAAGAAGTGTCCGGAGTAGTCCCAGACGAAGCCATCCTGGTGAACGGTTTTACACCAGCCGCCGATCTCCTGATCGCGCTCGACGACGAGGACATCATCGCTCTCCAGGAAGTTGGCAAAGGCCAGGCCGGTCATGCCGGCACCGACGACGAGAAAGGATGTTTCGAGCAGGGGTTGAGACATAGGTCATACTCTCAAGATGCGATGACGGGCGGTAGGATGTGCAGTTGGCTCAGGGGGGCCGCGGGGCCTTGTGCCAAGGTTACGTCCCGGGCGGCGTTTGCACGACGGAAAAGCAATGAGGGACATCGCTCGGCGAACCGTGCCGACGAAGGTAACGGAAGCGTCTGGCCGAGGGTGTTCGGGAGGCTGACGTCCGAAGGGTGAGGCAAGCTTAGAGGGAAAGGCGCAGCGATTAAAAGAGAAGCTGCAGGCTCGCGCCGCTAAGGCCGGGGCCGAGGACCGGGGTCAGTCGCAGTGCCTGGGCGTCTTCGCTTCGGCGGTCGACGATGGAGAGGTAGACACCGGCGCCAAGGGCAGCGGCGCTCAGGGTGTAGAGGGTGGGGACCATCCAGCGGGCGCTGCGTTGGTAGTCGCTCCACGCTCGGCGGCGGATGATCAGGCGTTCGGCGTCGGCGGGATCCTCGGATCGGGAGAGGGCATCGAGCTCGCTCTGACGTTGCAGGGCGATGATGTGCAGGCTGATGCCGGTGATGGCTGTGGCGCTCCCACCGCCGAGGAAGGCCCAGGCCAGCGGCGTGGGCGCAAAGTCAAACCCGCCGACTGAGGCCACCGGGGCTTCCGGAGCGAGCGCATCACGTTGGGCTTGCAGCCTGGTCAGACGCTCGCTGGATTCGGTGGAAAGGTGTAGGCGCTCCAACTCGCCAAGATGGTAGTTGGCCAGCGGGAGGTCGTCGTCGTTCAGGGCTTCTTCGGCCAGGTTGAGGTGGCAGTCGCGTTCTACGGTGCGCACATCGGCCAGGTCTTCGGGCAAGGCCTGGTCGCTCTTTAAGAAGTCCCGCACCGGGGCCAGGGCGCTTCGGCAGTCACCGGCGCGGTACCAGGCGATCATCTCGTTTTTGAGGAGCACCGGATCGGCGTAGGCGCGATAGGCAGCGCGAAAGGTAATGGCGCCGGCTTCGAAGTTACCGTCGAGAACCTCGCGGGTGGCTTCATCGCTGAGTTCGAGCATGCGCTCGTAGTTCGGGTCCTCGCCCTGAGCGGCGGCCGTAGCGCTGAAGCAAAGGACCAGCCAGGCGATCGAGATGGCGAGCGTGCGGGGGAAGAAACTCACAGGCAAGCTCCGCAAAAAGAGGGTTCAAAGACCCAGACGCGCCGGTCGGCGCGGTGCATTTTCGTTCTGCTCATCGTAGTGCAGGCGCACCGGGGCGTCTTCCTCGGTAGTGGATTTCGAGGAGGCGGTGCGCCGGGTGCTTCGCGGGCGTGAAGGCTTCGAAGAGTCGGACTCGGCGCGGCGCTGCGTGGCCGGGCGAGTAGGCGGAGGGGGAGGAGGGAACTCCGGCGCGGCGGCGTCTTGAAGGTCAGTGGGGGCTTCGGGGGTGGGCGTCTCGGGCTCGGCGACGCTGACTTCGCGCGGAGCGGGGCCGTCGGCTGTGGGGAGGCTCCGGGGGGGCATGGGGGGAGGTTCGGGAGTCGAGGAGGCGGCCGCGGGGCTGTCTTGAGGTGCGGCGGCGGGCGTGTTGGCGTCTGTTTTGGCTCCGACCCACCAGAGGAGGGAGGCAAACATCGCTACGAGCACGAGGGCCAGGCCCAGCACGCGGCCGCGGTGCCTGTCTGTCTGCGCGCGCGGGTAGGGACCGGCATCGGTGGGCGGAGGCAGGTGCCGTGGTGCGGGCTCGTGGGCGCCGAGCATGGTCGGGATCGTCGTAGGTCTGGCGTCGCCGGGAGCTTCGACGATGGAAGAGGTGTGTGGAGAGGGGAGGTCCAGTGGGATGTTGAGCGAGGGATCGCTCTCATCGATGTTGAGCAGGGTGGGCTCTTGCTCGCGAGTTGCGGATCCCTCGGACGGGCTGACTCCGGCCAGCGGGACCTGGAGTTCTTTGTGCGAGATCTGCGCGAGTCGATCGTGAACAACTTTGCCACTGCTCGGGCGAGCGGTCGGATCTTTGGCGAGCAGATCCGCGATCACCTGGCGCAGCTCCGCGGGGAGACCGGGGCGACGCAGGGGTGGGGGATCTTGATGAATGTGCATCATCAAGATGTCGAGCGGGGTGTCGGCAAAGAAGGGAAGCCGGTTTTCGAGGAGTTCGTAGCCGATCACCCCTAGAGAGTAGAGATCGGTGGCCGGGGTCAGGTTGCGGGAGGATTGCGCCTGTTCCGGGCTCATGTAGGGGGGCGTCCCAAAGAGTTCGCCGGCGCGTGTGAGGCGGTCGGCCTCGAAATCGTCCTCGTCGCTGCTCTCTCCGGTCACGATCTGGGCGATGCCAAAGTCGAGGACTTTGACCGCCCGGCTGCCGTCGGTCTGACGGGCGAGCATGATGTTTTCTGGCTTCAGATCGCGATGGAGGATGCCGTGATGGTGGGCGTGATCCAGGGCCGACGCGATCTGCTTGAGAATGGAGACGACTTCGGCCAGCTCCAGGCGTTGGTGCACCAGCTGGTCCAGGGCGGTGCCATCAATGAACTCCACCACCGTGTAGAGCGCGTTCAGATCTTCGGAGTAGCCAAAATCGTAGAGCGTGATGCAGTTGGGGTGGTTGAGCCGGCCGATGGCCCGGGCCTCGACCTCGAAACGCGCCTGGACGCTTTGCTGTTGGGCAAAGTTGGGGTGCAGCAGCTTCACAGCCACCGGTCGGTCTACCATCAGCTGTGTGCCGCGGTAGACCGCTCCCATGCCGCCGTGACCGATCTGCTCGTCAAGGCGGTACTTATTGTCGATGACCGTCCCGACGCGGGCGCCTGCTGCCATGCTTGGACCGAGGAGAGCGGAGATTCGAAGGTCGATGAACGCTAGAGCTGAAGTTGAAGCGCTCGTGGTTCGCCAGGGTGCCATTGAAAGGCAGCGGTAAATCTGGCGGCGAGCGTTCAACATACCGTAACAAAGGCCGGGGGGATGCGCAATTGACGCCCGGGCGCTCGGGCGGGCTTTTCACCGGGGGATGAGGCTGTTAGGTAGAGGTCGGGCAGCAGCGCTGTCCGTGACCGCCATGCAGTGAGGACACGATGAAGAAGTGGATATTGGCCGCGGGATTCCTGTTTGCGATGGGCTGCGGTTCGGAGGCGACTGATCGGCCTGAGGATTGCCATCAGGGCGAGTATTATGATGAGGCCGGCGAGAAGTGTATCAGCTGTCCGGCGGTGCAGGAACCACAGTGCCGTGAAGGCTGTGGGCTGGAGATCGTTCAGGACCAGCGCGGGTGTCCGTTGGCGCGTTGCGAGTCGGGATGCGAAGGCTGCGCTGATGGCGAGGTCTATGACGAGAGCTCCCTTCAGTGTGTGGCGCCGGAGCCGCAGTGAGGCAGGTGCTTGCGGAGTATGGGTGGGGCGAGGAGCTCGTATCGTTTCGCACGCAGCTGCTGAGTTGGTTTCGGCAGGCCCGACGTGAGCTGCCCTGGCGCGGGGTGGGGAACCCCTATGCGACCTGGGTCTCCGAGATCATGCTGCAGCAGACTCAGGTCGTAACGGTCATTGGCTACTTTGAGCGCTGGATGGAGGCGTTTCCCACGGTGGAGGCGCTGGCGGCGGCCGATGAGGAGCAGGTCCTGGAGCTGTGGTCGGGGCTGGGCTACTACCGGCGCGCGCGATTTTTGCATCGCGCAGCTCGGCAGGTGGTGGAGGAGCATCAGGGGAGGATCCCCTCGACGGTCAAGGGGCTGCGGGAGCTTCCCGGCGTGGGGCCCTACACGGCCGGGGCGATCGCGTCGATTGCGTACGGGCGGCCGGCGGCGATCGTGGATGGCAACGTGATTCGGGTGCTGTCGCGGGTCTTTGAGCTGCGCGGCGACCCGCGAAGTACCGAGAACCATAAGAAGCACTGGGCGCTGGCCGAGGCGCTGGTCGATCCGGTGTCACCGGGCGACTTCAATGAGGCGCTCATGGAGCTGGGCTCTCAGGTGTGCACGCCGCGCTCGCCGGCGTGTCTGATCTGTCCGGTGCGTGAGTTCTGTGCGGGATTTGCCGGGGGAGAGCCCGAGGCGTTGCCCGAGGTGACTCGTCGAAGTGCGCCAAAACCAATGCGTGCGGTCGCGGTCGTGGTCTGGCGTGTCGGTCCGGAGGGGCGGGAGTTGCTGGTGGGTCCCCGCCAGGCCGGGGGCTTGCTTGCTGGTTTGCTGGAGTTTCCGACGGTGGAGCGTGAGGGCAAGCGCTGGCCTGGTGTCGGCGAGGTCGCGTCGATGCTGGGGATCGAGGGGGAGCCCGTCGAAGTTGGAGAGCTGACACATATCTTCTCCCATCGCCGACTTCAGACGCGCATTTTATCGCTGGAGCTTTCGGAGACGCCCGAATGGAGCGATCCTGAGCGTTGGCGCTGGCTTCGGGAGGGCGAGGTTGAGGGGGCTGCCATCTCGGCGCTGACGCGCAAAATACTGCGGCGCTGGGTCGAGGCCGAGGTCCTTGAGGCGTGAGAAGCGGCCTCAGAGGTAGGGCGAGAGGAGGGCGGCGGCACCGTCGCGAAGTCGCTTCCAGCGGGGACGTTCCTGCCATTGTTCCAGGGTGATCGGGGTGGCTTCGCTGATGCGGTCGCTGAGCATCTGGTCGAGGTGTCCTCCCAGCGTGGGGTCCCAGCACTCCAGGTTGAACTCAAAGTTCAGGCGGAGGCTGCGCGGGTCCATGTTGGCGGAGCCCAGGGTGAACCAGGTGCCATCGACGACCATGAGCTTGGAGTGATGAAAGGGCGGAGGGCTGAAGTAGATGTTGCAGCCCCACTCCAGCAAGGCTCCCAGGTGCGCCATGGAGGCCCACTGCACGTAGACGAGGTTGTTGACCGAGGGCAGCAGGATGTCGACCTGCACTCCGCGCAACGCGGCCAGGTTGAGTGCGGTGATCAGAGAATCATCGGGGATGAAATAAGGGGTCATGATGCGGACGCGCTCGCGGGCCGAGGCGATCGCGCCCACCATCGTCCAGCGCAGACGGTCGAGATCTTCGTCGGGGCCATCGGCGATGCCTCGGGCCATTGCCTGACCGGCGGTCGTAGGCTCGGGGAAGAAGGCGTCGCCCTTAAGATGCTCGCCGGTGGTGAATTCCCAGTCTTCGGCGAAGACCTCCTGGAGGTGGGTGACCACGGGGCCCTGGACCTTGAAGTGAAGGTCGTGAACCGGGAAGGATGGATGCGTGCTGAGGCGGTGAGCGTCGCGGATGTTGATGCCGCCGGTGAACCCCAGGTGACCGTCGATGACCATGATCTTGCGGTGGTTGCGAAGATTGACAGTCATGATGTGTGGCGGGAGCACGGAAGGCAGAAAGCGCGCCGCGGGGATACGGGCACGTTTGAGTCGTCTGAGAATTGAGGGAAAGGAGTAGCGCAGGCCGGCGGCGTCGATGAGCACGCGGACGTGGACGCCGCGTGTGTGGGCCCGCGCCAGCGCGTCGACGATCTGGCGTCCGATTTCGTCGTTATCGAAGATGTAGGTGACCAGGGTGACGGAGGACTTCGCCTCGTCGATGGCGCGGAGCATTTCTGGGTAGGCGCCGTCGCCGTCAAAGAGGGGGGTGATGGCGTTGCCGATCACTAGGGGACGACGCACCACGCGATCGATCAGGGCGCGCAGGGGCACCAGGTGGACAGCGCGCGGGGTCAGATGAAAGGTCAGCGCGTCATCGTCGACGCGATAGCGTTCCAGGGTATCTCGCCGCTGATGGTGGGGGATGCCCAGCGATTCCGCGCGGCGTTGGATGCGGTTGATGCCAAGCATCAGGTAGGCTGCCGAGCCCAGCAGCGGCGCCAGCCACACCAGGGCCATCCAGGCAATGGTTGAGCCCGGGGCACGGCGAGAGAGCAGAATATGACCTGATGAGAGGAGCGCGGCGACCAGCGCGAGCGCGGTCAGCGTCATCGGGAGATAAGGGCCGATGGAGGCCTGCACAAGCTCTGAGATCGTGTCGAACACAAGCGCGCCTTCGGATCAAATCAATCAAGTCAGAGCACCTCGCTCCGCGCCCGACCATACGTGGCAGGAGCACCCGAGGCAAAGACGTCCGGGGGCTTAGTTCGGGGGAAGCGGGAGGATGGGACCTTCGGTCCAGGCGCACTGGCTCAGGTTGTGGGCAAAACCGGCCGGATCGAGCGCTTCGTCCAGCCAGGTGCGCAACATTGAGGGGGGGAGCGCGTCGACAAAGGGGCCGATGTCCAGGCGCCGGGCCAGGCGCTCGCTTTCGCGGGCGATGAACGCGCGGGCGTCGCGCTCCAGGCGCTCGAAGTCGTCGAGGCCATCGCTGTTTCGGGGCTCTCGTTTGAGCGTCTGGAAGAAGGCGTTGCCGGGGCGAGCGGCCAGGCTACGATCGCGCAGGATGCCCTCAAAGAGCAGGCCCCAGCGGGTGCCCAGGAAGTGGCCTACCATGGGGCCGCTCTTCCAGCGTTCGACCCGCAACTCGTGGTGCCCGATCCCCAGGAAGGCTGCCAGGTCGCGGGCCAGCTCGAACGCGTAGCGGGGGGCCTGGCGGGCGAAGAAGGCGCTGGGAGCTTCGCCTTGAGCGCTGTCGACGAAGACCTGGTCTTGAGTCACCCGTACGACTTCGCGGCGGCGTCCGGCCAGCGAGAGCCCCACCTCACCGCCGCCCTGAATCGACTCTCGTTGTTTGCGGCTCAAGGCCACGCGACCCAGAAGCTCGCCGGTGGATTCGTCGAAGACTTCGATCTCGGGGGTGTCGTCGATGTTGGCGTGCATCAGGCCGTGGTCATACATTTTGAGGGCACGCTCTCCGGCGGCGAAGCGTTGTCCGTTGAGGGGGGTGAGGTAGCCGACGTCGGACATCTTCTGAAGAAGTTCAAGAAGATCATGCGCGCGGAAGTACTGTGCGAGGTCGGGAGGCAGGCGCTGATGAAGTACCTCGGCTCCGATCCATTTGTGGCGGCTCTGGAAGAGCAGGGAGATGGCCTGTTGCGCAAGGACCGAAGGTCGGAAGGGGACCGGATCGTCGAAGAGGCGGCCATCGTCGGCGCGGGCGAGGAGGTGCTCAAGGCGAAGGGCCTCAAAGTCGCCGGCAGCCAGGCAGGTGACGTGGGCTACCTGGCCGCGACGGTTGGCGCGGCCCACCCGTTGAACCAGGGAGCCGACATCGGGAGGAGGCCCCACCAGCACGACGCGGTCGACGTCGCCAATGTCGATGCCCAACTCCAGGGTCATGGTGGCCACGCAGATGGCTGCGGGGGCGTCGAGGAAGCGGCGCTCGGTGCGCAGGCGCACCGAGCGCGAGAGCGAGCCGTGGTGCGCAAACACGCGTCCGGCCAGGCGGGGATGGCCGGCCAGGCAGGCCACCAGGGATTCGACCTGCGCGCGGGCGTTGGCGAAGACCAGGATCTTGCGCGACTCGCCAGAGAGGAAGGTGTCGGCGATGTCGGTGGCGGCGTCGGCCAGTTCGGGGGTGTGCACCAGGCGGGCGTCGACGCCGCGTCCGGCGCTGTCTGCCAGGATGAGGTCGGCGTCGGTGAGGTAGCGCCCGGCGAGCGTGGCGGCATGGGGAAGGGTGGCCGACGCGGCGCAGCGCTGGGGGCGAGTGTGGCAGATGCGCTCCAGGCGGTGGAGGAGCACCCGGAGCTGGTCGCCGCGCGCGCTGCCATCGAGCAGGTGAATCTCGTCGAGGAGCAGGGCTTCGACCGAGCGCAGCGCGGCCGGCCAGCGCGAGAGCATGGAGTCGAGGGACTCCGGGGTGGTGATGACTACCGGTGGCGCGTTGCGGGTGATGTCCAGGCTGTGGTCGCCGGTGCGCACGGCTGCGCGCAGATGGCAGCGGCGCAGCGGAGGTTCGATGCGGCGGAGGAGATCATTGCAGAGGGCGCGGGTCGGGCTGATGACCAGCAGACGCACCTGACCATCGGGAGCGTTACGACGGCTGAGCAAACGCTGCGCCAGGGGGGCCATCAGAGCTTCAGTTTTGCCCGAGGCGGTCGGGGCGCCCACCAGGGTGTCTCGGCCGGCGACCACCGGGGCGACGGCCTGGCGCTGGGCCGGGCGCAGATTGCCAAAGCGCGCATAGAATGCGTGCCAGGTGTGTGGGAGCGCGGCGCGCGCCTGGCGAAGTTGTTCGACCGTGTCGTCTGCAAAGGTCATGATCAGAAGATGTCGAAGTGGCTGACGCGGGAGAGGTTGTCGACGACACCGTCGGCGCGCTCGGGAAAGTGGCGGTGCACGTCGAGGAGCTCCACCAGGGTTTTCATCACCTGGCGCATGGTCAGCAGAGTGCCCCGGTTACTGAGCCGTTCAATGGTCTGTGCGATGGCTTCCACGCGAGGGGAACTCAGCGGGGAGCCGCCCCGGGCTTCGCAGTAAAAGGCGGCGACCCGGCGTGCCAGTTCGGCGTAGTGGTGCGGCTGTGGGGATGCAAGAGGGATACGAGCCTCGTCGGGGAAAAGTCCGTTGAGGAGAGCATCGTCGTCGTAGTCGGGGGTGAGCGCAAAGAGCACACCCAGGCCCCCGGCGGGTTCGAATCGGCAGGGAAGTTCGCGCAGTCGGCCTGCTCCGCCGAGCTCCAGGGTGGCGTCTGCCGGGTGTGTGCCCAGGCGTTCGCCAATCGCAGCGCGGCTCAGCGCGCGCAGGGTCGCGGCGGCGTGTTCGCGGTTCTCGCGTGAGAGGAGCGCAAAGCGCTCGGCTTCATCCACCAGGAGGATCAGGCCTGCGTAGCCGCAGCAGGTGGCCAGTGAGGCGATGCCGCTGAGGATATAGGCGTAGATGCGCGCCCAGGGGCGATAGTCTTTGAGGCTGTAGAGCCAGGGGTAGGAGCCGGGAAGTTCTCGGAGACCCGCATTTAGGTCCTGGTTGGAGCGCGTGCGTTGACCTTCGAGCCAGTCCAGCACCGCGCGTCGTGTCCGGGGCTGCTGCGGGGCGTCTTGCAGCTCGGACGTGTTGAGCGCGTCGAACCAGCGTAAAGCAGCACTTAAGTAGAGGTGAGAGCCATGACCGCGCTGGTCAACTTCGAAGCGAGCGCGAGCCGAGTCGGAGAGCAGCGCGCGTTCCAGCAGCGGAGTCAGGCCGAGGGCGAGTTCGTCGGGGCGGTCCGGGTAACGCAGGGAACTTATCAGGGCTCTGTACACACGCTGCGGATGCGCCGGAGAGGTTTCGTCGGCATCCAGGGTGACCCGGGCCACGAGGAAGTTGTCGGCGAGCGCGCGCTGGCCGGCCCACTCCAAAAGATGGGTTTTGCCGGCGCCGTAGTCGCCCTCGATCACGCGTAACGCGCCCTGAGCCGGGGCTTCGCAAAGGGCGTCGTTCAGGCTGGTGAAGGCCTGTTCGCGAGCGACCGTGAACGCCTCAATGCCCTGGGCCGGGACGACTCCCAGGCGCATGGCCTCCAGGGCGCGGTCAGCGTCGGTCGGGTTCAGGGCGTAGCGCGCCAGGGCGGAGGGCTCGGGGGGCGGGGGGGCGGCCCCGGGGGCCTTCATAGCCTGGGGAGGGCTTGCCACCGATTCAGCGCGTGGTTGATCGAGGCGATGAAGTTCCCGGGTGGGCACCAGAGTGGGCAGCGGGAGGCTGTCAAAGTCCACCAGGGCCAGACGGCCGTTGCGCCTCAGGCCTACCAGACGACCTTCGCCGTGAACCGGATGTTCGACCACTTCGCTGATCATGATCCCCCCTGAAGCGCGGCGCGCTTAAAAGTCGGCGAAGTCATCCTGGGCCGGTGTCTGAGAGAGAGCATCGTAGCCCGAAAGTACCAGATCGGTGGCGGCGCTTTGATCGAGCTCCAGTTCACCATCGACGAGCTGTCGGTGCAGGAAGTCGACCCAGGTTTTGACGAAGAGGCGGCGGTGGTTGACCTCGAAGTAGCTGTACACACAGGCGCTGGCCAGCGCATGGGCGTTGGCAGCCTGCAGCGAGCGATCAAAGGCGCAGTCGCGGGCGGACTCAAAGACACCCACGAGTCTGTCGCCCAGCGTTGAGAGGAGTTCCACCGGCTCCAGATCGAGGCGCTCCAGGTCGATAAGCACGGCCTGGGGGCTGCGCACGCTCAGGGGCACCGGGCTTTTGAGGCGTTGGTAAAGGGCGGGGTAGTCCGGCACCACGTTGCGCATGAACTCCGGCGGGACGGCGTACATAAAAAGCGTGTTGGGGAGTTGGTGACGGCCGCAGAGGTCGATGACCTGGCGGAGGTTGTCGCCGATGATCTGGCTGCGTTTCACACTTACCGAGAGGTTGCGATCGACCTCATCGAAGAGCAGGACGGTGCCGGGGAGTTCCAGGCCCACGATCATCTGTGTGAGGCAGCGGAGCATCACAAAGCCATTGCTCTTGCCAATATCCTCATACACGCCCAGCTCGCGGACCTCGCTGGCCGGGATCGACTCGCCGGTGAGCCAGGCCTCCAGGCGCTGTTCATCTTCAAAGCGCCCGTCCAAAAACGCCGCGGCAAATTCGACGATGGCGCGGCGGTAGGAGTGGCTCTCGCAGGCCGCGCGGGCCACCGACGTGCGCAGCCAATGCAACACCGCCTGGCGTGCGGCATCGACATCGGGCACCGAGGGGCTCTGAAGCGCCGCGTCGACGCGGTCATCCATCAGGTTGCGCAGCAGATCGGGTAGCCCGTAGCTCGGGGAGCCCAGCGTGGTGCGCGGGCGCTGGCCGATACGACGGACCACGGCCTGATAGACCCTGAAGCTATCGTCGTAGGGGCATTCGTTGGGGGAGAGTTCGACCACGGCGGTGGCGAAACCTCGGTCCCAGGCCAGCTCGCGCACGCAGTACAGAAAGTGGGTTTTGCCACCGCCAAAGTAGCCTTGAACCAGCTTAAAGCTGGCGCCAAAGCGCAGGTGGTAGTCGAAGTACTCGTGCTCGAGCACCTTCAGGTAGCTCTCATTGCCCACGTTGATGCGGCGCACACCATGCTGCGGGGGTTGTCCCCCCTCGCCCAGGCGCTGGAGGATGTGGCGGGCGACAAGCGCATCTTCGAGAGCGGCGTTGGGTTCGGAGGGGCGCATAGGTGGTTCCGTGGAAAACTGAAGGGCTCGCCAGGAGCACTTCGGAATGAGACGTCGGAGATGGGGTGAGGCGAGCACGCACGCAGGCTGCGCGCACCTCAGGGGCGATCGATGGCGTTAGCGCCCCACAACATCACAGCTCACTGGAAACGGAGCGATAAGTAATACTGCCCATCTGTGCCGTGTCCAGGGATAAAGAGCACATTTTGTTTGTTTTTGGTGGAGCCACCGGTGGCTGTGCCCAGGTCCAGCCGCCGTCCCTGCTGTTCGAGAAGGCCGTCGCGGCGCAGCCGCTGGAGCTGGTAGGCCAGCAGGTAACGCGGCCAGGGGGTTAGTGCGTCGAGGCCTTTTTTGCGGCGCTGCTCGGCGTCGGTGTCCACCAGCGCCAGGGGGACCAGAAGATCGACCAGATCGACGCGTTCCCCCTCGGGCAGGCCACTCATGGCCAGCTGCACGCGGTAGGCGTGCTGGAGTCGCTCAAAGAAGAGATCGCTGGGAAGCGCGCGCTTCTGGATGGCGTCTCGGGTCTGGCGCACGGCTTTGAGGATGGCCTCGGTGCTGGCTTCGACCTCGGCGATGTCTTCGCGGGCGTAGCTCAGTGTGGCGCGCCTGGCGAGCAGATCGAGGGTCAGGGTGAGCTGACCAATGCCCAGGGTCAGGGGATGATCGCCCAGGTGTTCCAGCCGTCCCCCTTCTTCGGTCAGGGCGCGGTTGAGCTCGCCCAGGAGCGTCATCCGCTGCCGTGTTTTTTCGCGCTCAAAGTAGGCTTCGAGCTCGCCGACCAGGGCCAGGCGCTCATCTTCGAGGCCCAGCGCTTGGAGCGAAGAGCGGCGCAGGTCGCGAAAGGCCGTGGCGACTTTTTCGGGATCGGCGGCCAGGTTTCCGGCGCGCGTCATCGACTCTAAAGCGCTTCGGGCGCGGCTGAGCTCGCGCATGGCAGTCTGAACGTCTTTTTTAAGGGCATCAACTTTGCCGGCGATGTCGTGGGAAGAGGCGGGGCTTGTCATGATCGAATCGGGGCTGAGGAAATGTGCAGTCCACCGGCAGGTTTAGAAGATCGAGGTGTGAGGCGTCAATCGCGCGCGTTGGTGAAGCATCGAACCTGCGGGTTGCGGCCATTGTTTCAATGCCTCGGCGGTACTATGGTCTGCCCGATTTCATCCGGCGAGCGCGTAACGCGCGTTGCATCGTCTCATCGTTTTTAGCGTACTGGCTTGAGGAGCTGATATGTCGCGACCCTTTCCGACCACCGACCCCACCTGGGATATGGAGAGCGTCTTCTCCGGAGGCGTTCAGTCTGAGACTTTTGAGGTTGAGCGCGGCTGGCTTCAGGAGCGCGCCGACGAACTGGCGGCGCAGCTCAGTGGGTTGGCGCTGCCGGGCTCGGCGCCAATTGAGGAGGCGATGTTGCAGGGGTGGCGGAGCTTCTTTGACAAGAACTTTGAGATGCACGATCGGCTCAGCCAGGCCTTCTGTTTTGCTACAGGGATGGCTGCGGCTCATGCCGATGATCCCCGGGCGCTACGCATGCCTCAGAAGCTGGTGGGCGTGAATACCGCCAGCAGTAAGCTGGACGTCGCGCTTAAAAGTAGATTCCGGGGGCTGGACGATGAGGTGTTTGAGGCGCTGCTCCAGGATGCGCGCTTTGGCGACATGCAGCTCTACCTCAAGGAGCTGCGGCGCGACGCCGATGCCCAGCTTGAGCCGGAGCTGGAAGAGCTGGCCGTGGAGTTAAATCGCGACGGTTTGCACGCCTGGGGCACGCTCTATCGACAGGTGAGCGGTCGGCTTAAGGTCTCCATGGAGCTTGACGGAGAACGCCAGGAGATGTCGGTGGGGCAGGCCAAAAACCTGCACGATCACGCCGACCGCCAGGTGCGAAAGGCGTCGTTTGAGAGTCTTAATGAGGCCTGGGCAACCATTGCGCCCACCTGTGCCGCGACGCTCAACTCGATCGTGGGCGCCCAGCAGACCCTCTATGAGCGGCGCGGGCAAGACTGCCTGACCTATTCGTTGAATGCCAACCGGGTGGAGCGCGCCACGGTCGACGCGATGTTTGAAGCGGCGCGCGCGGTGCAGCCTCTCCTTCATCGCTACCTCAAGGCCAAGCAGCGCCTGCTCGGGCTTGAGGAGTTGCACTGGTACGATATTCATGCTCCGGTGGGCCAGGAAGCGCCCACGTTTAGCTATGAAGAGGCTCAGCTCTTTATCGTGGAGCAGGTGGGCTCGTTTGCCGAGCGGGTGGCCGACTTCTGCAAAATGGCGCTTCGCGATCAGTGGGTCGAGGTGGAAGATCGTGCCGGCAAAGCCCAGGGAGGCTACTGCTCGGGGCTTCCGGTGAGCGGTCAGACCCGCATCTTCATGACCTTTGGCGGATCGACCACCGGGGTGACCACGCTGGCGCATGAGCTCGGTCACGCCTACCACGGGTGGGTCATGCGGGATTTGCCGGCCAGCGAGCGCGACCTGGGCATGGGCGTGGCCGAGACGGCCAGCACCTTGCTGGAGGTGATTGTGGAGCAGGGCGCGCTCTCCCAGGCCGATGATTCTCAGCGCCTGGGGCTGCTCGATCAGCGGCTGGCGCGCTCGGTGGCTTTTCTTATGGATATCCCGGCGCGCTACGACCTTGAGTTGGCCATGCATGAGGCCCGGGCCGAGGGGCCGCTCAACGAAGATCAGCTCACCGAGATGACCGAGACGATCTTTTCTCGGTACTTCGGGGAGAGTCTGGCCTCGGTCGACCCCCTCTTCTGGGCCTCCAAGCTGCATTTCTATCTGACCGGGCTGCCTTTTTATAACTTCCCCTACACCTTTGGTTTCCTCTTCTCACGGGCGGTTTATGCGCAAGCTCGCCAGGAGGGTGAGGGCTTCATCGATACGATCGATGCGCTGCTGATGGATTCGGGGCGGATGACCTCCGAAGAGTTGGCCAGCCGCTACCTGGGCGGCGACCTGGGGGATTCGAAGTTCTGGAGCGCGGCGATGGACGATCTGGCCTCGGATGTGGCCGAGTACGAAACCATGGTCGACGCGGCGCTCCGCGCGTAACCAAAGCAAGTGAGAGGACGTATGACGACGCAATCCACCCATACTGTGGCCATGATCGGCGCCGGCCCGGCCAGCATTTATGCGGCCGAGGTGCTGGCGAAGGCGGGGCATCGCGTAGTGATGCTCAATCGCGACATTAAGCCTGGAGGGCTTGCCGAATTCGGCATCTACCCGACGAAGTACAAGATGAAGCGAGGCCTGCGCCGCTACTTCGACCGGGTGCTCTCCCACGACAACATCACCTACCTGGGCAATGTGAGCGTGGGCCAAGAGGCCGATGTCTCGCTCGAAGAGCTGCGCGAGCTGGGCTTTGATGCGCTGGTAGTCGCCGTGGGGGCTCAGGGGACCAAATGGCTGGGCTTGCCCGGCGAAGACGCCGAGGCCTGCTTCCACGCCAAGGATCTGGTGTACCATTACAACGGGCTTCCCCCCTTTAGTGAGCGGGAGTTTCCGGTGGGGCAAGACGTGGTGGTGGTCGGCATGGGCAACGTCTGCCTGGACATCGTGCACTGGATGGTGTGCGAGCGTCAGGTGCGTTCGGTCACCGCGGTGGCCCGGCGCGGGCCCGGTGAGCGTGCGTTTACCGATAAGGAGTTCAAACTGGTGAGCCAGGCGCTCGATACCGAGGCGTTGCGCGCCGAGTTTGACGGCATCTCCGAGGTGCTCTCGGCGGTGGGGCAGGACCCCGAGGCGCTGCACCAGGAGTATCTGCGCTACATCGAGGAGCCGCTGGAGTCGCCCAGTGAGACGTCGCTGAAGATGCGCTTTTTGCGCTCGCCGGCCCGGGTGGAGGTCGATGCGTCGGGGCGAGTGACCGGGTTGACCTGTGAGAAAACCCGCCTGAAGCCGCCGGGAGAGAAGGGTCGCGTGGGCGTGGAGCGCACCGGAGAGTTTGAGACGCTCGCCTGCGACACGGTAGTCTTTGCCATTGGCGATGCGATTGAACCCACGCTGGGGTTGCCGCTCTCACCGGCGTGGTCCGGGGAGTTCGCCACGGTGCCCGAGCCCTGGGAGGCGCACCCGGATCGCCCGCGCTACATGGTCTACAATCCGCAGACGGAGACCCCGATCTGGGATACCTTTGTGGTGGGATGGGCTCGCAAGGCCTCCGACGGATTGGTCGGGAAAGCGCGGGCCGACGCGGTTCAGGGATGCGATGAGATCCTGGGTTACCTGCAAGGGGCGTTCGCGGAGCGCCCCTCGGAAGTGCGTCCGGCCGAGGACGTGGTCCAAGGGCTGGATCAGATGCTCCGGGAGCGAAACGTCCGCCTGGTAGGTTACGATGAAGTTAAATATCTCGATGAGCTCGCTGCCCGGGAGGCCGAGTCTCGAGGCCTGGTGGAGTACAAGTTTGCGACCCGAGCGGAAATGTTTCAAAAACTTGATGAGGAGCCCAGCGCATGAAGCGAGTTAACGTCATGCAGAGCGCGCTCAGCGTCCTCTTGCTCGCCGGGCTGATGCTGGCAGCCGTGGGGTGTGCGACGGCTCCTGATCAGCGCCGCGCTGCGGAGCGCGGGCCCGACCACTCTGTCGGTGCGCCTCCCAGCGGCGACGAGGCGGCGGTGGCGCCATTGCCCGAGAACCCGGCCTCTCGGCCTGCCCGGACGCTTGCGCCGCGCGAGCCGATGGTCGGCCCCGATGGCGCCAGTCTTGTCTCTCGCGGTGAGGTTGAGGCGCTGCTCGAACGCGGGCCGGCGGTGGTGTTTCAGCATGTGGATACCGAGCCGACGCACCAGGGCGAAGCCTTTGTCGGGTTCATGATTGTCGACATCTCCACGGCCGCGCACGCCTTTGTGGCACCCCAGCTTCGGGTGGGCGATGTGGTCACGCACATCAACCTGGTGAAGTTGGAGCGGCCCGACCACTACCTCGATGCCTGGTCATCCCTGGCCGACGCCGGTGAGATTCGGGTGGACTTTGTGCGCGATGGGGAGCCCATGCACGCCATCTGGCGCGTGGAGTGAGAGGGAGAGCCCGCAGGCCCGTGATGGATGAGCCCATGACCGAAGGTACCAGCGCACACGCCAGGGTGTCGGGTGGACGGGCCCGTGCCGGCGCGTTGAAGTGGGCTCTGCTGGCATTTCTGATGCTCAACCTGTGGGCGCAGTGGTTAGGCGCCGGGCTCTTCGCCGAGCTGCGCAGCGCTGATGGATCGGGGTTGCGTATTCTGGCGATGATGGTGCCGCTGGTGGTCGGGGTGGTGGGGCTGGTGCATGCCCACCCGGCGCTGCGCCTGCTCATCTTTCCCGTGAGTTTTCTTCCCGGCATGGCGCTGCTTGCCGAGCGTGAGTGGGAGGCGATGTCGGAGCCTGTAGCGTTGCTGATGGCCGTGGCGAGTTTTGTGCTCTACCTCATTGTCGCGGCGATCAGCGGCGAAGAGGGGGAGCTTCCCGCGCAGCAGCCCGCCGATGTTCATCCGGGAGACGGGCGCGCGGGAGACTATCGCTTCTTTGTGCGCAGCAGGGTGCTGGCGGTAAGCGCGGTGCTGGCCGCGATCCTCGGCGCACTGTATGTCAGCCCGGCCATCAAAACCTCGCTGGTCGCCCAGGCTGCCGAACGCGCGCCTCTTCACCTGACGTTTATGGCGGTGGTGATGCTCTTTGCCTGGGTGGTCATGGCCTATATTTCGGCGGTGTTGCCCGCGCTCAACTGGGAGTATGATCGTCGTCAGCCGGTGTTTAGCCAGTCACTGGCGCGTCTGATGAGTTCGCCCCGGACGCTCGCGCGTCGCGTGATGTGGCGAGTGGTCGCCGCCGGAGCTGTGATCATGGTGGCATTTCAGACGATGAGGTAATGCGCTCGGGGCCGGCAACTTGGCCGCGCCCTGGCCAGAGACGGGACGCTATGCGGGCAAAGCTCTATGACATCCTCGGGCTGGGGTTTCTGCTGGGGAGCGCGTACTTTTTTGTGCGGACGATCGAGTTCCTGGCGCAGGCTGATTACGTGGCCGCGATGATCGCGCTGACCGTCGGGTTTCTGGTGGTGCGGGCCGGTGTGGACCTTGCTCGCCTGGCGCTTGCGGCCAGTCGGGAGGATTGATGCGGCGATGGTTGCAAGTTCTGATGCCGATGGCGCTAGGGAGCCTGGGTGTGGTCGGGTGTGCGGAACCCGAGTATGAAGTCACTCACCCGCGGGCCGCGCAGGTCTTTGAGCGCAGCTTTGCGCAGGCGTCCCCCGAGGCGTCGGTGGTCGCCAGCGTGGATGGCATCGCGCTCGGAGCCGAGGAGCTTGAGAGCTTCTGGAAGCTGCATCCCGAACTCGATCGGGAGGCGGCACTGCGTGGGCTTATCGAGGAGACGTTGCTGGCGCGAGAAGCCCACCGCCGAGGTCTGACGGACACACCGGATGCCGACTTCGCCCGCAAGCAGGGGCTGGTCAATGCTTTCCTGCATCAGGAGGTGGAGGTGCCGGTGGGAGACGTGGAGCCCGACGAGAACTTTGTGGGCGTGCTCCAGCGCCACGCAAATGCTCCGGCCGGCTTTCGCGCAAGCCATCTGGTGATCGTGGTGCCCCAATCGCTGGAGGGAGAGGCCAACCTCAGGGCCGAGCGTCGCAGAGAGCTGTACGAAGCGCGTTATGACGAGGCGCGCCCCTGGATTGAGGCCAGCGCCGAGCGCCTTGGCGAGCGTCCCTCGCTCGACGCCCTGTGGGAGGAGGCCGCCCGCCTTAATGCCGGGGAGCTTCCCGAGGGCTTTGAGGCGGTGGTGAACCCGCATCTGCGCTTTGCGCGCGTGGAAGAAGGCGATGTGAGCCAGCGCCTGCCCTCGGGGTGGATTCAGGTGATCCCGGAGTTTGCCCGGGCCGCCGGAGCGCTGGTTAAAGATCGGGGCATCGGCGCGCTCAGTGACCCGGTGCGCTCTGCGGTGGGCTGGCACCTGATTCGCGTGGATGAAGTGATGCCCGAGGTTCCCGCTCAGCCCGACGAGGTGGAGCGCTTTGCGGCGCGGGAGATCACCCGGGAGCATCGCGCTCAGGCCTACCGCGAGCAGCTCGAGGCGCTGATTGAACAGGCGCAGATCGAACTAAGGCCCGAGCTGCTGCGCGACGAGGGCGTGCCTCAGTGACCCCGCGGTCGCTGACGCCTCTTCACTCCGTGGTGCGGACCACCTCAGCGAGCGGGCGTCGCGGGGTGTCCGGGATCACCTCGGCGTAGCCCACCCAGACAAATCCCACGATTTCTTCGACCTGCGGGTCGATGCCCACCGCCTTGTAGGTGTCCGGGGCGTGGGTCATCGCCCCGCTGGCCCATTTTGAGCCGATGCCCTCGCTCCACAGCGAGAGGTGCAGGTTCTGAATGGCGCAGGCGATGGCGGCATAGTCTTCGCGGCGGCGGTGCGGGTCGGCGTCCAGGACCTGGCTGACCACGATAAGTTCGGGAGGGTTGCCGAACTTCTTGCGCAGCGTGGCCTGGGCCGCGTCACTGAGTTCGCCGCGCTTTTTTCGCTTCTCTTCCAGGCCGATCTCCACGATCAGCGGACGAGTCGCCGCGCCCACCCGGGTGAAGCGCCAGGGGTTGGTCAGCTTATGGTTCGGGGCGCGAATGGCGGCTTCCAGCGCGCGCTCCACCGCGCCTTCAGGCAGCGGGGCGGTGGTGAAGTCGTGAATGGTGCGGCGAGTTAAAAGAGCGGTGCGGGTATCCATAGGCACGGGCCTCCGGGGGATGCGTCGTTCAGTCTCACCGGGAGCGAGGTTGCCCCGGTGTCAGGCGCATTCCTAGCGGCTCTGAGGCCCTTGCGCAACGGGAGCAACGCCACGGTCTCGCTTCGTTGCGGGGCTGATCGCGGCCCGCTATAGTCGCTGCGGGCGTCGTCCGAAGTTAGGGGGGCTACCCGGGAGCGACTCACCTTGCCATCACCCGGAGAGAGGCCATGCATATTGGAGTTCCGAAGGAGATCAAAAACCATGAATATCGCGTAGGGCTGGTGCCCGCCGGGGTGGCCGAGTACGTGCGTCACGGCCACCGGGTTGTGGTGGAGGCCGGTGCTGGCGAGGGCAGCGCGATTTCGGATGAACGCTATGTAGAGGCCGGGGCCACGATTGTGCCGACGGCGGAAGAGGTCTGGGCGTCGGCCGAGATGATCGTCAAGGTCAAAGAGCCGGTCGCCCCGGAGTATGAGCTGATGAAGAAGGGCCAGCTCATCTACACCTACTTTCACCTGGCGGCGGTGCCGGAGCTGGCCCGGGTGCTTCTGGAGCGGGAGGTGTCGGCGGTTGCCTACGAGACGATCCAGCTGCCCGACGGACGCCTGCCGCTGCTGGAGCCGATGAGCGAGGTGGCCGGGCGCATGGCCATCCAGGTGGGCGCGCGCTGTCTGGAGCGCGAGTACGGCGGCAAGGGCGTGCTCCTGGGGGGAGTGCCCGGGGTAGCCCGCGGGAAGGTCGTGATTCTGGGAGGGGGAGTCGTCGGCACTCATGCCGCGAAGATGGCCGTGGGCATGGGCGCTCAGGTCACCATCATCGATCTCAACCTCAACCGCCTGCGTTACCTGGATGACATCTTCGGAAGTGAGATTCAGACGATGCATTCCAATGTGGGGACGATCGCCGAGCAGGTGCTCCACGCCGACCTGGTGGTCGGGGCGGTGCTCATCCCCGGGGCGCGGGCGCCGCGTCTGGTGACCCGCGAGCATATCAGCCAGATGCAGGAGGGCAGTGTGGTGGTCGACGTCAGCGTGGACCAGGGCGGTTGCATCGCGACCTGCCATCCGACCACGCACGCCGACCCCACCTACGTGGTCGATGGCGTGGTGCACTACTGTGTGGCCAATATGCCCGGGGCGGTGGCGCGCACCTCGACCTTTGCGCTCAACAACACCACCTTGCGCTACGGGCTGGCACTGGCCAACAAGGGGCTGGAGCAGGCGGTGCGCGAGGACGCCGCGCTGGCCCTGGGAGTCAATACCTACCAGGGAGCCTGTGTGTACAAGGCGGTCGCCGACGATTTGAACCTGGAGTACACCCCGCTTCGAGAGCTGCTCTAAGGCAGGGAGCCCGGGCACGCCGGGAGCGTGCTCGGGCCCCCGCCTGGCTCGCCGGGAGGCCGGGCTTTGCGCTCGACGCTTCTTTTCTGGCACCCTGCTCGCAAGAAGGTGTGAGGTCTGCGGCGTGCCCTGAAAGCCGCTGAGACTGAAAGATTGCAAACTGAATGAAATAGAAATGCGCGCGTCTCAAGTTACACCGAACGCGTCGGCCTGCGTGCCGCGCCCCTCGTCAGAGTCTGGCGAGGTGATGACTCGAGAGCAGGGGAAGGTGCCCATGTTTAAGAAGAACAAAAAGTCGATGGACGCTCAGGAGCGGCGAGCGTTTGAGCAGGAAGCGATTCCTCACCTGGATGCGCTCTATGGTACCGCGCTGCGTCTGACCAAAAGTGAGAGCGACGCCGAGGACCTGATTCAGGAGACGATGCTCAAGGCTTATCGCTACTTCGATAAGTACGAGCAGGGCACCAACTGCAAGGCCTGGCTCTTCAAGATCATGACCAACACCTTCATCAACCGCTACCGCAAGCAGCAGAAGCGCCGCGAGTACCTGGTCGATGATGATTTTCGCCCGCTGCAGGAGCGCGCGGAGGCCCCCGAGCTGACGCCCTTCCACGAGAGCTTCGAGACCGAAGAACATCTCTACTTCAAGATGTTCGGCGATGAGGTCAAAACGGCGCTGGAGCAGGTGCCGGTCGATTTCCGGATGGTCGTACTTTTGGCCGACCTTCAAGATTTTGCGTACAAAGAGATCGCCGAGATCATGGATTGCCCGATCGGCACCGTGATGAGTCGCCTCTACCGGGGTCGGCGTCTGTTGCAGGCCCAGCTCAAAGAGTACGCGCTTAAAAATGGCTACATTCCGTCGCCCGAAGAGGAAGAGAAGGAGGCCGAAGGTGCGCCGACCGATCTTCAAGCCTACCGCGAACGCAAAGCCGCCCAGGCCAGCTGAGAGCCGTCTGAGACGGGTTTGGTTCAACTTCGATTGAGGTGAAGAGCGTGGGATATCTGGTGCAAAAGATGGCGCCCGGCTGTGAAGATTTTGAGCCCTTTATCGATACGTACGTCGATGAGGAGTTCGACGAGCGGGAACGTGCGGATATGGAAGCGCACCTTGCCGGCTGCGATCAGTGCCGGGCCCGGGTGCAGACCCAGGCTCAGTTTAAGGCGCGCTTTCGCGAACAGCTCTCCGGGGAACGCGCGCCGCAGGCGCTGCTGGAACGCATCAGTGGGGAGTTGGCCACGCTGGAGATGGAGGGAGAGCAGAGTGCTGCTGTGAGGCGTCCGCTCTATGTGCGTCTGGGCTGGGTGGCCGGGCCGCTGGCGGCGATGCTCGCGCTGGTGATCTTGCTGCCCGAGATGACGATCGCGCCGGCGGCCAGCAGTCAGGCCCCGGTGGTGGACCAGACCGTGGAGTGGCATAAGGGCAATTTCCCGCTGGAGATCACGACCTCCGATCCTCAGGAGGCCAGCGCCTGGTTTGAGAATAAGGTGGATTTTTCGGTGCGTCTGCCGCACTTCGATAATCACCGGGTCAACCTGCTGGGCGGGCGTATCGCCCATATCGAGGATCGCCGCGCCGCGCTGGTGCTCTATGAGGTCGACGGGGCTCGCCTCAGTGTGCTGCTCTTCGATGGGGAGGGGCTCAGGGTGCCGCGAGAGTCGATTCGCAATGTGGAAGACCGCGACATCGTCTGGCTCAATCAGAAGGGATTTGGCGTGGCGGTGGTCCAGGACCATGGCGTGACCTACGCGATGACCAGCGATCTCAATGAAGATCGCTTCCTGGGGCTAGTCGCCGGCACGATGAAGCGCTAAGAAGGTGCCATCATTGAAGATGGCCCTTCAAGGTTGAGTGAGACATGGTGGAAACGAGTGTGGCCGTCCTTTCGGGCGGCTTTTTTTTGGATGACGCGCGCGCGCACTTCGGAGCTGAGCGGGTGAGTCTGCTGGCCGACGACCTTCAGGAAGTCGCCGCGCAGCTCGGCGAGCTGGTGGAGCAGGGCGTGCAAGTCGCCGTGATCTATGGTGATGACGTGCTGCTGGGGCGCGTGGTGAGCGCGTGTCTGCGCGAGGTGGAGCTGGCGGCCAGTGGGCTGCGTCTGTGGCCCTGCGCGCCGGCCGGAGTGTCGACGGTGGCCGATGCCATCGGCGCCGCGCTCAAGCCTGGCCGAGCGGCCAGGCTCCTGGAGCAGGCCGCGGGCTGGCAGGCCGAGATGGTGCCCACTCTCAAGGTCAGCGCGAGCACCGAGGCCGGCGCGCTCTATGGGTTTAGCTTCGGGGCGGGCTGGGTCTACCGGGCTCAACAGGCCCGCAAACAGTCGCAGCAGGGGGCCAGCGAGCTGGTCAGCGCCATGGTCGGGTTGGCCTCCGATACGCTGCGCGAAACGCAGGGGACGGATGTGGCCGCGCGCATGCGGGTGGACCAGAGCGTGGTGGAGATGCATCAGGGCTCGGTGGTCGCGACCACCCTGGGGCGCACCTGGTTCGGGCTGCGCCATGGTGGTCCGGGTCCGGCCGTCTGGCCACACATTCCCACCCGCGCGCTGGTGCGCCAGGGGCTCAAACCCGAGCTCCTAGAGGCAGTGGGAGAGGGCGCCGGCAAGCCCCGGGAGCTGGGCTCGCTGGTGCTCGATGCCCCGGCCGGGTGGACGCTCGATGGGGCGCTTCATGCTCCCGACCCGGGCTGCGCGCTCCGGGTGAGCCCCGGGCCGAAGGTGGCGCTGGTGCGACCGCCGGGGCGCATCGGAAAGTGGGTTTCACGTGTGCTGGACGCGACGGCCCCCGACGCGCGATGATGGCGCCACGGCCGCCGGTCAACATGGGGTGGTAGGGCTGCGAATGGTGAGTTCAGGCGACGCCGAGCGCGCGCCGTGGAGCGAGGGAGAGGAGATGGACGTGGATAACGTCGATTCCGGGCAGGGATCAGGCAAAGGTGCGAAGTTTTTGAAGATCGCGGGCATTGGCTGTGCCGCGGTGATTCTTATAGGGGCGCTCTTTGCCGGTCTGGGGGTCTTTAAGGCTGTGTCATGCGTGGAGGATTTTGTCGGCATCGCTGAGTCCGCGCAGGAAGGGCAGTCTTTTGCGTATGAGTTTGTGGAGGCCGCGCGTCGGGGCGACTACCAGGGGGTCTACGATCGTCTCGACCCCGAGGCGCAGGCCGAGCTCAGCGTCGCCGAGGTGGAGCAGATGTTTGAGCCTCGCCGCGAGGCTCTGAATCGGGGAGAGCCTTTCCCGGTGGGGGTACGCCTGATCAGCAATGATACCGACCAGGGCACGACCTCCTGGGAGATGACCACGCGCATTGCCCGGCCGACCGATACCGAGGCGGTGCTCATGAGCATGGAGGTCGTCTACCGCGATGGCGCCGCCGGAGACGGGCGCTTTGGGGTCCTGGGCTGGGAGGTGCGTGAAGTGCTCCGGGAGATGGCCGAGGAGCCCGCGGCTCAGATGGCGATGCGTTTTCATCGCGAGGTGGTCAATGAGCGTGTCGAGGAGGCCCGGCGCTTCGTGGACAGGGAATCCCGCCTTTACAGCGAGTCGCTGGAGACCTTCGCGACGAACCTGGACGCGCTGCAGGAGTTGCCGGTGGTGGCTCCCAGGGTGGTGGCGGTCGGCTCGCTCGGGGCCTTTGCCTCCGATGTGACCCTGGAGATGGAGCGCGCCGGGCAGACGACGCAGGTGACGTACACGGTGTCGAACCTCGGGAAAATCCTCGACTTTAAGGGGCCGAACCTCGTGGATGCCACCGGTGAAACGGGAGCAGAAAGCGGCGCGGCGGAGGCTTCGGGGGAAGAGGCGGAAGTCCGCACCGATGCAGGAGATGAGGCGCCTGAATAGGCGGGTTTTGAGCGCCCGGCCAGCGCTTGACGCTGGCCCCGCAGCGCTGTTAATTCGAACGATGCCCATGCGTGACCCCCTCAGGTACACCCTGGGTTTTTACTTGCCGCCGGGCTTGACGCCTGCCAGCGCCAGCGCGGCTTTTCACCCACGTTCCAGATCAAGGCCGACGCGATGAGCAAGAAACCCGACGCACCTGACGTTGTCGAGGCGACGGAGACCGGCGCGGAGCAGGCGTCTCCGACTCCCCACTCCGCCGTGGAGAGCTTTTACAACGTGCACATCGCGCAGCTTCAGCGGGCGTTGGCGGTGGCCGGGCTCGAGGAGCATGTGCGCCTGATCCTGAGCCAGCCCAAAAACGAAGTCATCGTGAACTTTCCGGTGCGCATGGATGACGGGCACTTTGAGCTCTTCACCGGATATCGCATTCAGCACAACGATGTGATGGGGCCTTACAAAGGTGGCATTCGTTTTCATCACGAAGTCACGCTGGACGAGGTCAAAGCGCTGGCCGCGCTGATGACCTACAAATGCGCGCTGCTCAACGTGCCTTTTGGTGGGGCCAAGGGCGGGATTCGCATGAACCCGCGTCAGTACAGCGAGCGGGAGCTGGAGCGCATCACGCGCCGCTTTACCCACGATCTGGGCAATAATATCGGCCCCGAATACGACATCCCGGCCCCGGATGTGGGGACCAACAGCCAGATCATGGTCTGGATGATGGACACCTACATGAACATGCATAACGCCCATGACAAAAACGCCCAGCGGCGCATCGTCACCGGTAAGAGTCTGACCTCGGGAGGCAGCCGCGGTCGGGAGAAGGCCACCGGCCAGGGCGTCGTCTACTGCATTCAAGAGTGGGCTGAAGAGCAGGGCTTCCGGCTGGATGGCTGCACCTACACCTTGCAGGGCTTTGGCAACGTGGGCAGCCACACCGCGCAGATTCTCTCGCGGCTGGGGGCGGTGCTGGTGGCCGTGCAGGACCACACCGGCACCATCGCCAACCCCGACGGGATTTACCCGGGCAAGCTGAACCACCACGTGGAGAAGCACGGCGGCGTGGGCGGGTACAAGGGGGCTCGGCCCATCTATGACGAAGCGTTCTGGGAGGTGGAGTGCGATATCTGCATTCCGGCCGCGCTGGAGCTGCAGATCACCGAAGAGGTGGCCCGTAAGCTCAAAGCCCGGGTGGTGGTGGAGGCGGCCAATGGGCCCACCACCCTGGCCGGCGAAGAGGTGATGATGGAGCGCGGCATCGAGGTGATCCCGGACATGATGGCCAACGCCGGCGGGGTGGTCGTGTCGTATTTTGAGTGGATTCAGAATAAGCGCTCGGAATCCTGGCAGCTCCAGGAAGTCGACAGCCGCCTGCACTTCATGATGAAGAACGCCTACCACGAGATGCGCGCGTTTGCGCGTGAGCGCAACGTGGATAACCGCACCGCCGCCCTGGCGGTGGCGATCGCCCGTATCAACGCGGTTTACGTGGAGCGCGGCGTTTTCCCCTGAACATGTCCTGAGCACTCGGAGGCAGTGTGAGTAGCAGGCCACCTGTGGCCCGGCGAATCGGAGTCGATACCGGCGGCACCTTTACCGACGTGGTGATGCCCCGGGAGCAGGGCCGCCTCCGAGTGCACAAACTTCTGTCGACCCCGGCCGACCCTTCGGAGGCGATCGGTGCGGGGGTTGCCGCGCTTGCCGGCGCGTCGCCAGCGGGCTTCGAGCTGGTTCACGGCACCACCGTGGCGACCAACGCGCTGCTGGAGCGCCGCGGCGCGCGCCTGGCGCTGGTGATCACCGCGGGCTTCGAGGATGTGCTCTGGCTGGGGCGACAGGCGCGGCCCGACCTCTATGCGTTGCACGTGAAGATGCCCGAGCCCGTGCTGGCGCGCCCCGATGTGATCGGGGTGCGGGAGCGCCTGGGAGCCGCCGGAGAGGTGATCGAGGCGCTGAGCCCGGCGGAGGTCGCCCGGGTGGTCGAGGAGGTCGCGTCTCTGGGAGTGGATGCCGTGGCGGTGTGCACGCTGCACGCCTGGGCCAACCCGGCGCATGAGCAGCAGTTGGCCCGGGCGCTGCGCGAGCATCCGGCGGGCTGGCACGTGAGCGCAAGTCACGAGATCAGCGGGGCGTTCAGGGAGTTTGAGCGCGCCAGTACGGCCAGCATCAATGCCTATGTGGGGCCCCTGATGGCGCGCTACCTCGAACGCCTGCGCCGGCGAGTGCCGGGGGCCCGCACGCTGGAGGTGTTGCTCTCGCATGGGGGGCGTGCCGATGTGAGTTTTGCGGCGGCGCAGCCGGTGCACACCGTGCTTTCGGGGCCGGCCGGCGGGGTGGTAGGCGCCCTGGACGCCGCCCGCGAGGTGGGGATTGAGCGGATCATGACCCTGGATATGGGCGGCACCTCCAGCGACGTCTGTCTGGTCGATGGCGAGCTGGAAGTGCGCGAGGACGCCGTGATCGACGGGCTCTCGATGGTGGTGCCGGTCATCGACATCGTGACGGTGGGGGCCGGTGGGGGCTCGATCGCCTACCGCGACGCCGGCGGCGCGTTGCGTGTGGGGCCGCGCAGCGCCGGCGCCTCCCCCGGGCCGGCCTGTTACGGCCGGGGTGGCAGCGAACCCACGGTCACCGACGCTCATCTGGCGCTGGGCACGCTGCGCTCCGACCGCTTCCTGGGCGGGGAAATGGCACTCGATACCCGGGCGGCCCGGGAAGCACTCGCGGCCCTGGCCGCCGAACTCGATACCGATGGCGAGGTCCTGGCCCGGGGCGTGCTGGCGATCGCCGACGCGGCGATGGCCCGCGCGCTCAAGGTGGTGAGCCTGGAGCGCGGCCACGACCCCCGCGACTTTACGCTCGTGGGCTTTGGCGGGGCGGGAGGATTGCACGCCTGCCGCCTGGCCGAGGCCCTCTCGATGCGCCGGGTGCTCATTCCGCAACACCCCGGGCTCCTCTCGGCCCGGGGGATGCTCGGCGCTCGCCGGCGCCGCTTCTACCGCCGCACGCTGCTCGCTTCGCTGGACAGGGTGCTCGCCAGTGAAGCCGCCCTGCGGGAGATGCTTCAACGTCTGGAGGCGCGCGCCCGAGACGATTTGGGCAGCTCGCCAGACGAGGGGCTGGAGCTCGGCTGGGAGGCCGGCCTTCGTTATCAGGGCCAGAGCTTTGAGATCGTGGTGCCGGTGAGCTGGTGTGCCGATGCCCGCGTGCTGGACGATCCGCGAGAGGCTTTTGAGGCCGAGCATGAGCGCCTTTACGGGTATCGGGCCGCGCGGGAAATTGAGCTGGTGGGTCTGCGTCTGGGCGCCAGCCTCGGGGCCCCCGCCTGGCCTGAAGAACTCGCCAGCGCGGGGGATGCCCGCGCGCTGGCCGCGGCTACAACCACCGGGGTGGATTTCGGGCAGGGCCCAGAGGAGACCCGGATCGTGGAGCGTGAGTGGTTGAAGGAGGGGCAACGCCTCAAAGGACCGGTGATCATCACCGAGTACAGCGCCACCACCGTGGTGCCCCGGGGCTGGGAGCTCCGGGTGCAGCGATCGCATCTGGTGCTGGAACGGGAGGAATGATGGACGCGATCACTCTGGAGATTGAGCGCCACCGCTTTGCCTCGATCGCCGAGGAGATGGGTGTGGTGCTGATGCGCTCGGCCTTTTCCCCCAACATCAAGGAGCGCCGGGATTACTCGTGCGCCATCTTCGATGCCGCCGGGGATATGGTCGCCCAGGCCGCGCATATCCCGGTGCACCTGGGGTCGGCGCCGATGAGCGTGGCCGCGGCGCTGGCCGCCGGGCCGATGACGCCCGGGGAGTCGATCGTGCTCAACGATCCTTACGCCGGCGGCACCCATCTGCCCGACATCACCCTGGTCTCGCCAGTGTTCGATGCCCGTGGAGAGCTGGCCTTTGTGGTGGCCAACCGCGCGCATCACGCCGACGTGGGAGGACGCTGGCCCGGGAGCATGGGGCTCTCCACGCATATCGACGAGGAGGGGCTGCGCCTGGGGCCGACCCGGCTGAGTGACGCGGTGATCGAGCGCATCGTGGGTGCCAGTCGCACGCCCGAGGAGCGGCGAGGAGACCTGCAGGCCCAGCTGGCCGCGAACCTGCGGGGCGTGGAGCGGCTGCGCTCGGAGCTGGATCGGCGCGGCTCGTCGGTGCTCCTGGCGAGTCGGGCGCTCCAGGACCATAGCGAGCGCTACATGCGTAAGGTGCTCGGGGAGCTGGGGCAGGGCTGCTGGAGCTTTGAGGATGTGCTCGACGACGACGGGATGGGCAGCGGGCCGGTGCGCATTCACTGTGAGCTGACCTTGAGTCAGGGGCGGGCCCGGGTTGACCTGCGCGGCAGCGCCGACCAGGTGGCCGGGCCCCTCAACGTGCCACGGGCGGTGGCGGTCTCGGCGGCGCTCTACGCGTTTCGCTGTCTGGCGCCCCCCGAACTCCCGTCCAATGCGGGGTACATGCGCTGTGTGGAGGTACTCACCGAGCCGGGCTCCGTGGTCGATGCCCGGTGGCCGGCGCCGGTGGCGTTGGGCAATGTGGAGACGAGTCAGCGGGTGGTCGACGTGATCTTCGGAGCGCTGGCGCAGGCGCTTCCCGACCGAATTCCGGCGGCCTCCTGTGGGTCGATGAATAACCTGACCATCGGCGGTGAAGATCCCCGCCACGGGGGGCGCCCCTTTGCGTACTACGAGACGATCGGCGGCGGGGCCGGGGCCGGGCCCGGGTGGCACGGGCAATCGGCGGTGCACACGCATATGACCAACACGCTCAACACCCCGGTCGAGGCCCTGGAGCACGCCTATCCCCTGCGCATGATGCGCTATGAGCGCCGCCGGGGCTCGGGCGGGGCCGGGCGTTTTGTGGGCGGAGAGGGCGTGGTGCGCGAGTATGTGTTTGATGCGCCGGCGACCGTGAGTGTGATGGCCGAACGTCGGGTTCACGCGCCCTACGGGCTGGAGGGAGGCGCCCCCGGAAGATGCGGTCGCACCACCCTGATCCGGGCGGCCACCGGCCGTGAAGAAGTGCTGGCTGGCAAAATTTGCGTTGAAGTGCTGCCCGGCGATCGCCTCCTTGTAGAGACGCCGGGAGGGGGAGGGTTCGGTACCCCCGGGACGCCCGACGCGGCAGAGGCTTAGCCCCCTGGGGCGAAGGTCTGCGTCTTCGTACACCCTCGCCCCCTTCGCGAGAGGCAAGGTGCGCGTCTTTAGACCCCCTCGCCCCCCTCGCAAGAGGCAGGGTGTGCGTCTTTAGACCCCCTCGACCCCCTCGCAAGAGGCAGGGTGTGCGTCTTTTGACCCCCTTTATGCCCCCTTTGGGGTATGTGTCTGGCGAGCGAGGGGCCCTTGAGTGAGGCCGACGGAGCCAGGGCCCGGGTTTGAGGCCCGGCAGAGGTCTCGGGGCGCGGGTGAGCGCGCTTTAGAAGGCGATGCGTAGGCCGGCGTAGTTCGGGCCGAGCTCGGGGAGGAGGGTGGCCGCGGTGTCCTCGGCGCCGCGGCCCGGGTTGGCCAGGCGGTTGGCGCTCAGGTAGAGGACCAGTCCGGTGAGCACGCCGGCCGCGCCCACGGCGGCGCCGGTGGTGCCCCAGGCGCGGTAGCGGTCGCCGCGGGCCAGGAGCTCGGTCTGGCGGCGCTCCAGGGCGTCGGAGTCTTCGATCTGATATTCGGCGTCCCGGGCTGCCGCGGCGTTTTGCGATGCGAGGATCAGCATGGCGGTGCCGGCCACAGCCACCGGCGCCGACGCCGCCATGGTCCAGGTGCCTCCCCGGCGCCAGCTCGCCGCGCTGACATCAAAGGCCGCGGCCTCGGAGACCAGCGTCTCTTCCAGGCGGGCGTTTCGACCGGCGCCGACCGAGACCTTCTCGCGGCGAGTTTTGTAGCCGGGGTGGGTGAGCACCACCTGGTAGCGTCCCGGCCGTACCCGGGTGTTGACCGGGGTGGGGCCGAGATCGACCCAGGCGCCATGCTCCAGCTCCAGGTGCGCGGTGGCTCCCGCCGGCTCGCTTCGCACCTCCAGGGTCGCGGCGTCGTCCCGAAGCGCGGATTCAAGCTGGGCGACACGCTCGCGAATGCGCTCGGCGCTGGGAGAGTCGGCGTCAGGGGTGGCCAGGTAGCCCAGATAGAAGTGGCGTGCCGGCCCCCAGACCCCGAGCTCATGAAGCGAGCGGCCGATGGCGCCGCGCAAAAGCGGGTCGGGCGCCAGCTTGTAGGCCTGCAGGTAGTAGCGCAGGGCCGCTTCGTAGTGGCCGGCCTCAAAGCAGGCGACGCCAACCATGGTCAGCGAGCGCGGGTCGTGGCGCAGGTCCGGAGTGAGGTAGTCGGGGCACTCCTGCGGCGGCGTCTGGGCCCGAGCCGTGGGGCTCCACAGGCACAGGGCCAGGAGCATGGCGAGCATCGCGCCGCTACGTCGGTTCCCCCGACAGATGTTTGAAAGGAATGATGGAGACATCAGCAACTGTATTAAGCCATTGCAGGGTACGGCAGCCTCAGCGTCCGGGCTGAAAAAACTCTACGAGGTGCGGGCTGATCTGACAACCGCACAGACCCGATTCCGGGGCGTGGATGGGTGATTGCTCCGGGGGGGGGCTTCTCCTATATTGCATCGCCGACCAGGCTCCGGGATTTGCCCGAAGCGGCCGTTTTTCGGGCCGAGCACCCGTCTTTTTGAGTAGCGCGTGGTATCTACCGACGAACATGATCCGACAGGCTCCACGCGCGAGAAGGTGTGCTGGCAATGCGGACGCACCTTTAGCACGGCGCTGGAGGTATGCCCGGATGATGGCGCGCGGCTGATTGAGACCGGGCTCGAGGATCTTGAGGACCCGCTGATCGGCTCGATCTTCGACGGGCGTTTTCAGATCTACCACAAGCTGGGGGAAGGGGGGATGGGCGCGGTCTACAGCGCGCGCCGCCTGGATTTTGAGACCGACGTGGCGCTCAAGCTCCTCAAGCTCGACTTTGCCCGGGATGAGGGGATCCGTAAGCGCTTTATGTACGAGGCGCGGGTCATCTCCAATCTGCGGCACCCGCACGCGGTACGCCTCTTTGATTTCGGTCAGACCTCCGAGGGCCATTTCTACATGGTCATGGAGCTTTTGACTGGCGAGAGCCTGGCCGACCGGCTGGCGTATCGTTTTGTGAGCTATCGGGAGGTCTTCGACATCATCCCGCCGATCTGTGGGGTGCTTGGCGAGGCGCATGCGCAGGACGTGATCCACCGCGATCTTAAGCCCGAGAATATCTACCTGCTCAAGGTCGAGGAGAACCGGGAGTTTCCCAAGCTGCTCGATTTTGGCATCGCCAAGCATCATCGCGCCGAGACGATGACGCAGTCGGGCACGCTCTGGGGTACGCCGGCGTACATGAGCCCGGAGCAGGCCCGGGGCGACGTGGTCGGCGCGGCGGCCGATATCTACGGCGTCGGGGTCATGCTCTATGAGCTGATCAGCGGGAATCTGCCTTTTCAGGCCTCCACGCAGATGGGGTTCGCGGTCAAGCACCTCAATGAGCCGGCGCGAGCGCTCTCATCGATTCCCGGGCTCAAGAGTGTGCCCGCCTCGCTCGATGCGCTGGTGTTGAGCATGTTGGCCAAGCGTCCCGAGGACCGGCCGCGCTCCATGGAAGAAGTCGTGGCGCGGCTGGAGGCGATTCGGGAGCGGGACTTTTCGGCGGACCTGCTCTCATCGGTGCCCGCCGAGGAGGTCGACCCGATTGCGCTGCAGGCGTGGATGAAGGAGGGCTCCGGCGCGAGCACCGTGCAGGAGAGTGGCGAGGGGGTGGTGGTTTCGACCTCGCCAGTGGGCGCGGCGCGGGAGGTCGATGTGTTTGGTCAGACCAGCGCGATTGGGGCGTTCCCGATGTTTGGGGGAAGCAGCGCGCGGGAGTTTGAGGAGACACTGCCCGGGCCGGCCTTGCCCTATCCCGGCGACGCGGTGGGGCAGGCGGCGGCGGAAGGGACCCCGGAGGCGGTTGTCCCCGCTGTGGAAGAGGACCGCTCGAATCAGGCGGAGCAGGACGCTGCCGCCGGGGAGCGCGTCGCCGGTGGGGAGGCACGTCGGCGTATGGTTCTGGTGTTTGCCGCCGGCGCGGTGATGATGGCGCTGGCGGTGGCCCTGCTCTTTTTCGGGGGAGGCGTGCCGGAGGGCGGCAGCGAGGCGTTGGCGCCGCCGCCGGCGCTGCCCTCGGTGCCCCTGGATATGGGGAATGTGGCGAGCGCCGCGGCACTGCACGGAGCCCACGTCACCTTTGAGGTTCGCGAGCTCGTGCGGCAACTCGCCGAAGCCCAGCGCCTGGGGGAGGCGCAGGATTTTGAGTTCGTGAATGAGGAGCCCGCGTCGACGGATGCGCCGGCGGGCGGGGACGGGAAGCGCGGCAAAGGGGCGCCGGCGGTCAACGACCGCGACCTGCGAAAGGCGCTGGAGAGCACGTTTTAATGGATGCAGCGGAGCTTGAGCGTCGACGCCAGGGGCGTCGGGGCCGGCTCGCTAAGAGGGCTTCTACCACCGCGGGAGGCGTCGCCGCGTTGCGGTGTGGCTCCGCAGGGTAAGTCGTAAGAGGTAGGTCGTATGGCCAGAGCTCGGTATCAGGGGATGAACATTCGTGAGATCGCTCAGGGCGGGGACGGGGTGGCGGAGCTGCCCGATGGGCGCGTGTGTTTTGTGCCCGGTGCGCTCCCGGGTGATGTGGTTGAGGTGGAGTTAACCCGCGACAAAAAGCGGTGGGCGCGAGCCCGTGTGCTTGAGCTGGAGACGCCCTCGCCCTGGCGAGTCAAGCCTGAGTGCTCGTATGCCGAGCGGGGCTGTGGGGGGTGTCAGTTCTGGCATGTGGAGCCGGCGCAAGAGCTTCGCTGGAAGGCGCAGGCCGCGTTTGAGGCGATGCAGCGCATCGCCGGGGCGCCCTTGCCCGAACCCGGGCTCCACCCGGCGCCCGCGCCCCGGGGCTATCGCACTCGGGTGAGTTTTCATCAACGCCGCTCGCGGGAGGGCCGGGTTGAGCTGGGGTTCTTCAAGACCGAGAGTCACCGCGTGATCCCGGTCGAGAGGTGTGCGGTCGCGATCCCGCTGCTTAACGAGGTGCTGGAGAGCTGGCGCGCGCCCCTGGCGCTCCTGGGGGAGGCGGAGATTCTGGTGGAAAGCGCCGGGGCTGGCGAGGCCGTGATCAGCGCGACGCTCACCGGCGCCGAGGCGCCGACGGCGGCCGCACTGGACGCCATTGAGAAACGCGTGCAGGAGGGCGGGGCGTTGCGAGGCCTCCAGATCGAAGGCAGCCGGGGAGAGCGTTGGCAGTTTGGACGGCCGGAGATCGACGCGGACCAGATTCTGGCGCGTCCGGCGGCGGAGCGCGCGATGGCGCCGGGGCAGTTTCGCCAGAGTAACGCCGGGGTGAATCAGCAGTTGGTCACCCGCGCCAGTGAGCTTCTCCACGAGGTCGGAGCCCGACGGGTGCTTGAACTCTTTTGCGGGGCCGGGAACTTCTCCTTTGCGCTGGACGGGCAGGTGGAAGCGTTGCACGGGCTCGAAGGCAGCCGCGAGGCCATCGCCGATGCCCGCGCGATGGCGGATGCGGCCGGTCTGGAGACGCTGAGTTTTGAAGGGGCCGACCTCTTTGATGAGAGGGTCTATCAGGCGCTCGAGCCCGGGGCGTTTGATGCGGTGCTCCTGGATCCACCACGTGACGGTGCGCAGGCGGCGGCCACCTGGCTCGCCGCGCCTGGTCACACGATAAGGTCGGTGGTGTACGTGGCCTGTGACCCGGCCTGCATGGCTCGCGACCTGGGGACGCTGGTCGGCGGTGGCTGGCGAGTGGAGGGGCTGGAGTTCTTCGATCTCTTTCCGCGCACGCGCCACATTGAGACCATCGCCTGGCTCCGGCGCTGAGTCGCGCGCTCAGTCTTCGAACTCAAAGGTGGCTTCGTCGATGTCGTCGGCCTCTTCGATCGCTTCGCGGACCTGGTCGGCGGCGTCGTCGAGCGCGCCGGTGACCCGGGTGTCGAGGGCTTCGCGGGCTTCGGTGAGCGCCTGATGTTCGACCTGTGCTTGCTGCGTCAGAGCGTCGCGGTCCACCGCTGGCTCCGGGCGCTTTTCGCAGCCGGCCAGCAGACTCGCCACAAAAAGGCTGCCTGCGATGATGGCCAGGTGTCGTCGCATTACGCCGTCGCGGCCGTTAAATCGTCCAGATCGATCTCGCCATCGCTGACACGATCGATGATTCGGCAGATGCGGCCGGTCAGGGTGCGCAAGATCGGAAACTCCTTCAGATCGCCGGTCCAGAATTGCACGCCTTTGTAGGTGGCAACGGTCTGGTCACAGATGCGCAGGTGCACGTTGGTCTCATCCTCGCGTCGTTGGCGACGCGCCGGAGATACCGTCCAGAAGGGGTGCGCGATCAAAAGCTCGATAAAACGACGGGTGTCCTGCTCGGAGAGGGTGAGGCTCCAGAGTTCGGGGCTCTCGTCGTCGAAGCGCCAGCTCAACAGAAGGCGGCCGGCTCCAGAGATCTGGAGGGTGACGATGCCGAGATCGTCATAGTTACCACCGATCTGACAGAAGAAGTGGAGCCCGGCTGTGTCCTGCTCACGATCGAGGACCGCCTTGAGCCGACGCTCCAAGATCTCGATAGGGTCTGACAAGGATAAACCTCCGCACAGGACAAGACGAAAACCGCGTGTCAAGTTTTAGCTTCAGAGCGCGAAGAGCGTCAAGCCCGACCATGGGAAGAGGGCCCCCCGGGGGGCGGGGAGGTTTACCAGTAACGCCAGCCCAACGAGAAGTTGGTGATCCACTGGCCGTCGCGAGGGAGCCGGGGAGCGCCGATGTCGATGGGTTTGGCAAAGTGCAGTCGGAAGACCAGGGGGCCCAGGCCGAAGTTCAGACCGGCCACCGGGGAGAAGGCGCGCCACCGCCAGAGATCTTCAAGGTCGTTGCCGGTGCCGCCGAAGTCGGCGCCCACCAGACCCTCGATGTCGATCAGGGGCACGCGCAACAGGAAGTTCAGCGGGAAGCGGAGCTCGGTTTTGATGAAGCCGAAGTTGCGTCCCAGCAGGTAATCGATGTCGCCGAACTCCACGCCCCGGAGTGTGTCGAAGCTCGAGAGGTAGAACTGTCGGGAGAGCGTGCCGCCGTAGGTGGTGCCCGCCGCGCCGCGAAGGGAGAGGTTGATGCGGCCGTAAATCGGAAAGTAGCGCTCGGCGTCCAGACGCACCGACCCGTGGACTTCCTGGCGGAAGGGCTGGGCGTCGACCGTCGTCTCGATGATGGCGGAGGTCCCGTCGATGGGGCCGGTGCCCGGATGGTAACGAATGGTGTTGTAGCCCAGGCTTAACGATGGTGAGGCTTGAAAGCGGGGCCCCTCATGCGCTCCCGCCCACTGCTCCAGACGCCCGACGTCGGGGGTGGCGAGGTCTTCGCGCAAGAGCATGTTCTCGGAGCCTTCCGGCAGAAAGTAGGAGACGCCTCCCAGGGCCAGGTCGCCCTGGATGAAGGCAAAGCGGTTCAGCGGATAGCGAAGCGTGGCGCGTCCGCCGTAGAAGCGTTCACCGGAGAGGAAACGCGGGGTGTCGGGGAGGGTGTCCTCAATGCGGTAGCGCACGTCCTGGAAGAGGCCGGTGCCCCAGATCAGGCGGCTCTCCTGGTTGAGGTACATGATGTCGGCCAGGGTGTTGTCGAGATCGCCGAAGGCCAGGACGTTGATAAAGAGGGCGTGATTACGCAGCCGGTCGTTGGTCAAAAGCATCAGCTGACCGTAGACCCCGGAGGAGCTGGCACCGAGCAGGCCAAAGACGTTTGCCAGCTCCCAGTTCCGAAAGCTCGCCGCGCTGTAGGCTTTGGCGCCGTTGAGGTCTCGGGCCGGGAGGAGCGCCGGGGCGGCGGAGTTCGGGGGTTCGTCGACCGGAGATTGGGCCACGACGTCCAGGAGGCGCTTCTCCTGGAGGCGAGCCGGGCGTCGCTGGCCGCGGTGGTGAAAGAGGGCCCAGAGGGTGTTGCCCGGGCCCGGCGCCAGATCAAAGAGCCCGGTGACGATGTCGGTGCGGCGTGTCATCCCCTGGTCGCGAACCTCGTAGAGGTTGGCGCGGGCGGCACGATAGGCGGTGAAGAAGATGCGGCCATCGGCCAGCGCTCGGGGCCCCAGATGATCGCGATCTTCAAAGGTCAGTCGGCGGGGCTCGCCGCCCTCTTCGGGATCGAGTTGAAAGAGGTTGTAGTAGCGGTGCTCGGTGGCGTCGGAGGTGTAAACCAGGCCTTCGGGCCCCCAGCTCAGGCCGCGTTCGGCGTAGAGGTCGTGGGTGAGGCGGCGCAGGGTAAAGTCGCGTTTTTGGTGCGCCTCAAAGAGGTAGAGGTCTTTCTGGCCTTCGTCGTCCAGACCGACAAAGGCGATCTTGGTGCCATCTGGCGAGAAGGCAGGGGTCTCGGCGGCCAGCAGCCCCCGGGTCCCCAGATCGAAGGCGCGTTTTTTGCCCAGCTCCAGGTCAATGTCCCAGCCTTCAGCGGTGCCCCGGGAGTTCTGCTTGCGCTCGGCGCGGTGCTCGATCTCCTGGAGGTAGAGCATGTCGCGCCCGTTGGCGCTGGCAATAAAGACCAGCTGGTCGTTGCGCACGTCGAAGGTGCGCGGGCCCACGGGATGCAGCGATTCCACGCCGGGGGTGCCGTCGGCCGCCACCCGGAGGTGACGTTTCGGGGCGCGCACATCGCTGAGGTAGAGACGCACCTGCCCGGTGTCCGGGATGATGGCGCGGTAGAGCATCAAAAAGCCGTCTGGCGAGGTGGTCATGGTCTGCATGACGCCCTCGGTGTCGGTGAAGATGCTCAGATCGGGGGCGTCTTGCCCGCTGTCCAGAAAGCTGGTGTAGGAGCGTTGCTTGAGCCAGCCTTCAAAGCGCGCGGCGATGGTGCGTGAGTCATCGCCGGTGACGTCTGCCAGGAGCCCGCGGAAGGTGATGGGTTCGACCTCGGCGTTGCGTCCGCCGAGGAGGCGGTAGGAGTTTTCCAGGATGTTCTGGAGGGTGCCAGCGCCGTAGGTTTCTTCCAGAAAGGCAACCCGCGTCTGGCCGATCTTGTAGGTCCACAGCCCGCTGTAGGGGCGGTCCTCGAAGAAGTCGAGCATCACGTAGCCGCGATGTGGATCGGGATTAAGTAGGAGGTCACGCGCGAGCATTTCGGTCTCGGCGTCGAGGCCTTCCAGAGAATAGAACTCGGCGATGCCCTCAATGAACCACAGGGGAATCCGGTCGAGGGGATCTCCACTGACGCCGGCGCTTCGGGCTACATCCTGGGCTTTTTGAATGGTGAACTGGTGGACCATCTCGTGGGATGAGACGTGCTCAAAGAGGCGATGGTCGCCGAAGTAAGGCAGCACGAGTTTGAGATCGCCACGGCGGCTGGTCACCCCGAGGACGCCTTCCTGGAGGGGGAAGATATTGGTCTGCAAAAACTCCTGGTAGGAGTTGTAGAGGATGTAGGGGAGGGTGCGCGTGGGCACGTAGCGGAAGTCTTCGGCGAGTTTGCGGTAGGTGTGTTCGATGTAGGCGGCCGCGCGTTCGGCGACGGCTCTCTCGCGCTCGTAGAAGTAGAGGCGTACCCCGCCGGAGCGATCATCCAGGGAAGAGGGCTTGAAGGGGCTTTCCGGCTCGTTTGTGGCCTCATCCTTCGCCTGGCGCTGGGCGGGGAGTTCGATCTCGGGGGGCTCGGAGGCCGTATCTTCGGCCGGGTCGGGGAATTCGTCGACGTTGGTCGAGCTGGCCTGGTAGCCGCGGGGAGGCCCGGATATGCCGGAGCCACGGACACCTCCCGGGCGGAGTTGGACTTCCAGGGCCGGGGACTGTTGGGTGTGGGGCGCTCCCAGTTGCAGGGGGCCATCGTGGGGGCCGCGTGGGGAGTCGAGGTGGTCGGCGTCTGTGGTGTCGGCTTTGGGCCCTACCAGGATGTCGACATGATGCCATTCGAAGTCGAAATAGCGCACGTTCGACTGGTTAGGGCGTCGGGGGTAGACGTAGATCTGGGCGTCGGCGGGCGCGGGCCAGACGCAGGCCACAATGGCGAGTGCCGCCACGACGATGCAAGCCAGGGGGAGGGGGCGCCGGTGGTTGTATTCAAACATGCATGTTCCAAAGTAGAGGGCGCACCGGGGTATCAAGGAGGGGACCGGCAAGGCTCCGGGGGCCGCCGGTACCGGAGTGGCGCGCCGCCATCAAAGATGGTCTGAAGGGGGACTTTGGCAAGCGCGATGGACAGTATAGTGATCCGGGCGGCTGAACACATCTGGTCTGCGTTACCGGATTGAGGGTTGGGCGAGGGCCGGGGCGGTGTTAGAGTCGCCGACGGTTTTTCTCAGTGGAGTCATTAACCTCTGGTGCCACCCTCGGCGGTGGGCCTTTTGCATCGACGGGTCTGTCCCCTGGTGAAGGCGGCATAGGGACCCGGGGAGAGCTCAGAGATGAAAGCCTTGATCGTTTCCGCGCCAGCCGATCGCCCTCTGGCCGAGCAGATCGCCGCGCACCTGGACGCGGAGCTCGCCGTGGCCGAGGTGCGCGCCTTTCCGGACGAAGAGACTTATGTGCGGATCGACTCGGAGGTCTCCGGTCGTCAGGTCGTGGTGGTTGCTAATCTGGTTCGGCCCAATGCCAAGGTGTTGCCGGCGCTCTTTCTGGCCGAGACGGCACGCGAGCTTGATGCGGCCAGCATCGGATTGGCCACGCCCTATCTTCCCTACATGCGTCAGGATGCGCGCTTTGCGCCGGGAGAGGGGCTGACGAGCCGATATTTTGGCGCGTTGATTTCGCGGAGTTTTGACTGGTTGGCCACCATCGACCCGCATCTGCACCGCTACCACAGCCTGGACGAGTGCTATGCCATTCCCAGTCGGGTGGCGGAGTCGGCGACGCCGATCGCGCGATGGCTGGTGGAGAATATTGAGCGCCCGCTGATCGTGGGGCCGGATGAGGAGAGTTACCAGTGGGTGGCGGCCGTGGCGCAGAAAGCCGGGCTCCCCTCGGTGATCATGGATAAGATCCGCCACGGCGATCGCGAGGTGAAGGTCACCGGCAGTGGGCTTCCTCCCTGGACCGATCAGACGCCGGTGATTCTGGATGACATCATCTCGACGGGGCGCACGATGGTCGAGACGGTGCGGCATCTGCGTGAGGCCGGGTTGAAGCCGCCGGTATGTGTGGGAGTGCACGCGTTATTTGTGGGGGATGCCTACCAGATTCTTCGCGGCTCGGGGGTCGAGCGGGTGGTAACCTGTAATACGATCAGTCACCTGTCCAATGCGATTGACGTGATCGGAGAGTTGGCCGCGGCGGTGGGGACCTTCATCGAGGACTGACTGGCGAGCGGAGGGGTTAGAACTCGCCAAGGGCGTTTTGAACCAGCGTCAGCAGGGCGACGCCGGCGGTCTCGGCGCGCAGTACGCGCGGGCCCAGGGTGACGCAGCGCGCGCCGGCCTGGAGGAGGGTGTTGATTTCGGCGTCTTCAAAGCCGCCCTCTGGCCCCACCCAGAGCCCGATGGGGCGAGGGGCGTCTCCGAGTGGCATGTCGCCCCGGTGCTCCGCGGCGTGGAGGGCGCGATGGACGGAGGTGAGATCGTCGCTCAGGTGCGCCACCAGGTGGAGGGCGTTGGGATAGGCCTGGAAGGCCTCGGTCGGGGAGTGTGGCGCGCGGAGTTCGGGGATGCAGGCGCGGCGGCACTGGCGAGCGGCACCTGCGAGGATTTTCTCCCAGCGGGGACGTTTTTTCTCGAAGCGCTCGGATGAGAGCTGGACGACGCCGCGGCGCGTAGTCAGGGGAACCAGGGTGGTCACGCCGAGTTCGGTGGCTTTTTCCAGGAGCCACTCCCAGCGATCGCCTTTGGGGATGGCCTGAAAGAGGATGAGTTCAACCGGCGGTTCACCGCGCTGGCTGCTGCGAGGAGCTTCGACCTCCGCGATGACCATCGAGGCGTCGATGGTGGTGAGCGTGGCGCGGGCCAGGCGTCCGCTGCCGTCGAAGAGTTCGACGGGGCTGCCTTCGTCGAGGCGGAGCACCGTGCGCACGTAGTGGGCAGCCTCGTCGGGGAGCGCGAAGGCATGACGCGCCGAAGCGTTGCGCTCCAGAAGGTCGAAGAGCGCGGCGGGCAGTGGTACGCGTCGCATCAATCCTCCCGGCTTAGATGCAAGGCCACCCACTCGCCGCGCCGGGTGTCGGCAACCAGCGTGAAGCCAGGCTCGGTGAAGGCGTCGATGAGTTTGTCGCGCTCGATGTGGGGGATGCCGCTGAGGAGGAGATCGCCGCCGGGGGCGACGTGGCTGAGGAGATCGTCGCGGAGCCCGAGAAGGATATGCGCCAGGATGTTGGCGACTACGATGTCGAAGGTGCCCTCAACCCTGGCGAGAGGGGTGGTGGAGAGGGCGATTTCCTCGGCGGTGAAGCCGTTGGAGCGCAGGTTGTCTTTTGCGACTTCGACGGCGGTGGCATCGACGTCGACACCGACGACTCTGGAGGCTCCCAGGCCGCTGGCGAGCATGGAGAGGATGGCCGAACCGCAGCCGACGTCGAGGACCGAGGGGGCCTGCTGGCGAGCGGCCAGCAGATCGTCGAGGAGTGCGCTGCAGAGCTGCGTCGTCTCATGGGTGCCGGTGCCAAAGGCCATGCCGGGCTCAATGACGATGACCAGGCCATCCTCCGGAGCCTGCATCTCCTCCCAGGGCGGGCCGGCGATGCCCCGGCGGGAGAGTTGTACCGGGTGGAAGAAGCGCATCCAGGCGGTTTCCCAGCTGCGGTCGTTGTAGGAGGCGATCGAGACGACCTCGACGCCGGTGAGCTGCTCCACGATGGCGGATTGCAGGCCGGTGATCTGATCGTCGTCGGCCTCGAAGAAGGCGATGAGGCGAGCCTTGCCGTCGGGAAGGGGCGCGAAGGGCGCGTCGTCCATGAAGGTGTCGCGGTCCTGAACTTCGACGCCCAGAGCGCCGAGGTTCCAGAGCACGTGGGAGTCGGTTTGAGCGGTCGGCACCAGCAGTTCGGCGCGAATCCAGGAAGCGTTTTCCATCGTATATCCGGGGGGCAAGGGTCGGGGAGCGGAAAAGTGAGGGCCGCAGATGGCACCTTACCTGGCACATGGCCGACACAACACGAAGCGATGCAAAGGGCTCAGTAAGAAAGCCCGGAGGGCTGAAGGAGAAGTGAAGGGGGGCGTGGCCTGTGGAGCGATCGGCACGAGGAGCGTAGTTCGGCGCCGCCGAGAGGGGGCGGGCATCTCTGGTGAAGCTCGTGTCGGCGAGGCAAGCACGTTGGCGCACGCTGTCAGTGAGGGCCGAAGAGCAGGTCACGCATGTGGTAGCGGCCGGCCGGTCTGGAGGCCAGCCAGAGAGCGGCACGGAGCGCGCCTCGGGCGAAGATAGCGCGATCGGTGGCACGATGGGTCAGTTCCAGGCGTTCGCCGGCTGCGCAGAGGTAGGCGGTATGTTCGCCGACGATGTCGGCGCCGCGCAGCACCTGGAAGCCGATTTCATCGTCGGGGCGCGGGCCCACCTGGCCCTGTCGGGCCCAGGTGGCGACGTCTTCGAGCTGCCAGTCGCGACCTCTGGCGGCGGCCCGTCCGAGCAGGAGCGCGGTGCCCGAGGGGGCGTCGACCTTGCGTCGGTGGTGGGCCTCGAAGATCTCGATGTCGGCGTCGGCCCCAAAGCCACGGGCGGCCAGCTCCAGGAGATGTTCAAGCAGGTTGACGCCGACCGAGAAGTTGGCCGCGTGCAAGAGGGGGATCGTTTCAGCCGCGGCGTCCAGCGTGCGTAGCTGAGCGCTGTCCAGGCCGGTGGTGCCGCTGACCAGGGCCAGGCCGCGGCGTGCGCACTCGGTGGCGAGCGTGGCGCAGGCTGCGGGCGTGGAGAAGTCGATCACGACGTCGGCGGCGCTCAGGGTGTCGAGGTCGCAGGTTGCCGTGAGCGCGTCGGGCCCCAGCGGGGTGCCCAGGAGCGGGCTGGTCGGCGCGACCAGCGCCGCAGAGATGGCGGCCCCGGCGAAGCCGGGGGCCTCGTTTAAGAGTTGGGTGCCCATGCGTCCGGCGGCGCCGAAGATGGCCACGCGTACCTGTTCACTCATGAGAGACCGAAGTCGGCAAGGGCCTGGCGCAGCCTGGCGATGAAGGTCTCATCCGGAGCATAAAGCGGGCCGCGCATGGTGGGGCTGCACCAGCCCAGCGCCGCGGCGGCGGCTTTCACCGGGATGGGGTTGCTGCGTTCAAAGAGCACCTGCGCCAGCGGCTGGAGTTTGCGATGCATGGCGAGTGCCGTTGCCAGATCGCCGCTGTTCACAGCGTTGCAGAGCCCGCTCATCGTTTCCGGGCTGAGGTTGGAGACGACCGAGATGCAGCCGTGTCCGCCGACCATCATCAGGGGGAAGGTGGTGAAGTCGTCGCCGGAGAGAAGTGCGAAGTCGGCGGGGACGTGGGCGGCGATCTGGGTGCCGAGCACCATGTCGGCGCTGGCGTCTTTGATGCCGATGATGTTCGGGTGGGCCGAGAGTGTGATGATGGATTCGGCTGTCAGGGAGACACCGGTTCGCCCGGGCACGTTGTAGAGGATGACCGGGAGCGTGCCTTCGTTGGCCACTTCCTGGAAGTGGCGGATCATGTCCTCCTGGCCGGGCTTGTTGTAGTAGGGCGTGACGACCAGGGCGGCGGCGATTTTGCCGGGGTTTTCCCGGGCGACGCGCTGCGTGAAGGCGATGGTGTCGGCGGTGCAATTGCTGCCGGTGCCGGCGACGACGGGGACCCGTCCGTCGACATGCGCCACCACCGCTTTGATCACTTCCGCGCGTTCGTCCTCCGTCATCGTGGCCGCTTCGCCGGTGGTGCCGCAGGGAACCAGCCCGTTAATGCCGCCGGCGATCTGTCGGTCAACCAGGGCGCGGAGCGCGTCGAAGTCGACGGAACCGGAGTCGGTAAAGGGGGTGATCAGGGCGGTCAGGGCGCCGCGAAGCGCGGGGGTGCTGGACATGGCAAATCTCCCGGTCGAAGGCGTGCGGGGGAAGTTAGTCGATCGTCGTTCCCGACGATCCTGGTGCGGAGAGCTGCTTGGAGGCCGGTTGAATCAGGAGCAACACGGCACGAAGTGACAACAACGTGAGAAGCGTGCCCAGCGCGACGCTGGTGAGGAGTGCGGCGAGGAAGATGAACATAAGAGGGGTGTCGGCGAGTAAAAATAAGGAGCGTGAGATGCGCTTGGCGCGCAGATGAAATGCAGCGCCAGAGGTTGTAGCCGGGAGAGGGAAGGTGTCAAGCGGCTCAGGCCTCGATCTTCCAGTCTTCCCAGGGGAGTGCGGCGTCTTCGTGGCGGAGTTCGTCGATAAAGGGGGACTCTCGTAGGACCACGGGGGTGCGATCGCGGGTGGTCTTAATGAGAGGATGGCAGAGGTAGAGTTCGTCTCGGGCGCGGGTGGTGGCCACGTAGAAGAGGCGACGTTCTTCTTCGAGCTGGGCGCTATCCATGCTGGCGCTCTGGTGGGGGAACTCGGCGTCGCTGACCCAGAGGGTGAAGACCGCCCCCCATTCCAGTCCCTTGGCCTGGTGGACGGAGCTCAGGCAGACGAAGTGATCGTCGTGGGATTCGCCCACGCCGATTTCCTGGCCGCTGATGCCCGAGAGCAGGGTGATTTCGCCCAGCAGGTGATCGAGGGTTTCGTACTGCGCGGCGTAGTTGGCGAGTTGTTCCAGATCGGCCAGGCGGTTGTCGGCCTGGTCGTAGACCGAGTGAATGTGGTCTTTGAAGTCACTCTGGAGCAGGGTGAGCAGCAGCTGGTCGGGAGTGGTCGCCAGGCGCTGGCCGCGCATCCGGGTGAGGAGTTGACTGGCGCGCGCCCAGGAGTTGCGGGCGCGCCCGCCGAGACTGGCGATGAGGTCGGGGTGGTCGACGGCGGCCAGGGCGTCGTCCTGGGCCGAGAGGAACATCCAGATCTGCTGGGCGCGCTTCTGTCCGATGCCGTGCCACTGGCGCACCAGGCGCAGGAAGGCCAGTTCATCGAGGGGGTTGTAGAGAAAGCGCAGGTAGCTGAGGGCGTCTTTGATGTGCGCCTGCTCAAAGAAGCGCAGTCCGGAGCGTACGATGAAGGGGATCTCGCAGCGGGTCATTTCGAGCTGCAGCTCCAGGGAGTGGTGGTGGGAGCGGTAGAGCACGGCGATGTTGTCGAGTTCGTAGCCCTCGTCGACAAGCTCCAGGATGCGCTGGCAGACGAAGGCCGCCTGCTGGTTGGCGTCGCGCAGGTGGACGTGCGCCGGCAGCGGGCCCCGGGGGCGGTGGGCGCGCAGGGTTTTCTGGAACTGGTGGACGTTGTGACGAATCGAGCGGTTTGCCAGCTCCAGGATCTGGGGGGTGGAGCGGTAGTTGGTCTCCAGTCGGAACTGGCGAGCGTCGGGGTAGCGCTCGGGAAACTCCAGGATGTTGCGGTAGTCGGCGCCGCGAAAGGCGTAGATCGACTGGCAGTCGTCGCCCACGACCATGAGGTTTCCGTGGACCGAGGCCATCAGGTCTACGATCGCTCCCTGGAGGTGGTTGGTGTCCTGGTATTCGTCGACCAGGATGTGTTCGAAGCGCGCGGCGTAGCGCTGGCGGACCTCGGGGTGTTCGATGAGCAGGCGGTACCAGTTGGCGAGGAGGTCATCGAAGTCCATCAGGCCCATTTCTTTTTTGCGGGCCTGGTAGAGGTTGAGGATCGCGGCGATGGGCTCGTGGAGGTGTGCGAAGTAGGGGTAGCGCTCGAAGAGCGCATCGGCCAGTGAGGCGCCGGTGTTGAGGGTGGTGCTGAGCAGGCGGGTGAGCATGCTGGCGCGGGGGAGTTTGCGGTCGAGGTGGCCCACGCCGGCGTCGGCGATGCAGGCCTTCATCAGGGTTTTGGCGTCTTCGCCGTCGATGATGGTGTAGTCTTTGGGGTAGCCCAGCAGCGGGGCGTTTTCTCGGAGGATGCGGTTGGCCACGGAGTGGAAGGTGCCGCCCCAGAGACGCGTGACGTCGCTGGTGATCAGGGCGCTGGCGCGGGTGGTCATGGCGCGGGCGGCCCGGTTGGTAAAGGTCAAAAGGAGGATGTTTTCGGGGGGCACGCCACGGGCGACCAGAGCGGCGACGCGGTAGGTCAGGGTGTGGGTTTTTCCGGTGCCGGCGCCCGCGATGACCAGCAGAGGGCCGGAGCCGGCTTTGACGACCTGGCGTTGTTCCTGGTTGAGGTCGCGGTCGAAGTCGAGGCCGCCGGTGCTGCCGGTCGGGGTGTTGAGTTTGTAGGTCTTCATGGGGTGCTCCAGGCCGTCGGGGGCAGGGGGCCGAACAGGGACTCCATACATAAAGGTTGGCGTGCGCGCTGGCCAGTGCATCCACCGGGGCTGGCGCGGGTGGACGGGCGCCGGGAGCGAAGAATTTCGAAAAAAAGGAGGGAGTGACGCAAAAGTCGGCTGCGGGCCACGACAATAGAGAGGCAAGCATCCTCTCGGAGCGCTCTCCGAGAAGGACTGGAGCAACCCCAACCTCAGTGAGGAGGCCCGTATGACGAGCATCAATGGAAGTGGAGGAGTGCAGACGCAGCCGGCGAATTATGAGCCCATCGACATGGATCGGGTGAAGTCTGATGTGGTGGCCCACGTGGAGACGGCGGAGCAGGCGTATCTGGGTCGTGTTGCGGATCTGGAGGCCCAGATTGCGGCCAATCCGAGGAGCAGCGAAGCCATCCAGATGAAGCGAGAGATCATGCAGTTGGAGGAAGCGTTTAAGGCGATGTCGTATGAGGTGACCAACTACAATACGACGCATGGCGAGCTGACGCATATCCGGGAGTCGTCGCATCAGCGCCCGATCGGGGAGCTGCTGACGATCATCGATCGCTTCCTTCAGGAGATCGAAGTTAGCTACGTCGAGCATGGCGCGATGTCGGGGGCCGAGGGGGAGAGTGGTGACCGGCTGGATTTATCGAAGCTCAAGTTGCGGGCGCCCTTTTACGAGGGGACGGTGACGCGGGCAGACGGGTTTGACTTCCCGCGAGCCTCGCTCATTGGCGCCGGGTCGAAGACCGGAGGGGCCGAGTCGCCTGCTGCGGATGCCGGAGGAGTCAAAGAGCCGGGCGATACCGGAGGAGTCAAAGAGCCGGGCGATACCGAAGAGGCGAAGGGCTCCGGTGGGGCGGAAGGGGCCTATGACTACGACCGGATGGTGACGTTGCTCGCCAACGACCCCCAGGGGTTTATGGAGGAACTCAGATCGATTGAGGATCCGAAGGAGCGGGCGGCGATTATGAGTCTGGTGCAGAACGAACTTCAGCAGATCAACCAGCTCTTCTCGATTGTTTCGCAGTTCTCGCAGGTGATGCACGACACGTCTAAGGCGATTATCGGCAACCTTCGGGTGTAAATGGCATGTGGGGAGTCTTGAATCGGTGCAACTCAATAGCGGGTGTTCGATAACGATGAGGGAGGAGGGGACATGAGTGAGCAAGAGCGAGGGAAGTACGAAGAGGAGAAAGGGCTGCTCTATAAGATGGCCGAGCGTGTGACGGCCGGGGAGTCGCTGGCGAGCATTTTAGAAATTGAGTCGGCGGAGATGGCGTATTTCGAGGGGTGCGCGTACGAGTTTCATCGTCAGGGGGAGTTTGAGCGCGCCGAGGAGGTGGCTCTGGGGGTGTTGGCGCTAGATGAGCGCCGAGCGTATGCGTTGCTGGTGATGGGGGACGTGGCGTTGAAGCGACGGGATTCGGAGCAGGCGGTGATGTGGCTGGAGCGGGCTGCCGGGCTGGCGCCGGATGATATCGGGGTGTTGATTCGGCTGGGGGAGGCGCTGATGCGCACGGGGCGTTTTGAGCGCGCGCGCAAGGTGCTTGACCAGGTGATTTCCGATGGTGGGGGGCGCGACGATATCTATCTGCGCCGGGCGTACGCGTTGAAGCGGGTGATCCGGGATCGCCAGCACGAGGAGGAGGTCATGGCGAACGCGCTGCCCTCGGGATGAGCCGTGCGGGACGTTCGGGGGGCTAGGACGTTCGGGGGGGGCGTAGATAACGTTGCTTCGCGAGGGGGGGCCTGGCGATGTGGGGGGGCATTTCAAAGAGGGAGGGCATTCGGTATGTTGTCTGCTCTTGTGCGCTCGTGTGGCCGGCGAGTTGCCTTCGTAGACAAAACCTCAAGTCGGTGAGACGTATGCAGAGCCTCTGGTACATGGGAAAGGGATGGACAGGCGCGCAACTGGTGCTTGTAGCGGCGATGATGCTCGGGCTTCTGGCCTGCGGCGATCGCGGGATCGGGGGGACCGGAGCGGGAGTCATTGAGGTTTCTCCAACGCAGATTGGTTTTGCGCAGGTGAACCTTGGTGACTCCGAGACGCAGTTTCTGACGATCAGCAACCGCTCCGATGAGGAGCTTCAGCTTTTTGAGGTGACGCTGGAAGCGGTTGAGGGAGGCACGACGGCAGGGCTCTCGCTGGGGGCTTTGCCGGAGCTGCCCTACACGATTGGTCCACAGCAGGATGCGGTCGTAGAGGTTACTTACACGCCTGATGGGCAGGGGGCAGCCAGTGGGCGGGTCAGGATTTTGTCGAGCGACCCGCGTTATTCGGAGGAGTCACCGCTCTATGTGAACGTGAGTACTCTGGGCAACACCCCGGAGTTGTTGGTGGATCCGCCGATTGTGCGTTTTGCGCGGGCGACGCCCGGCGCGTTTGAGCGTCGGGAGGTTCGCCTTATCAATATCGGGACGGCGCCGCTGACGATTTACGAGGAGCCGGTCTACGGAGGGGGAGAAGACTTCAGTATCGAGATTCCGGAGCGCGCCTACCCGCTGACGCTGCAGCCTTTTGACTCGGAACAGAGCCTGGAGGAGCCCGAGCGATATGAGCTTGTGATCGGGATCTTGTATCAGCCGACCGGACAGGGTGGCGATACCGGGGAAATTGCGATTGAGACCGATGATGTGCGCGACCCGCATCCGGTGCGAGAGGGGAGAGGGCTTACGCGTATCGACGTGCTGGCGAATGCGGATGCGCCCTGTATCGAAGTCGATAGTCGAAACCGCAATCTTGGGCAGGTGCCGATTGGTAGTGTGGCCCGCGATCGTGTGCGTGTGACCAACTGTGGGACGAAGACGCTGTCGCTGGAGAATATCTTGCTCGATCAGCAAGGTGACTCCTTTGAGCTTGACCTGGGGAGCTGGGATAGCAACGGCGACGGTCAGATGGACAGGGCGGTGAGTGTCGCGCGGGATACGACGGTGGAGTTCGGCGTGCGTTATGTCCCGCTGGTTGAGGGGACGGAACGAGCGCAGATTGTCATTGTGAATGACGACCCGATTCAGCCGGAATTACCCGTGGATCTGGTGGCTCGCGGGGCGGATGGGGAATGTCCTGTCGCCAGCGCGCTGGGGCGAGTGCGCGGGGTGAGCGGGACGGGGAGACCGTCGCTGTCGGCGATTCCTTTGCAGTATGTGATTCTGGATGGTTCGCAGAGCAGCGACCCGGACGGCGCGGTGGTGGACTATGAATGGGAGGTCCTGCAAGGCCCACCGGGGACTCTGGTGCAACTGGGGCCGACGCAGGATGACCCGCTGGACACGGACGGGTCTCGACGGGAGTTTCGTCTGCTGACAGCGGGCACCTACCGCATCGGGTTGAATGTCATTGATAACGACGGGTTTCGCTCCTGCGAGCAGGCGGTGGTCGAGATTACGTCGGTTCCCGACCAGGATATTCATATCGAGTTGACCTGGACGAACCCGGAGGACCCCGACGAAGGGGATTCTGAGGGGAGTGACGTGGACCTGCATCTGACGAAGATGGGGCCCGGGCGCTGGGCGGAGGAGCCCTACAGCATCTACTTCCAATATCCGAACCGTTCGGAGGAGCCGATCTGGAATCCGGAGGACCCGAGCCTGGACATCGATGTGCGGGACGGGGCGGGGCCGGAGAATATTACGATGCGCACGCCCTCGGGCTGTGAGTGGTACGCGGTGGGAGTGCACTACTATCGCCAGCTCTTTGGGACGGCGTATGCGACGGTGCGCATCTATATTCAGGGAAGTTTGCGTTATGAGTCGACGCTGCAGCCGCTGGAGCGCACCGGAGAGTTCTGGGACGTGGCACGCATTCACTGGAGTGCCGAAGGGCAGGCTACGATTGTAGAGACCAACGCGCTGTACCCGGCGCTGCCGGAGGGGCAGGCTCCGGAGGTCACCAACGCGATGGTGGATGAGGCTGCAGCGCTGGGGTTGTGCAGCACACAGCAACTCTACTGAAGGGGGGGGGGAGCGGCGGGCTGGGCGCTTGCCGCTCCGCCCCCGGCTGTGGCAGGCTGCGCGCCGAGAAGACGAGCTGCCTGCGAGAACCCCAGGACGATTGGTATGCCCCTGAGCGAAACGGTCTGCCCCGAATGTGGTGAGCTGACCAAGGATGAAGAGTGGTGCCCAAGGTGTGAGCGGGCTGTAAGTGACACGACGTCGGCCGAGGTTGGGTTTGCTGAACCGGGGCAGACGCTGGACGTGGTCGTGCACGGGGAACATTTCGGACATGCGTGCCATCACGAGGTGATGTTGGTGCTGCGTGTCGAAGAGGTGCTCGAGGAGTTTGCGGCCCGTCGGGTGCTGGTCGCCCGAGCGCTGAGTGCGTTGGTCAACGGGGAAGTGTTGGAGGGGGATGACGCGCTGGCTTTCGTGCATCCGACGTATTTGATCGAAGAAACCACCCGTCATCGTCCCCCTCACGACTCCTGGCCGACCGAGGTGCAGACGCTGGTGCGCGCGCCGGTTTGTGTTCAGCAATGGGGGGCGCATACCCGTTCGGTGTTTGTCGACAATGTGGGGGTGTCGGTCGGCGACCTTGTGGACCTGATGCGACGGGAGCTGGAGTTTGATCAGGTCAAGGCCATTTTTGGTTCGGTGGCGGAACTCTTTCGGAAGTTGCATGCCGCGGGGTGGGTGCATCTGGGACTGACCCCCTGGAATGTACGCGTCTTTGATCGTGGCAGTGAGGACGGGTTTCCTCGTCTCTTTCTTTCGAGTTCGTTAGGTCAAGATTTTGACGCGCCGGTCGAGGCACTGTCGGGCGAAGCACTGGGGCCCAATCCCTTTGAGGGGCGGGGAGAAACGGTGTTGGAGCTGACGCCGCTGACGTTTGCTGAGGAAGATCTGGCCGACGCGGGTGACACATACGATCAGGGCGAAGCATCCTACGAAGATCATGGTTTCTATCAGCCCACGTATGAGTCTTCGTCGATCTCGGACGTCATTGAAGACGTGGAGGAGGAGGTCGCGCCGGAGGCCAATCTGCTTAAGATCGAGTCGGTGCTTGATGGCATCGACCGGCTCTTTCGCAAGGGGCAGATCGACGACGATATCCCGGTCATCCCGGGGTTCTCGGCGCCCGAATTGCTCAGTGGAAAGGGGAGCCAGGATGGCGAGTCTGCAGATGTCTTTGCGCTGGGGATGTTGCTCTATTTTCTGGTAGCAGGAGTGGTGCCACCGGCCTCGCTGTACACCCGTTATGTTCCGGCAATCCCGCCGCGCAACCTTCGTCCGGGGTTTCCCCCCGGTCTGCAGGCGGTGATTTCGCGTGCGACGCGGCCGCATGCCACGGAGCGTTTTGACAGCGTGGCGACGATGCTGACGGCGTTTTACGAGGCCTGTCAGGCGATCGAAGCCCGGGGTCGCGCTCACGAGCGTGCGCCGGCGGTCGTTCGTCTGGCCAGTGATACGCATATCGGCATCGGTAAGCGGCGCCGCAATCCTGTGAATCAGGACTGCGTGTTTTCGGCCTCCTCAGAAGACGGGCGTTTTGCGTTGATCGTGGTGGCCGATGGGGTGTCGACGGCGAGTTATGGTTCCGGGGACCTGGCGAGTCGCGCGCTGGGGGAGGAGGCCGCACAGATCTGGGAGGATGTGCTGCCGACGTATCTGCTGGACGGCCGGGTTGATGAAGTTCGGATCATTCAGACGATTCTGCGGCGTGCGAACCATCGTATTGTTGATTACGTCAATCGCACCTACTCGCCCTTCCGGGGAAGTCCGCATGAGGTGATGGGGTCGACGGCGCTGGTGGCGGTGATATGCGATGGGGTGGTGACGCTGGCGTCACTGGGAGATAGCCGGGTGTATTTGCAGCGGGGCGCCGGGCTGGAGCAGATGACCGTCGATCATAATCTGTGGACTCTGTCGATTCTGGAAGGCGTGTCGGCCGACCACGCGTTGGCCATGTCGCATAGCGAGGCATTGGCCCGCTGCATGGGCTCGTTTGTGATCGAGGACGCGCAGCTCGTTGCGGTGGAGCCGCAGCCGGATCTCTTTCGTTTTCGGGTGATCGAGGGGGATTCGTTGCTGCTGACGACCGATGGACTCGTGGATTTTGGCGGGGCGAACCAGCTGGCCGCCGAGGATAATATTCTGGCGATTATGCAGGCTGAGCCTGACCCGGCGCTGGCGTGCCTGGAGTTGATTTTGCTGGCGAACCGTGGGGGTGGGGGCGACAATATCGGGCTATCGATCGCGCGTTTTTATTAGTGCGCCACCCACGTTTGCTCCCGGCGTCGTAAGGCAGACTTAAGCGTGAGCATAAAAAAGCGCGCCCCGGTTTGGGGCGCGCTTTTTTATGCTTGCCGGTGAGAGGTGGTTAGCTCTCGGCGCCGGAGCGTCGTCGAAGTTCGCGGGCAAAATCGCGGGTTTCCTGAGGCACCCAGTTCGCAGGAGGCTCGGGGCGCGGGCGCCGCTGGCCGGCAAAATCCGGGTGGTGCTCGCGAATCCACTGCACGGTGTCGCGGAGCGTCAGGGAGACGGGGCGGGGAGAGAAGTCGAGTTCGCGTTCGGCCCGGGAGCTGTCGATGTACCAGAAGTAGCGGGCCATCTCGAGGCTGGCCGGGTCGATGTCACCCAGGGGGGCGCCGGCATCCTGGAGGGCGTCGAGGAGCTTGCCGCCGAGCTTTGCGAGCTTGCCCGGAACGGGCAGGCGAGGGGAGCGCTGGCCGGTGATGTCGGCCAGGTGCTCGAAGAAGGACGCCAGGGTCATGTTCCCCGCACCGAGCAGGTAGGTGGCACCGGGTTCGGCGCGTTCCATGGCGGTGATGAAGGCCTCGGCGGTGTCGCGGACATCGACCACCGAGATGCCTCCCGGGAGCACCCCCGGGACCTTATTCTTCATGAAGAGGATGACATCGCCGGTGGAGCTTTCGCGCCAGTCACCCGGGCCCAGGAGCAGGGTGGGGCGCATCAGCACGATCGGGAGGTCGTGGCGCTGCAGGTACTCAAGGCAGACGCGTTCGGCGTAAATCTTGGAGAGGTAGTAGGGCCAGTCGCGGACGGTATGCTCGGCGTAGGGGCTGGCGTCGGTGGCCACGAAATCGGCGTCGGAGCTGACGCCTACGGTGCCGCTGGTAGAGGCGACGACGATTTTTTGGACGGGGGTGTCGCTGGCTACCAGCGCGTCGAAGAGCTTACGGCTGGCTTCGACGTGCAACTCGTACATGCGATGGGCCTGGGTCCGGTCACGTTCGACGAGTCCGGCCAGGTGGTAGACGTGGCTGACGCCCTCGACGGCACGGGCCAGGTCGTCGGCGTCGGTGAGGCTGCCCTCCATCTGCTCGACGCCCAGGGCCTCGAGTTCGGCGTTGTGCCGGCGGGTCAGCACGCGCAGGTCGGTCTGGCCGCGGGCAATGAGCTGGTCGATGAGGTGTCGGCCTAAGAACCCGGTCCCGCCGGTGATGAGGGTGGTCATGTGCGTCTCCAGGGGCAAGCGATGATTCGGGACATGACCAGGGCGCGACCCGCGTTGGAGGCCGCGCCCTGGTGGGGCGAGCGGTGGCTTAGAGACCGAAGACCGCCGAGAAGCGCATCAGAAGATCGGGGTCGTTGGTTTTGATGACGCCGCTCATAAACTCGTCCATTGAGGGAACGTAGCTCTCCTGGACGATTTTGCGGAAGATCTCGGGGCTCGTTTTCACCACGCAGTCGGCTCGCCCGGAGGGTTTGGCGTTCTGGATGTTGCAGGTCTTGGGGTCGACGGTGATCGTCCACTTGTGAGAGTCGAAGTTCCCCAGGCTAAAGTAGAAGCTGACCGGGCTGTCGACCTGATTTTCGGCGAACTTATGGTTGAGTTCGTGGAAGATCGGCGAGAGGCGGTCGGCCTGGGCCTTGGCCTTCTCGGGGTTGCCGCCCCCGCGGGTGGCGAGTCCGAGTTCGGCCACCGCGTCGTGCGCGCGGAGGCTGATGGCATCGTAGCGCGCGGTGGGGGAGTCCTGGTCCAGGCCGGCACGAAGCTGCGAGGCCTTAAGAAGCGGGCCGATGGTGACTTTGAGCTTACGCGCGGTCGGCGAGGGCAGGGCCTGGCCCTTGGGCAGGGCGCGGTGGGTGCCTTCGATCCACAGGGGCAGGACGTCGACCTTGTGGGTATCGACCAGGTAGCCCAGTCCGCGGCGGAAGGGCTGGAGCTTGCCGTCGCGAGAGCGCGTGCCTTCGGGGAAGAGCAGGAGCATCTCGCCCTGCTGGAGCGCCTCGGAGGCCCGTCCCAGCGAGTTCTCCAGGGTGCCGGAGCGCTCGACCGGGAGCAGGTTGGTGAAGTTGCCGAAGTAGGTTTTGCGGGCCGTATTTTTGAAGAAGTAGTCCGCGGCGGCCAGCGCCCGGATGTCGGTGCCGAAGTCGCCCAGCGCGTACTTGACCAGCCCCATGTCCAGGTGGCTGGAGTGGTTGGCGACCACGATGACGTTGGGGTTGTGGTAGGGGATGTGAGCCCGGCCGAAGACGTCGACGTCGAAGAGCTTTCCGTAGGCGTTCATCTGGCCGTTGTAGAGCGCGCGCTTGACGGCGCGCTGGACGGCCGGGGGAACTTCGTAGGCTTCGACACGCTCCAGCGTCGACTTGGGCTGGACCACCAGTTCGGTGGAGTGGTGGCCGCCGTCGAGCATTTCCTGGAGCTCGCCGACGGTTTCGATGAGCGCGAGAGTCTCAGCGCTGACGTGGTGGTCGCGGGCTTCCAGGATGGAGGCCAGCTCCACGAACATCAGGCTGTCAAAGCCCAGGTCGTCGAGGAGGTGGGTGTTGTTGTGAATGCGCGCCGCCTCGTAGTCCGCCAGCCTGCTCAACACCTTGTCGAGCCAGGACCAGGTGGTGTCTTCGACCTCGCCGCGGTCGACGGCCTCGAGTTCGGCGGCCATCAGGCGTTCCAGAATCTTGACGACGTCTTTGCGCTTGATCTTGCGGGTGGCCGTGCGGGGGAACTCGTCGTTCCAGAAGCGCAACACCTGAATGCGGCTGTGGGAGGGGACGCGGGAGCCTTCGACGCGGATCCATTCGCGGATGGCCGATTGCATCGTGGCGATCTGGGCGGCGGTGGCGTTCTCGGGGAGGTCAGGGCGCACCAGGCAGGCCACGCGTTCGGAGCCTTTGCCGTCGGGCAGGCCGACGATGGAGATCTCCAGGGCGTCGGGGCAGTGGGCGTAGAGGTCTTCGAGTTCGTCGGGGTAGCAGTTTTTGCCGCCGGCGGTGACGATGACTTCCTTTTCGCGGCCGACGATCATGAGGTTGCCGCGCTCATCGAATTTGCCCAGGTCGCCGGTGTGGAGCCAGCCGTCTTGCAGCGCCTGGGTGGTCTCTTCCGCTCGCCCCAGGTAGCCGCGCATGACGTTGGGGCCACGGGCGATGACCTCGCCGACGCCCTGATTGTCGGGGGCTTTGATGTCGATTTCGATGCCGTCGAGGGCGCGTCCGACGGTGCCCGGGGCCAGGCCGCGCTCGGGGCTGTTGACGGTGAGCACCGGGGCGGCCTCGGTCAGGCCGTAGCCCTCGTAGAGGCTGAAGCCCAGACCGTAGAAGGTCTCCAGGATGTTGACGGGCAGGGCGGCGGCGCCGCTGATCATGTAGCGCAGTCTCCCACCGAAGGCGGCGTGCACCGGTGCGAAGAAGGTGGTGCCCAGGTTGATGCCGAAGCGCTCACGCAGGGTGGTGTTGGCCTTGAGCAGCGATTCCAGCGTGACGCGGATCGCCGGCGGGGCGTCGTTGAGGCGCTGGTCGATCCGGCGGTGCAGGAGTTGCCAGAGGGCCGGCACGCCGATCAGGGCGGTGATGCGGGAGGAGGTCAGCGCAGTGGTGAGTTCGTCGGCGTTGACTTCCTCCAGGTAGGTGATCGAGGCGCCGCGGGAGAGGGGCATAAGGAAGCCGCAGGCAAACTCAAAGGTGTGATGGAGCGGGAGGACGCTTAAGAAGCCGTCGCGCTCGGTGATCTGGAAGGTTTTCTGCAGGCTGTTGAGCAGGTGGGCGAAGTTCTGATGCGTGAGCATCACGCCCTTGGGAGCGCCGGTGGTTCCGGAGGTGAAGATGAGGCTGGCCAGGGGCTGGCCGTCGTCTTCGGCGCGCATCAGCTCGGCCAGGAGGGGATCGTTGTCGTCGGCGGGCAGCAGTTCGACGCTCTCGGCGGTGCTGGCCACCTCGGCGAGGTGGCCCGGGTCGGGGAGCCCCAGGCTGTAGATCTGGGCAAAGGTCAGCGTGCGCGCGGGGATGGCCTCTTTGAGGAGGGCCTCTCGGAGCTCGGCGCCCAGGCGCTCATCGACGGCCTGGCTGAGCACGATGGCGCGGGCGCGGGCGGAGCGGGCGACGTTGATGAGCTGCTCGGTGGTGCTGTCGCAGTCGACGGGAACGGCGATGCCGCCGGTCTTGAGGATGCCGAAGTAGGTCATGCCCCACTGCGGACGGTTCTCGGAGACGAGCAGGCAGGTGTGGCCGGGGCCCACGCCGACGCCACTGAGGACGGCACAGGCGCGCTCGGCACGCTCTTTGAGCTCGCCGTAGGTGTAGCGCTCGACGATCGAGCCGGACTGGTGCTGCAGGGCCAGGCGGCGCGCGAAGTTGGAGGTCGAGGCGTCGAAGAGCTCCACCAGGTCATCGTAGGTGTAGACCTCGCGATTGCGCTCGGAGAGCTTGGCTTCCAGGGCCGGGTAGCTGTGGCGAGCCAGCCCCGGGATGTGGGTCTGAATCCAGTACTCGCGCCAGTCCAGGTCGGCAATGCGGCAGCCGTAGGTCGGGCGTTCGGCCGGCCCCAGCAGGCGGTCGAGTTTGACGACATTTTGGGACTTAAAGGTCAGGCGGTTGTCGTAGATGAAGGGTAAGAAGAGCTCAAAAATCTTCTCGGTGGTGGTGGCCATCGATTCGACGCTTTTGAGCGTCTTCTGGACGCCTTCAATGGCTTTGCCCATGCCCCCGAGCTGGCGGGTGGGGAGCCGTCCCAGGAGTCGGCGCATGCCGCCGGCGGCCCGTTTGAGCCCCGGGGCCGACTGGCGGTCGAACTCCCGCTTCTCCACGACGACGGAGTCCATGGACTTGAGCACGAGCTTTTTCCAGCCCGGGGTCTTGACCTCGCGGTCGATGACCCGGCGGTTGCCCAGGGTGGAGAGCTCGACCAGGCGCGCCACCGAGATCGGGTTTAAGTCGGAGGAGCCCAGGTGGTAGACGTCGTCGTGAAGGTCGTTGAGCAGCGCCGCGGCGATCGCGAGCATCGCGCCGGCGACGTGATCCACCGGGATGACGTCGAGGTTGACGCCCTCGCGGGTGGGCACGAAGCGGTGCCCCTTGTACATCATAAAGCAGATGGGGGCGGTGGTGTTGATGCCTTCGTTCCAGCCCTGCTGGGGGAAGTTGACGGCGCTCTCGATGATGGCCGGGCGAGCGATGGTGACCTTGACGCCGCGCGCGGCGGCGTCGGCCAGGATGCGTTCGCCCAGGCTCTTGGTGTAGGTGTAGATGTTGGGCCAGCCCCAGAACGCGGCGCGCTTGCGGCCTTCCTGGGAGAGGGTCTTGTTGACCCAGTTGCGTCGGGCGCGTTCGCAGGCTGTGTCCATCGCGCCGGCGTCGCCCGGGTTGAGGTTATGCTTTTTGAGGAAGTCGCGGGCTTCCTGAACAAAGCGAACCTGATGCTCCTGATCCCGGGAGATGGCTTCGAAGTGTTCGATGAGCTTGAGGCAATCGTCGATCTCGCGCTCGTGCTCGTAGTCCAGGCCCAGCTCGTCGACCCGGGGGTAGACGCGGGGGCCGGGGAAGACCTCGGGGCTGGGTTTCTGGGAGTTGCCGGCCACGAAGCAGGTGGAGACGTGCATCAGGCGGGCGTGGTTGTCGCCCAGGGCCAGAAAGTCCAGGGTGAGGCGCTGGGAGAGGGTGTTGATCTCCAGCGCGTTGCGCAGGTTGGGGTTGAAGTTGGTCAGACCGGCGGAGTTGATGAAGACGTCCAGGCGGCTGGAGAGTTCGCGGGCGTGCTCGAGTTCCAGCCCCAGGTTCTCGCGGCAGATATCGCCGTCGATGACGGTGACTTTCTCGCGCAAAAAGTCCAGGTAGCCCTGATCGCCGTAGACCTGGCGTAGCGGATCGAGGGCGCCGGAGGGGACGACTTCGTCGTAGAAGCGCTCGGTGGCATTGTGGTCGCGGCGGCTGCGCACGAGCACGTAGAGCTGCTCAATGTCGGGGTGGTTGCGCAGGAGCATGACCATGACGACCTTGCCCAGGAACCCGGTGGTTCCGGTGAGCAAGATCTCTTTGCCGCGCAGCGATTCACCGACCTTGAGGGTGCCCTCCAGGGTGGGGGCCGGCGCGGTTGCGGGCAGCGCCAGAGCGTGGGCGCCCGCGGTGCCATTGATGTGGCCATTGCCGGGCGCGGTGGCGCCGGCGTGGGAAGTGTCATGGGAGTGCGTCATGGCAAAAACCTGGGTCGACAAAGACAGCGGTGCTTCATCTAAAGCCGCGCAGAGCGCGCCGGCCCCCCGGCGAAGGGGGGCAGGGGCTCTGATTAACGGACGTCGGCAATCACAAAGGGCGGGTGGTGCATGACGGTGAGGTCGTGGTCGGGGCCGTGGTGTTCGGCGGCCATTTCCAGGGCCTCGTCCATGGTTTTGGCGCTGAGCCAGCCCATGCGCGCCGGGACGTGGTCGTTTTCGGCGCCGACCACAATGACGCGGCCCACGTGATGCTGTCCGTTTTCGGCCCAGTACCACATGTAGAAGGGGTGCACGCCGTGGTAGGCGTTGCCGCGCCGGAACATCTCAATGTAGTTGGGGTTCTCGGCGAACTCTTTTTCCCAGCGCTTGCCCAGGGTCTTGGAGCAGCGGGTCTCGGGCAGGCAGCGGTTGAAGAACTCGATGTAGCTGGGGTGGTGATCCGGGTCGAACTGGTCGTAGCAGGGGTGGGTGATGATGAGCGTGCCGCCCTTCTTCACGATGGGTTTGCCCCGGTACATGTTGAAGAAGTAGCCCAGCGCCATCACGCGAACCAAAAGCGGGTTCATGATGGAGTTGACGTTGTAGGGGCTCTCAAAGGGGATGCCCCAGACCACCACGTCGGACTGGCCTTCGACGGGCACGGCGTGCTGCTGCCAGCACTTCTCCAGGGTCTTTTCGTGGACGGCTTCGGTGGCGCCGGCGAACACGCCGACGAGGCCGTAGTCGGCGGGCACCTTGTGGAAGAAGTTGCGCTTGGCCGCGCGCGGGAGCTTTTTGAGCGTCCACTGCATCGACTTAAACTTGAGCTCATCGGCCGCGGACCAGTCGTCTTCGGGGTCGGCCAGAAACTGAAGCTGGTCGTCGTACATCTTGTTGTTGAGCGCGGTCTCGATGTGGAAGACGTTGAGCTTCTCGTTGATCATCCGCCCCATGCGCTCGTTGGAGTTGTAGAGCGCGCTGTTCTTGGGGTCCATGTAGGAGTCAGACTTCAGGATGGTCTGCGGGTTGTGGTGGTACTGAATCGACTGGTAGCCCGACAAACCGGTGCCAATCGATTTAAAGCCCCCGTTCATCGGGACGTAGTTGACGTTGACGTAGATCAACAGGTCGCTCTCGGCGGCGCGGCGCACGATCTGGACCTTTTCGCCATGGTCGGTTTCACCGAGGAAGACCATGTTGTCTTCGTCCTCGGCGTCCATGTTGTAGAGGCGCTCGGGGTAGTACTCGTTGAAGATCTCGGGGCCGACCATGCGCTTGATTTCGCTCCCGGTCATGCGGCGATGCAGGGCCAGGGCGACGACCATCTCGACGTCTTCCACGCCGTGGTCGGCGAGCATCTGCAGGACGATCTCGAGGACCTTCTGGCGGATGTCGGGGGTCTTCATCGGGGGCAGGGGCACCGAGATATCGTCGATGGCGATGGTGACCTTCATCCCCGGTTTGAGCTGCGCGTAGAGGGGCTTGACGTCGCCCTCGGGGTGATTGAGTGCGTAGCGGATGGCCGCGCCCTGGTTGTCGATGGGCTTCATCGGCTTGTTGGCGTAGACCACCCGGGTGCCGGCGGGGAACTTATGGGTCAAAAAGTCTTCGCCGTAGTGCAGGTAGATGGGGCGGGAGTCTTCGGTGAGGTAGCGAACCGGGTTGTAAGACGTGGTGCTATCGGACATGCCAGGACCTTCCGCAATAAAGATGTATGAGGAGCGCTGCCTGTCAGGGGATGACGCGGCGGGCGTTTTTAATCGAGATCAGTCGAGGTTGAGCACCGGCCAGTCGTACGCGCGGGCGGTGGTGCGCATCTTGAAATCGGGGTTGATGGCGCAGGGGTTGCCCACCACCGAGAGGAGCGGGATGTCGGAGCCGCTGTCGGCGTAGGCAAAGGAGCGGTCAAGGTCGTAGCCGTGCTCCTCGGCGTAGCGGCGTACCCAGAGGGCCTTGTTGGCGCCGGCGATCATGGGCTTGAGCAGCCGGCCGGTCGCCTTGCCCTCTTTGATCTCCAGGCGGTTGGCCACGAAGTCTTTGCAGCCCAGAAAGTCGGCCAGTGGTTTGGTGATCACGTCGAGGGCGCCGGTGACCAGGATCTGGTCATGGCCCTGGCGCTTGCTGCGATCCACCAGGCTGAACGCGCCCTTGAAGATGTTGGGCTTGATGACCTTCTCAAAGATCTCTTCGCCGATGAGGACCAGGCGGTCTTCGGTGAAGCCGGCGTAGTTCTTGTAGAAGGCCTCGTTGAATACGCGGCGGTCGAATTTATCGGCGATCCAGTAGAGGGGCAGGCTGGCGAGGAGGCCGGCGGTTTTGCCGATCTTATCGCCCATCGCCGGGCTGTTGATCGCGTAGTAGGCATAGGCGTGCACTACGTTGGTGCGGATAAGCGTACCGTCGACATCGTAGAACGCGGCGGTACGGCGCGTGTCGCTGAGGGTTTCCATCTGCAGCCACCTGGCTTCGGGTCCAAAGTGCTCACGGAGACCGGTCGCCGAGGGATAGTAGGGCGCATTACCGGTTGTCGGGACGTGGGCTTTAGGGTGCGCTCAGAGGGTTGTCAAGACGGGGGTTGGTCTGACTGGTGAGTCATGACGCGACCCCCGGGATATGACGCGCTGCGGCGAAGATGGGGCGTGTTGGCGCCCGGGTCTTACAGGCCGGCAATCGGGGCTTCGGCGCTCAGCAGGGCCTGGTAGATGGTCGGGGCATCGGGGGCGTGGAGGAGGGTGTCGACGAGCTCGGCGTTGGCCAGCATCTGCACCTGGCGCGCGAGCCAGGGGAGGTGAAGCTCTTCGTAGCGAAGGCCCAGCACGAAGAAGAGGTGGGTGGGCTGGCCATCGAGGGCATCGAAGTCGACTCCGGCCCGGGAGCGTCCCACCACCATGAAGGGGCGCGTGATCTGCTCGGGGTGGCGTCGCAGGGTGTGCGGGAAGGCCAGGCCCTGCCCGATGGCGCTGGGCATGACGTTTTCGCGTTTGATTAGCGCGCCGACAAACCAGGTGTCATCGCGCACCAGGCCCAGCCCGGCGGCAAAGGCGGCGAGCTCGCTGATCACGCCGGTTTTGGTGGTGGCGACCAGGTCGGCCAGCACGTGGGAGGGTTCAAAACAGCTCTGAAGCTCCAGCATTTTTCGGGGCGCCGGGTGGGGGGCGGGTTCGACCACGCGCGGGGTCAGCCCGAGCATCTGATCGTCGAGCCAGGTGTCGATCATGGCCTTTCGGAAGCGCCACTGGTTGCCGACTTTGACGCCGGGGAGCGCGCCCTCCTGGACGAGATTAAGCACGGTACGCTCGCTGACGCTGAGGTAGGCGGCGAGCTGCTTGACGGTCATCAGGCGGTCTTCCATGGGGGCTCCAGGGGTGAGTTGGGTGATTGACGGGGTGCGTTGTTTTACGTAGGGGTGCGTTAAATTGCAAAGGGTGACGTTGGTTGCGTCTCTTTTGCGTTGTTCGGGCGTCGTGGAGCGACGCCTGCACCCTGGACGACGAGAGTTCAAGATGGGACGTACGCGCTATACATCACTGAAAGAGGGGCGGAGAACGTCGGAACTGCCCGCGGCGGCCCTGCGCGCCGTGTGGCGCGAGGGGTACGGAGCAGGCGATCTCCGGGCCGATGTGATGGCCGGGCTGGTGGTCGGGGTGGTGGCGCTTCCCCTGGCGATGGCGCTGGCCATCGGCGTGGGCGTGGCACCGCAGTACGGGCTTTATACCTCGATTGTCGCGGGATTTGTGATCGCGGCGCTGGGAGGTTCGCGCACCCAGGTCAGTGGACCGACGGCGGCGTTTATCGTGATTTTGGCGCCGATTTACACGAGCTTTGGTCTGGCCGGGTTGCTGATTTCGGGGCTTCTCGGCGGGCTGATCCTGATTGCGATGGGGCTTTTTCGGCTGGGGGGGCTCACGCGCTTTATCCCGCACCCGGTGACCACGGGGTTTACCGCGGGGATTGCCACGGTGATCGCCACCTTGCAGCTCAAGGATATGCTGGGGCTGGAGTTGGGGCGGGAGCCGGAGCACTTTTTTGAACGGGTGATGGTGATGTGGGAAGCGCGCGCCAGCGTGATTCCCGGGGAGCTGGCGATCGGGCTGCTGACGCTGGCGATGTTGGTGATGTTGCCCCGGGTGACCAAACGCGTGCCGGCCCCGCTGGTGGCGCTGCCGGTGGCGGCGCTGGTCGCCGCCGGGGCCTCCCTGATCTGGGAGGGGTTTGAGGTGGCGACCATTGCCAGCCGCTTTCAGACCACGGTGGGCGACCAGGTGTACGCCGGGATTCCGCCCTTGCCCCCTTTGCCGATGCTTCCCTGGGAGGCGGCCGGACCCGGGGGGGAGCCCTTTGAGCTGAGTTTTTCGACGGTGCGGGCGCTGCTGGGTGGGGCGCTGGCCATCGCGATGCTCGGGGCCATTGAGTCGTTGCTCTCGGCGGTGGTGGCCGATGGCATGGCGCGCACGCGCCATGATCCCGACTCCGAACTCATCGCCCAGGGGGTGGGCAATGTGGTGGCGCCCTTCTTTGGCGGGATTCCCGCCACCGGGGCCATCGCCCGCACCGCCACCAACATCAAGGCCGGGGCGCGCTCGCCGGTGGCCTCAATGGTGCACGCCTTGAGCATCGTGGTGGCGGTGGTGGTGGGGGCGCCGCTCCTGGGGTTTTTGCCGATGGCGTCGCTGGCCGCGCTCCTCTTGCTGGTGGCCTGGAACATGTCGGAGGCCCGCCACTTTGTGCATATCGTGCGGGTGGCGCCGGCCAGTGACGTGGCGGTGCTGCTGACCTGTTTCGGGCTGACGGTGGCCGTGGACATGGTCATCGGGGTCTCGGTGGGGGTGGTGCTGGCCGCCCTGATCTTTATGCGGCGCATGGCCGAGGTCACCGAAGGGGCCCCGGCGCCCACGGGGCCGGCGGGCACCGTCGAAGAGGTGCCCGCGGGGGTGGTGGTGTACGCCATCCGCGGCCCGCTCTTTTTTGGGGCGGCCCAGAAAGCGATGGCCGCGCTGGAGATCGTGAGCCGGGAGACCGAGGCGGTGGTCCTGGAGTTGGATGGGGTGCAGGCGATGGACGCCACCGGGCTGGTGGCGCTGGAGAGCGCGCTGGAGACGCTGCAGGACCACGAGGTGCACGCGGTGGTCGCCGGTGCCCGTGGGCAGACGCTGGCGCTTTTGAAGCGGGCGGGCGTGGCCGAGCGCGAGGGCGTGCACCTCTGTGAGAACACCGCGGTGGCGTTGGCGTGGCTGCGGGAGCACTCGCCGCGGGCCGCAGGCTGAGCTCGCGGGCCACACGCTGCCCTCGGGAGGGGGGAGGGCATAAAAAACGCGCCCGGGCATCGTGCCCGGGCGCGTTTTTTATGCGTTGTGACAGGCCGAGCCGGGCTCGGTCCGCCACCTGGCCCCGGGCCGGGTTACTCCTCGGAGGAGCGATCCGGGCTGGTGTAGGTCAGCGTCGGGGAGTGGATCGCGCTGCCGGGAAGCGCGTTTTGCTGCCCGGCGCCCACCTGGCGCGGCGCCGCCGAGCCCGCCGCGCGGCTGAGTCGGCTGACGTCGATGCCGGGATCGGCGATGATCTGCGGCTCAAAGTCGGCCGAGGCCGCCACCCGGAGCCACTCGGCGTACTCGTCCAGGCGCTGCGTCATCTGGAAGCCCCAGCGGTCGCGCACCTGGCGGCAGTGGTTCAAGTCGATCTCGCTCACCAGCAGCCCGTCGCGCACCCGGGAGAGCCCCGGGGTGCGGCTGCCGTCGGGGGCGGTCACGTAGCTGGAGCCGTAGAAGTGTCCGAAGTCGTGGTGAGCCGCGCGGCCGTCGCCGGAGGTGAACTCGTTGGGGAAGTGCTCGGTGCCCAGGCGGTTGATCGCCACGGTGAAGTAGTTGTTGGCGATCGCGGCGTTGCGGGCCTCAATCGGCCACAGCGGCTCGGAGAGACCGCCGACGGTGGCCGAGGGGTTAAACACGATCTCGGCCCCGTTGAGCCCGAACATCAACCAGTTCAGCGGGTGGTGACGCCCGTAGCAGATGTTGATGCCGATCTTGCCAAACTCGGTGGCGAAGACCGGATGCCCGGTGTTGCCCTCGATGTAGTAGGAGGACTCGTTAAAATCGCCGACCCGCGGGATGTGATTTTTGCGGTGGCTGCCGATGATGTTGCCGCGGTTGCCGATGACCACCGTGGTGTTGTGGAGGGTGTCGCCGTGGCGCTCATCGCGCTCCAGAATCGAGGAGAGGATGACCATGTTGTAGCGCCGCGCCAGCTCGGAGAGGAACGCGGTGGTGGGGCCGTCGATGGGCTCGGCGAACTCCGTCCAGGGTTGCTTCTCGCGGGTGCAGAAGACAAAGGGCATGTTCCAGGCCTCCTGCGTGCAGAGCACGTTGGTGCCCATGGCGCCGGCGGCGTGGATGATCGTCTCGACCCGATCGCGAATCGCCCGGTACTGCTGCTCGATCGGCGCGTCAGTGGGTTCGACGATTTGCGTCTGGATCGCGCCGACCCGCACCCGGCGCGGGGCGCGGCGCTCCTCGGGGGCACACTCAAAGCGGTAGCCGGCCACGTCGAAGTCGTGCTCGGTGGCCAGGCGCCGGGCCTCCGGGGGCACCTCCAGCGCCTGGGGCAGTCGGCCGTAGAGGATGCGGAAGGCCTCGGCCTGATCCTCGGCCGGGAGTTTGCGAAGGATGCCTTCCAGACTGTCGATTTCGGGATGGTCACTCATACAATCACCTCAGTTCAGGGGAACGCGGGTGGATAGAAGGCGCCCGATACGGTCGGGGCGCATGCTCAGGACTGATGTGCGGCGCGTGGGCACAAAAAGCCGACTCAACAGGCGCGCGGCCCGGCTACCCTAGCGCATGGCGCGCCGGATGCTAAGGGCCCGCTGGCATTTGAGAAGTTCGGATCGCCGGCGGGGCTGTGATGCCCCTCTTGGGCCGGGCATACAGGGCGGCAGAAACGGGGCTGCGAGGGGCAAAAAAAAGGCCGCCGCCCTACAGGGCGACGGCCTTAACAGCGAGCAGAGGCGCGGGATGCGCGCCGGGGTCAGAGCTTCATCGCGCTCTCGGCTTCGCTCAGGGTAAAGCGGGCCATCGCCAGGTTGGCGCGGCTGCGATCGACGGCCAGGTAAAGAAAGATCTCCGGGTGGCTCTTGAGCGGGCGGATCAGGTGGTACTGCTCGGTGAGCGTGATGAGGATATCCTCGATTCCGCCGTTGAGCTTTAGCGCCTTCATGGCCCGATTCTTGGCTTTGACCACCTCGGTATTGGCGGCGACGGCGACCTCGACGTTGAACTTGTCGGAGCCTCCGCGAGAGCCCATGACCATACCGCTGGCGCTGTTGCCGATGGCTCCAGCGATGAATCCGTCGACGCTGGCGAGTTGTTCGAGAGCGTTGTTGACCGGGTTTGACATCGTTACTTCCTCTGGGTCAGGGGCGACCGGAGGGTCGCCGGGGGTGGTGAGGGCCGCTGACCATCCCCGAACCGGGGTCTGGTGTAGGGGCCGGGGTGCGCTCTGGCGAGCGCGTCGGTGCGGCTTCGGACGAAGGCGCACAGCGGGGAGTGTGGTGTGGCGAGGGTCATCCTGTTCAGGAGTTGGGGGGATGACCCCGGTCTCCCCGAGGGGGCGTCCGTGCTCCGTTTCGACAGGAGAGGTGACATCCTGGATGCCGGGATCGGCGTTGTCTGGTGATGAACTCATGGCACCCGGTCCTCCCGGACTTCATAAAACACAGGACAAGGGAGCTTCCCGAATTCATGTCTCCTATGAATAGGGCGTCTCCCCAGATTGCGCAGGATGTACTCCAGAGATGCCTCTCCTGATGGGAGCGGGAGTTGCCTCAATGGAGTATGAGTGGTTGTAGCGATCTGGCGAGCGTAGCTCAAGAGGCCGTATGGGGTTTTGTCGTTGTGAGGACTTCCGGGGCACCCCCGAAATCCCTTGTCGTTGGGAGGGCGAGGGCCCGCAAGGTCGCATGAAAATTCGCGGATCGCCAAAGTTGACGGGGGTCACATCCCCTCGCCGCATGCCTCGCCGAACTTTACCTTCGGAAGGGGCTTAGAAGACGGGGGGATGTGCATTTATTGAATTCTGTGAATTCTACCGAGGAAGGGGCGCTTTAGATGAGATCGCCCGGCGACAAAAGGGCGCACTATCCTGCAAATTCGCCTCGGTGGAAGCCTCAGAGTTTGAGGATGCTCTCAGCTTCGCCCAGGGCGAAGCGCGCCATGCCCAGGTTGGCCTGGCTGCGATCGACGGCCAGGTAGAGGAAGATTTCCGGGCGCTCGGTGAGCGGGCGGATCAGGTGGTACTGGTTGGAGAGGGTGATGAGGATGTCTTCCACGCCCCCCTTCAACTCCAGGGAGGCCATCGCGCGCTGCTTGGCCTTGACCACCTCGGTGTTGGCGGCCACGGCCAGCTCCACGTTGAAGTCGTCGGAGCCGCCCAGCGAGCCCATGACCATGCCGCTGGTGCTGTTGCCGACGGCTCCGGCGATGAAGCCAGCGGTGGTTGCGAGTTGTTCGAGGGCTGTGGTGAGGGTGCTGCTCATGATGGCTTCCTTGGATGGGGTTTGAACGGGTTTTGAATCGTTTAAGGGGGCCGGAATGGCCGCGATGGCGTCAATCGGGGTCAGAGCCCGGGACCATCCCGATGTAGGGGTGTTCAGGCGCTGGCGCCGAAAGCGGGTGGCGAGCGGCTGAACAGGGCTTTTGGGCGCCGACGCCGGCTCGCTGGCCTCGGCGTCGCTGGTGACGCCGGGGATGCCGTCGAGGGTGGAGGAGGGCTGCGGAGGAGCCGGGATTGTCAATGTTTCCAGAGTGATGTCAGCCCGTGCAGGGGCCACTTTGCGTCGGGGAGGCAGAGGCGGTGGAGAGGGGCTGTCAGGGGGGCGCTTCATGGCGAGGTCCTGGTCAGATCGGGCGATCGGAGGGATGCCGGCGGGGAGAGGCGGCAGGAGGGGGGAGGGCCGCGGGTCGTGATAGGGGGCGTGGAGCGCTGCGGCGACCCTGTGTAGCGATTTGTTGGTTTATGTACAAGGGTTGAGTTATCTGCCGGAACTTAAAGGGAAACTCGGACGTCGAGTCGAGGTCTCGGGCGCCAGGTCGTCGGCCCGGGCTGAGAAGAGATGTAACCACCTGTTCAGAACACGTCCAGTTGTTTTGAACACCTTTTGAATGGTTTTCGCCCGGGCAGTATTCCGGAAGCCGGTCTGCGCGGCGCCCTCCCGCGGTGCCGCGATGGGGCGCGGGAGCCATCGGCGCCCCGACGGGGCAAAAAAAAGCCCCCCGGGGCGCGACCCCGGGAGGAGGTCGCACCCCGGGGGGCGCGCGCAGTCGGGCAGCCTCGGCTGCGCCCCCTCAGGGGAGCGTCACGCTCATCGGGGTGGCCGTCGAGGTGGTGGTGCCGATGCCGAGCTGCCCACCGGCGTTGGCTCCCCAGCAACGGAGAATCTGATCCGAGGTGATCGAGCAGGTGTGGTAGCCCCCGGTGTCAAAGACGAGGGTCCCGGCGCTATGGCCGGGAACGTCCCGGGGCCTGAAGGTTCGGGGTTCGGTGTCGGCGGTCTGTCCTTCCGAGTTACTGCCCCAGCATCTCAGCCCCCCGGTGTCCATGCGGGCGCAGGTATGGTTCTCTCCGGCCCGCACCTCCTCCACGCCAGCCAGAAGGGTGACTTCGGTGGGCGGATCAATGGTCGCGGAGCCCGAGCGGTTACCCAGCTGTCCGGAGCCGTTGTGGCCCCAGCAGATGACCTGGCCGCTGCCGTCCATCGAGCAGGTATGCAGTCCCCCGGCTGCCAGGCCAGCGGACTCCACGTTGCGCGAGAGCTCCGTCAGGGTGTGGCGCGTGGTCTGAGTGCCATCGCCGAGCTGGCCGACGGAGTTGTTACCCACGCACAGGGTCTTCGTCGTTGCCGTGTCGTCGATCACCACACAGGTGTGGGCGGTGCCGGCGGCGATGTTCACCACGTCCCCGCTCGGGACGTTGAGCATCGGGGTGGGGGTGGCCCGGTGGGCGGTGGTGCCATCGCCCAGCTGGCCCTCGGCGTTGCGGCCCCAGCAATGAGGAGTCCCCCCGGCGGTGATCGCGCAGGTATGGTCACCCCGCGCCCCGATCGCCAGGGAGAGCACCGGCTCGCTCAGACCGGTGACCGGGGTGGGGACCAGGCGGTCCACAGTCGTTCCGTCGCCGAGCTGGCCCTCAGCGTTGCCTCCCCAGCAGTACACCTGACCGGCGTCGCTGAGCCCGCAGGTATGACTGCTCCCGGCGTAGAGCGCGTTCAGGACGATGCTCTCCAGTCCCTGGACCGCCACCGGTACCAGGCGGCGCTCGGTCGTGCCGTCGCCCAGCCGACCGTCGGGGTTGCTTCCCCAGCAATACGCTCGTCCCTCGGCGTTCAGCGCGCAGGTATGGCCCGAACCCAGGGCCAGGCGTCGAGCATCGCGGCACCCGTCGGCGGCGGGCTGGCTGCTCGCCAGGCACACGTAGTTGCAGGTGCCTTCGATGCACGCCGTGAGCTCGGCGTCGCTTCCATAGGCGGCGCAGCTTCCACACTGGAGCGTCTGGCCGCAGCCGTCATCGACCGGACCGCATTGCGCCGCCAGATCGGCACAGCTCAGCGGGATGCACGTTTCAGCGGCATCGGGGATGTCTGTGTCCCCAGTACCCGCATCGTCGGCATCGGGGATGTCAGTATCGCCCGTATCGTCTGGAGCGCCCGTATCGTCCGGAGCGCCCGTATCGTCTGGAGCGCCCGTATCGTCAGCGTCGGAGATGTCCCCGGCGCCGGCGTCGATCGTGGCATGGCCCGCAGTGTCGGAGCAGGCCGTCAGCAGGGCCAGGCTGGCGAGCAGCACGATGAGGTGGCGAGCCCTGCGGGATAGGGAGGGGGGCAAGTGCATGGCGTGTCCTTGTCTGGCGAGAACGGAGTCAGGAGCGGCATCCCTTCGGTGCGGGCGAAAACAATGCCCCCCTGAGACGCCCATCAGGTAAGCAAGCGGCGGCAGGGGGGAACCCGAGGTGGCCCGTCATGCCTATGCATCGACGGGCCGGCCAGCATGCGACGCTCAGGGGAGCGTCACCTCCACCGGGGTGGCCGTCGCGGTGGTGCTGCCGTTGCCGAGCTGGCCCGAGCCGTTGCTTCCCCAGCAGCGCACGATCTGATCCGACTGGATCGAGCAGGTGTGGTTGGCGCCCGTATCAAAGAAGAGGGTCCCAAAGGTATGGCCCGCGACGTCCCGGGGCGTATCGGTGTTGGGCTGGGCGTCGGTGGTCTGTCCGGAGGTGTTTTTGCCCCAGCATGTCAGGCCGCCGTTATCCATCTGCGCGCAGGTGTGGGCCTCTCCGGCCCGTACCCGCACCGCGCCAGCGGGGATGGTCCGCTCGGTGGGCGGATTGAAATACACGTCGCCCGAGACGTTGCCGAGCTGACGCGTATCGTTGCGGCCCCAGCAGATGACACGGCCGTCGTAGGCGTTGAGCGAGCAGGTGTGGTGGCCCCCGGCCCCCAGATCAAAGGAGCGCACGTTGCGCGAGGTCTCCGTCAGGGAGTGGCGCGTGGTCTGGGTGCCATCGCCCAGCTGGCCGATGGCGTTGTCGCCCACACAGAAGGTCTTCGTCATCCAGGTGTCGCTGTGCCCCAGGCAGGTGTGGGCGGTGCCGGCGGCGATAGCGACCACGCCTTCGCTCGGAGCGTTGAGCAGGGTGGTGGGCGTGGCCCGGTGGGCGGTGGTGCCGTCGCCCAGCTGGCCCTTATCGTTGCGGCCCCAGCAGCGGGGGGCGCCCCCGGCGGTGATCGCGCAGGTATGGTCTCCCCGCGCCCCGATCGCCAGGGAGAGCACCGGCTCGCTCAGATCGGTGAGCGCGGTGGGAACCAGGCGGTCCACGGCCGTACCGTCGCCGAGCTGGCCGTACGCGTTACCTCCCCAGCAGTACACCTGACCGGCGTCGCTGAGCCCGCAGGTATGGCTCTCCCCGGCGTAGATCGCGCTCAGGACGATGCCCTCCAGCCCCTGGACCGCCACCGGTACCAGGCTGCGCTCGGTGGTGCCGTCGCCCAGCTGACCCTGAGCGTTCGCCCCCCAACAGTAGGCTTGCCCCTGGGCGTCCAGCGCACAGCTGTGGGTGCTTCCGGCGGCCACGCGCAGGTGATCACGACACCCCTCGGCGCTCGCCAGGCTGCCCGGGCGGCAGGCGTATTCACAGGTGCCCTCGATGCATCCGGTGAGCCCGGCGTTGGTCTGGTACGAGGCGCAGCTTCCACACTGGAGAGGCTCTCCGCAGCCGTTGTCGACCGGACCGCATTGGGCCCCCAGATCGGCACAGGTCAGCGGGATGCACGTTTCATCGGCATCGTCGGGCTCGGAGATATCTGTGTCGTCGGGCTCGGAGATATCTGTGTCGTCGGGCTCGGAGATGTCTGTGTCGTCGGCGTCGGAGATGCCCGTATCGTCGGCGTCGGAGATGTCCGTATCGCCGGCGTCGATATCCTCCAGCGGCTGCACGCAGACGCCTTGCTCGCTACAGATGTAGGGCACGTCGCAGGTGTCGTTGGGGTAGCAGGCCTCGGCGAGTCCGCCGGCCGCACGGGTGGGATCGCTGTCGGTGTCGGAGCAGGCCGTCAGCAGGGCCAGGCTGGCGAGCAGCACCAGGGCGTGGCGAGCCTGACGAGAGAGGGCGAAGGGCAAATGCATGGCGTGTCCTTGTCTGGCGAGAATGGAGCCATGAGAGGCATTCATTCAGGGGGCGTCGCGGTGCCCCCCCTGACGCGTCCACCCGGAAAGCGGTGGCAGGGGGGAGAACCGGGGTTGTAGAGATAGGTATAGAAGAGCGTTAACCGATAGGTCAGTCAAGAGGTGGACGCACAGGAGAAGGCACCGGGGGGGCGCGCTATGGAATTCGGCGGCCGACCCGAGGTCAGGCTTCGACAGCGTGGCGCCCCCGTGTAAGCTCCCCCACCGCGCCCGGCGGCCCACGCGAAATCCGAGCGAGGCCTTTGTGCGGCTGCCCAATCCCTTTCCCTACCGACCGAGTCCCCCTATGACATCCGAGTTAAGACACCTGGCCCTGGCCCATCAGGGGCTGACCTCGCCAGGGACTTTTGGCACTGGCGAGTCGGGAGCGCTGCGCGCCATGGAACATCTGGGCTACGTGCAAATCGATACGCTCGCTGTGGTCGAGAGGGCCCATCACCACGTGCTCTGGAGCCGGGTGCCGGGCTACGAGCAGGACCACCTGAACCAGCTGGTGAGCAAAGGGCAGATCTTTGACTACTGGTTTCATGCCGCGTCCTACCTGCCGATGCGCGACTACCGCTTTGCGCTTCGCCGCATGACGACGATTCGTCAGGGGGAGAATCGCTACTACAAAAACCTCGATACCCCGCTGATGCGCGAGATTCTGGCGCGGGTGCGCGCCGAGGGCCCCACCCGCGCGCGGGATTTCGAGCGCCGGGCCGCGAGCTCCGGCAAGGCCTGGGGCGGCCGCCCGGTGCGCGCCGCGCTGGATACGCTCTTTATGATGGGCGAGCTGATGATCTGCCGCCGCGATGGCATGGAAAAGGTGTACGAGCTGAGCGAGCGCATGCTGCCCGAGGGCCTCGACCTGAGCGTACCCACCTTGCCCGACGTCGCCGCCTACCTCTTCAAAACCACTCGCCGCGCCCATGGCGTGTTCACCTGGAAGCAGCTCCTGCACCTGCAAAAGGGCAAGGCGATGCGCGAGGCCATGCGCGCGATTCTCGACGCACATCTCGACGCGGGGGAGGTGGAGGAGGTTGTCCTCAACGATGGGTCGAGCGTTTACGTCGACCTCAAGGCGCAGGAGCGCGCGCGTTCGCTGGAGTCCGCGTTTAAACCCGAGCCGGCGCTCCAGATCCTCTCGCCATTCGACAACGCGGTGATTCACCGCGACCGTCTGAGCTCGCTCTTCGGGTTCGACTACCGGCTGGAGAGTTATGTCACGGCGTCCAAACGGCAGTTTGGTTACTTCTGCCTGCCCGTTCTCTTCGGCGACGCCTTTGTGGCGCGCATCGACGCGAAGGCGCATCGGGCCGAGGGGCGGCTGGAGGTGTTGAGTGTGCACCTGGAAGATGTCGCCTTTGAGAGGGAGCGCTTCTTCGTTGCGTTAAACGATGAGCTTCGGCGATTCGCGACGTTCAACGGGTGTTCAACGCTCGATGTCCGGGTGGTGGAAGAGGCCCGTCGAGGGTGATGCCCGCAACGGGGGGGCCTTGATCTCTACCAGCCGAGGGGCCAGAGTCAGACCCATGCGAAGCATGGCTTTGAGCTCACCCTAACGAGGGGGATTTAATGAATGTTTGGACGCAGCGCATGGTGATGGTCGGACTGTTCGCCCTGAGCCTTCAGCTTGGCTCCTGTTCTTTTGGCGACGCTCCCCTGGAGGACGATCTCTGCACGAACACCTGCCCCTATGCGGGCGACGGGCAGTGCGATGATGGCGGTGAGGGGGCGTTGTATGGCATCTGCGCCCTGGGAACCGACTGCCGCGACTGTGGCACCCGGTATTCGGAGGGGGAGCCGGACCCGGGTCCTTTCCCGACGCCGAATCCCCTTCCAGAGCCCGAACCCGAGCCCTGGCAGCCGCCCCAGCTTGAGCCCGGGGAGCTCTGCACCAACACCTGTCGCTACGCCGGCGATGGCCAATGCGATGACGGTGGCCCGGCCTCGCAGTTCAGCCTGTGTGAGTTGGGCTCCGACTGCGAGGACTGCGGGATTCGGGTCGAGGGTGGCGCCCCGGAGTGTGAGCCCCGCTGCCCGGAGGGGTTTTGTGGCGCCGACGGCTGCGGGCAGACGTGCCCGGCGTGCGACGAACCGGCGTTTGGCGAGGACGAGGCGCGCCTGCGCCTTATCGTCGGCGATCACCGGGGGCGAAGCTCGACGCGCAAGGTCTGTCTTTATCGCGCGGGCGACTCGCAGCCCTTTAAGGTGCTGACCCGCGCGGCGGTGACCGAAAGCCGCATCGCGATGGTGTATGCCGAGTACGTCGCCGTGCCAGCGATCGAGGATCTACAGGTGGTGCACCTGGCCTGGGCGGACGTCGACGACGAGAGCGTCGAGGGTTGCGACGCGTCGCAGGCCCGGCCCCTGGGGGACGAGGGGCTGGTGGCTGGCGAGTATCACACACTGGTCATCGCGGCGTATGAGCAGGACGCAAGCGGGAGCTGCGCCACCCATGCGGAGGTGGAAGGGTGCGGGTTCTATCCGGCCAGCAATGAGACGTCGGGGAGCGCCGCGGCGTGTCCGGCGCCGGCGGCGATGCTGGTGCGCGACGGGCAGCGCGTCGACGGCAGCTATCAGGCCGGCTGGCGCGTGGTGAACGTCACCGCCAACGCCCAGATCATCGCCGCGAGTGGCGAGGACAACCTCTGGAACCGGCACGCCAGTCTTCTCAGCGCTCAGGGCGCGGCCGAGGCGCAGTTCTACAACACGCTGGCGTTCACGAGCACGATGCGGGTGTGCCCGTCCTATATTCTCTGTGAGCCCGGCGTAGATGAGGAGCACCAGAGAGCGGCCGTAGCCGCCTGCACCCGTGGCGAGGCCTCCTGGCTGCTGGCCGAGCTCAACCACGCCCGACTCAGCGCCCCCGACCAGGCCACCACGGTGTATGTGTTTGGCAACGCCGGGCACCTCAACGCGACGGGCGATGGCATCATCGGGCAGGAGATCAGCCTGGTGGTGGCCCATGATGTGAGTGATGGAGAGCTGCCCTGAGCTAAGGGGGGAGGGGGCTAGAGGGGCCGGATGCCACCTCGCACCACAAAAAAACGCCGCGCCCCGGGACAAGGGGGCGCGGCGTTTTTTTTACGCGCGTAACACCGCGGATGGCTCAGGCCTCAGGGGTAGAGGACATCGGCGGCGGCGTTGTCGATGAAGCTGTTCACCGCTTCCACGTCCCCGTTCACCGTGGAGCCTTCTCCCAGCGCGATCCCCGCGCCGGTGGAGTAGGCAAAGGTGCTGTCGAGCACGACCATGGTGCTGGTGCCCTCGCTGCCGCCGATGGTCAGGTTGGCCTTGGGGTTGCCGTCGTAGCCCGAGAAGCCGGCGTACTCGATCGTGGTGTACTCCAGGCGGCTCTCGTTGGAGGTGACGCCGTCGAGGTAGACCCCCTTCCAGACGACATCGCCCAGGCGGCTCATCACGACGTTGTCCGCGTCGGTGCCCAGCGAGACCAGCACGCCGCCGCTTTCGCCGTCGACGGTCATCCCGATGAACTCATCAAAGAGGATCCGGACGCCGGGCTCCAGATCGAGGCGGTTCTTCACGGTGACGGTGTCGGTCACGGCGATGGGCGCGTCGTTGGAGAGCTTTTTCCAGGTCGCGCTGGTGCGGATCTCCCCGCCGTAGGTCTCCACGCCGGCCTCAAAGGTGCTGCCGGCAAAGGTTGAGAGGCGATCGATCTTGCCCACCTCCTGGGCCGGCAGGCGCATGGCAAAGTCGAAGTTGTTCTCAAAGGTGTTTTGCGAGAACCCCGTCAGGGAGCTCTCCGGGGTGAGCTCGATGCCGTAACGCGCGGACTCCCGAATGGTGCTGTTGGAGATGAAGACCGAGGAGCCGCCGTCCAGCGCCAGGTTGGCCGCGCGCAGCCCTTCGCGGAAGGCGTCGTCGCCGGCGTACTCAATCGTCGTCCAGCGCAGGTTGTTCTGCGAGGAGGTGGAGTTCACAAAGTGAACGCCGTGCCAGGAGCCCTTGGCCTTGTCTTGACCCGTAAAGATGACCGGCGCCTCCTGACTGCCGCGGCTATCCAGCGCGCCGCCCTGCTCGCCATCAATGGTCAGGCGAGTGGTGCGCGCAAAGCGGATGGTGACCCCGGGCTCCACGCGCAGCGTGGCGCGCACGGCCACCGACTCCACCACCACGTAATCCGGCAGGGTGGGGTCGGGCACGATGTCGCTCAACACCATGTCTTCGCTGATGATCGCCGGCAGCACCTCCGGCTCGGTGTTGGTGGGAGGTGGTTCGTCGCCGCCGCAGGCGACCAGGGCCAGGGAAAGCGAGAGCGCGAGCGCGCCGTGGGTCCGGGGGTGTACTTTCATCATGATTTACTCCTTAAAGTGAGCGCCGAGGCGGTGGGGATCCGCTGGCGAGTCCCGATATCGCGCATCTTACATGGCAGTGAAAGGGCTGGCGACTCGGGCCAGCCACGCTGAAGTCTGGCGTCGAACCTACCACGGGGATCTCTAGCAGGGCACCGACGCCGCTTCCAACATTTGGTGTTCGGGCGACGTGGGCCGCGCTTAAGGTGGCGAGCTCCAAACCACGAGCTCCGCGGTGGTGCCGAAGCAATGCGCTGTGCCAAACTGTCGCGCTCTACGCGATTCAAGACGATGCCAGGTCGGTGTGACCTGAAAAGCGGCAGCCAACTCGCTGCCCATGAACGAAAAAACGCCGGTTTCGGCGGCCTGTAGAAGACAGGATTGAGGGGGGTCAGTGGTGTTACGCTCCGTGCTGGCCGCTGTCATGGTTTGGTGTTGGGGATGCTCTCTTTTCCTGCAAATATGTGTCATCGCCTGGATAAAACATGGTGTGATGGCCGCGATAGCGTCTGCATGTCTCGACATCGGCGCGGACTTCCTTCCCGGCGTTGTAGGTTTAATTAGGTTTTGTGAGGGTTGTGTCGGGTTTTAATGTGGATTTTTTCCAGGGGGTAAGGTGCTGAAATCGTTGCGTATGTCTTATGTGTTGAGCTTTTGTTCGGGGTTCTTCGTGGCCGTGGTGCTCACGATAGCTCTCTTTTTTATGTGGGGAGTCAGGGGGGGGCAGGATGCCGGCGCTGAGCATGAAACGTTGGCCCATCACAACGACCTGCCCAGATGTGAGCCAGGCGAAGCATTAACGCAGGCGCTCCCGGACGACGAGCAGCTTCTCGCCTGTCAGGCGAGTCTGGAGAGCGTGCGGGCGTCGCATGAAGAGGCATTGGAGACCTTTCAGGAGCATGAAGATCTGACGGATTACTTAACCGGCTTGCTCAATGAGATGTCTCCCGATCGTCCCGTGGCGTTTCCCGAAGAGCTTGATGAGGCCTACCAGCCCGAACAATTTGAGGCGTCGGTGGAGGCTCTTAAAGGGGCATGTCCCGAGGTGTTTGGTGAAGAGGCCCGGGCGGATTGCTCCGAGTATCCATGTATGATCGAGTTTCCTTACCAGTCAGCGCGTGATGAACGTGTGCAAGAGGTAAGTGTAAAAGAGTTATGTCCTGCCCTGAGTACGTTTTTTCCGGGGCGCATGTCTCAGGAGTTTGTTACCGAGGTCGGCGATGAAACCTGGGTGCAATACATGCCGCACGGAACCGGCATTGGTCTTCAAGAAAGGCTGGCAGGCCAGGAGATGAGGCTTATGCAACGCGCGAGGATGCGGTGGGAAGAGAAAGAAAGAAGTCTTGCCGTTGAGAAGTACGAAGATACCTGTGTGCGGGCGCAGGACGTGGACGCTTGTAGACATTTGGCCTATGCGTTCGGCAGTGGACACCCAGAGCGAGATATTTATACCCAGATTGGATGCGATGCGGGGGATGCGCGGGCGTGTTACGCCTATGCGAATGATCGTTGTGAGAAATCTGGGCGCTGTGATGCGGAGGCCGAGCACTTCGCGCGGCGCTCCGTCACGATGGCGCCGGAATCGGGGTATATGCACGAGAATCTTGGGATTGTGCTCTGTACACGCGGTGCGCTTCGTGAGGCGCGACGCAGCTTTGAGCAGGCGTGTGCGCTGGGATGGGAGCGGGCGTGCGGGCGAGCGTGTGGGTGAGACGCCAATCGTTGGGTGGGGGCGAAGCAATGTGCTGTGCCAAACTGTCGCGCTCTACGCGATTCAAGACGATGCCAGGTCGCCTCCAGCCTCGGAGCGGCAGCCAACTCCCAATCCATGATTGAAAAAAATGCCGGTTTCGGGGCGGGTAGTGCGGTGGGGGGGCGAGGGCAGGTCGG